>JAPPNO010000034.1 GCA_028873845.1 Gemmatimonadota bacterium | reverse complement strand
TGGACGATGCGGTGGCCCACTATGCGGAAGAGGCTGGAGCGGATGTCGCGCTCGGTTTCGTCGATGCGCTCGAGGTGGCTCTGCGGCACATCGCCCGCCATCCCGCATCGGGGTCGCCTCGATATGGACATGAGCTGAACCTGGAAGGGCTGAGGTTTTGGGCGCTCGAGTCCCATCCCCAAATCGTCTTCTACATGGAAGGGAGTGGC
This sequence comes from Gemmatimonadota bacterium, assembly GCA_028873845.1. Classification (GTDB taxonomy): domain Bacteria; phylum Gemmatimonadota; class Gemmatimonadetes; order Longimicrobiales; family Gaopeijiaceae; genus Bin94. Next base: position 34,421 of record JAPPNO010000034.1, on the reverse strand, counting down.
CACATCGACGTGTGGCGTGTCCTGCATGGTCGGCGCGAAATCCCCACATGGATGAGCGAGCGGGCGCGGTGAGAGGGCTGTGACACCATCGCGCTGGGCACGTAGGCGCGGTGAATGTCAACTCCGATTTCCATAATGTAATGTGCAGTTGACTGGTTTGCGTCCGGCAGCGGGGCGATGGATTTTGAAGCTCACCCAGCCATGAAGGGAGCATCGCCATGAGGTCCAGAGTCTTCTCGTCCGCCACGAGCGTTTTTCTTGCCACGGTTTCGAGTGCCGTGGGGCTCCTCGTGCCATCCGGTCCCCTGGGTGGTCAGGCCTTTTCGCCCGAGCACGAGGCGCCGTGGAGGGCCGCCGGGTTCGGGGCCGCGATCGCGATCGGTGATGGGGAGATCTTCGTGGGGCGGACCGGCGGGGGGGTGGCGGGTGCGATCTACCCGTCGCCGGGGAGTGTCTACGTGTTCGAGCGAGGGGACGAAGGCTGGGAGTTCGCGTACATCATCACGGGCGACGATGTGGAGATCGGGGACGAGTTCGGGGCGGCGCTGGCGGTCGACGGGGACCGGTTGCTGGTTGGCTCGCCGGGGCGTGGTGAGGATCGGGGCGGCGCCTACATCTTCGAGCGGGGCAACGATGGCGCGTGGGCGCAGACGATCGAGTTCGTGCCTCCGGCCGACGGGGAGATCCGTGGCGCGGGTACCTCCGTCGTGCTCTCCGGCGACGCCGTCTACCTCGGTGCGCCGTCCGACGCAGGCCCCGGCGCCGTGCTGCGGTTCCCGGCGGCAGGCGGGTCCGCCACGCTTCTCCCCTCCCCCATCCTCTCCGCCATCGACCGTTTCGGCGCGTCCCTCTCCCTTACCGGCGACCTCCTCTTCGTCGGAGCGCCCGGGACCCGTGACGACCGGGGCGCGGTCCACGTCTTCGACGCCGGCTCACCGGCCACCGGCCCTTCTCCCATCGCGGTCCTGTCGCTCTCCGACGGCCGCGGCGGCGACGCCTTCGGCACAAGCCTGACCGCGTCGGGCACCTCCGTCCTCGCCGGGGCTCCCGGCGCGAACGAGGGAGCGGGCGCGGCAGCCCGTTTCACCAGGAGCGACGACGGCGAGTGGAACGAGACAGCCCGCCTCTTCTTCCCCGAGGCGGGCCCCGCCGGCTACGGCTCGGCGGTGGCCTTCGACGGCCGCAGCGCATGGGTCGGCGCGAGCGGAGCGGGCGAGGGCACGGGCGGCACACAGGTTTTCCGCGTCGTGGAGGGGGCCATGACGCTGGAGAGCGAAAACACCATCCCCGCACCCGGATTCAACCGCGGCGCCCTCTTCGGCTCCTTCGTCGCCCTGCGCGGCGACGTGGCGGTGGTCGCGGCCTCGAATGCGGACCTGCGGCTCGGCGCCGCCGTCGTCTTCGAGCGCGAGGACGGCGCCTGGGTCGAAGGCACCACCCTGCGCGAGTCCACCCGCGCCCTCGACGCGGTCATGGGCGGGGAGGCCCCCTGCACCGACGGCGCGACTGGTCCGTTCGACTGCTCCCAGGTCGACCTGGTCGCCTTCGTGCCGCTCGACGCGCTGGGCGCCGATCCGGGCACCATCCTCAACGACATCTGGGGCTGGACCGACCCCGTGACCGGCAGGGATTGGGCGCTGGTGGGACGCTCCGACGCCACGGCCTTCGTCGACCTCAGCGACCCCGCCAACCCCCGCTACGCCGGCCAACTCCCCCTGACCGAGGGCGCCACCGAGAACCTCTGGCGCGACATCAAGGTGTACCGCGACCACGCCTTCATCGTCGCCGACGGCGCCGGGGCACACGGCGTGCAGATCTTCGACCTCACCCAACTGCGGGACGCCTCGGGCCCGCCCGTCACCTTCGCGGAGACCGCCCGCTACGACGGCATCCACAGCGCCCACAACATCGTTATCAACGAGGAGACGGGGACGGCGTACGCAGTCGGCAGCAGCATGGGCGGCGAGACCTGCGGCGGCGGCCTCCACATGATCGACGTGCGCACTCCCGCCGAGCCCGTCTTCCTGGGCTGCTTCGCCGACGGCACCACCGGCCGAGCGCGCACCGGCTACTCCCACGACCCCCAGTGCGTCACCTACCGGGGTCCCGACGAGGACTACCAGGGCCGCGAGATCTGCTTCGGCGCCAACGAGACCGCGCTCAGCATCGCCGACGTGACCGACCGCGAAAACCCCGTCGCCGTCGCCCGCGGCGAGTATCCCAACGTGGCCTACGCGCACCAGGGCTGGCTGACCGAGGACCACCGCTATTTCTTCATGGGCGACGAGGGGGACGAGGTGGAGGGCAGCGTGGAGCGGACCCGGACGCTCATCTGGGACGTGGCCGACCTGGACGATCCGCTGCTGCTGAAGGAGCACTTCGCCGAGACGGGGACGATCGACCACAACCAGTACGTGCGCGGGAACCGGCTGTACCAGGCGAACCTGATGAGCGGGCTGCGCGTGCTGGACATCAGCGATGTGGAGAATCCGGTGGAGATCGGGTACTTCGATACGGTGCCGGATGATGCGGGGTTGCCGGCGTTTGGGGGGGCTTGGAGTAATTACCCGTTCTTTGAGAGTGGGGTTGTGGTGGTGTCGAGCTGGGGGGAGGGGTTGTTCGTGGTGCGGGTGCGGGGGAGGGCGGTGTCGTGAAGGGGGTGCACGGCACGAACCACCGATCATGCCCCCCTGCGTGGCGGACCTGTGGTGTGATCCGGATCTCCTTGCCCCCGGTGGTGGCTCTTGCGGCGCGAGGTGGACGAGAGGGCCGGATGCTGCGGAGGCTCCTGGAGCAGCTCGTTCGGTGAGGCTGATTGTGATACGACTGCATTTCGTGTTCGGGTGACAGGATGACCGTGCCCTCGCGCAGATCTCCCGGCCCAGAGTCGACCGTAGCACGTGGATTCACACGTTCCACAGAGACAGGCCTCTTTCTGCCGGATCGCCTCGCGAAGCCAGACCGGCCCTCGGGAATGGAGTGGTTTCAGGTCCGTGGCACGTGGCACGACGTCTATGGGGAGCGAGCTTCCTGGAAGGATGTGGCAGATCGGTTGTCGGGATTTGGGCTTGGGCAGGTGCTGCTCGTGTTGGGTGGCGTCAGCGCCTTGCTCAACTTCTATGAGCCGCTCCAAGGCCAGCGCCGGATCATCCAGGCGTTGTTCCAGGACCCCGACAGGGTCGGGCGCGCTTTCCAAGCCTACCGGGAGAGGCTGAAGCCCGAGGGGGTGACCGACCCGGTGTGGTTCTTCAGTGAACAGCAGGTGGTCGCGATCGCGAAGATCGCGCTGCTGGTCTGCCCGCATGTGACTGAGAGGTCGAGCGGATCGGTCGAGCCGATCGGTGAGGCGCTGATCATGGCCGCTGATCTGATCGACCGGGAAGAGGACTTGGCTGGCCCGCCTGACTTTCGGTCACGCGCCAACCGGGACGCTTGGCTCAGGTTCATCGTGATGAACGGGACGTTCAACGCGTCGGAAGACTTCGCGGAATCTCTGGCCCGAACGCACGACCTCTACCTTTCGGACCATCGGCCCGACGACGATAGCGCCGTCGATCTTCGAGCTCGCTTTCGGGAGATTACGGGACTTGATCCCGACTTCGCCTGGGGAATGGGACTCGCTCTGCTTGCGAACTGGCAGACCATTGACCCCAAGTCAGATCAACCACCTGGACCGCTGAGCCTCCAAGCCTACATGCAGGCTCTCAACATCTCCGATGGCGAAATCAACGCGTTGACCACCCTGTTCGCAGCGGATGCAGGCAAAGCAAAGGCGACACTGCGCGAACGAGGCTGTGGACCGGGCTCTTTGCGGCCGTACGATATCGCGCCGCTGGACCGCTCACCCCTGGTCCGCCTTGAGGGGCGTCTGTACTGTCCTTCGGTGCGGCTCCTCCGCTGGAAGATCACTACCGGGCTGCACCACGTCTTTCTCCGGCCCAGCAAGCGAAATGACGACGCCCGGCGTCGCGAGTACTTCATCCACATAGGCCATGTGTTCGAGGACTACGTCGAGGCTCTGCTCCGGCGGGTCCTTCCGCACGAAGCTGGACGCTACGCGGACGGGAAGTCACTTCGCGAGCGCATCCCCGCCGGGATGAAGGCGTGCGACGGCGCCGTACTCTACGGCGACACGGTTCTGCTGCTCGAATGCAAGGCCACGCTACTCCCCTACGGAGTCCGGGCCGGGGGAGACCTCGATGGGCTGCGGAGCAAGGTTGGGAACATCTTCGGCAAGGCGGCTGAGCAGTTCGACGACACGATACTGGCCGTCGAGAGCGGGAATCTGGCGGATCTGGTCAGGCCAGAGACCGTAACGCGTTACCTGCCGCTGGTGGTCACCCTCGAAACGATCCCCGTGGAGCCGTTCTTCTACCGGACGATCGAAGGTGTCATCGCCGATCGCAATGCGCTGAAGCACCGCAAGGCACGCCCACTGCAGGTGCTTTCTGTGTCGGAGCTCGAGCAGCTGGAAGAGTACATGGCTGGGGGCGGCAGTCTCGCCGACCTGCTTCTGGAGCGAATCAAGAACGGCACCTACCGCGACAGCACCATGAAGAACCATCTCCTGGCGAAGGGAATGCGGCGCGTCCTGCGCCCCAATCGTCGGCTGCGAAAAAGGTTCAAGGAACTCGTCGAGGGCATGATGGCGTGGATGAGGGAGCGGGCCGGCGGACCGTGGTAGCGGGTCCTACCCGGAACCGCCCCCTTCCGCGAAGAGCCTGAAGGTGAACAGACCGCTATCGCACTCAATGTCCGGATCGGGCAGCCGCCGGTCTGCCATCTCGTCGAAGATGCGTGCGATGCCTTCTCCCTCGTCCCGCATGGCGCCGACCTCCGCCAGCACCCTGACGAGCATCGGGTTCCTCGTTCCGTGGGCGCGACCGCCCTCCCGGAGGCGCTCGAGTGTCACGGGCGCAATCAGGTTCCCCGGATTGGAGATTTCGACCCTGTCGTCGTAGAACCAGACCTCCGTCTCGCGGCTGGTGACCTCATAGTCGCGATGGGCAATGGCGTTGACCAGTACCTCCTGCCAGGCGAACTCCGGGTACTCCGGCACGCCTTCGAAGTAGAGCCCGTTCAGCCGCTCGCTCTGCCGAACCTGAGCCCCGGCCAGTGCTCTGGCTTCCGTCAGAGACAAGGCCAGCGGAGGGTCCGCGCGCCCGACCTGCGTCACGTTGCGCCGACGTCCGTGGAGCCGCTTCCTTCCCGCGACGCGGAAAACCCTGATCCCCGCCCTCGGGTGCCACTTGAGCGCCGGGCGGCGAGCGAAAAGCAGGAGCCCCGCATTGGTGATCTTCCACTGCCCGAGGTAGCGGTCGATCAGGCCGTAGTACGCCAAGGCCTCCTCAATGGCGCGCTTGCCCACCGGCGTCCGGTCCAGGAATCGGCCTGCCAACTCCAGATCGAGGTCATCAAGTGTGGCCTCCGCCCGGAATCGCTGCTCGTAGCCCACCACCCGCAGCGCCTGCTTCCGCTGGTTGATCAGTTCCTGCGGCTCCAGCTGAATCCCGGCACCAACCCGGTATGGGAAGCCATCGGCCTCCACCATGACAGCTTCCGTGGACTGAGGCACATCGAACACCAGCACCTCCTTGCCATCGATCTCGACTCGGGCGGTCCTACAGCGGACTCCCGGCCGAAGCCGGCTGTCCGGCACCGCCAGCAGGCCCTCCACATGCTTGTCGGAGTAGCCGTGGCCGCTCGGACGTCCGTCGTCCTCCACGCCCACGAAGAGGAGGCCGCCGTCCGCGTTGGCGAACGCCGCAACCGCATCGGCGATCTTGTCCCGCAGGGTCTTCCAATTCAGCTTCCGGGGCGAGCCCGCACTCCGGTCCCAAGCCGACTTGAACTCGCGGAACTGCCCTTCCCCCTGGGAGAGGGCTGTTGGGATCTCGGCTTCCGAAAGGTGTACAGACACGGCCCTTGCTCCCTGAGTGGCTCCGGTGGCGCGGGGACCTTCGCCGATGGTCCAACCTACATGTCGGACCAACTTCCATCGGGCATTCCCGGCCGGTTCACCGAATCAAGCTAAGGCATCGGGTTTGGAACCTCATCAATGTCATTCTCGGCACACGCCACGCCCGTCCCCCCATGTAAAGTACAGTTTCCACATTGGAAACTTCACATTACACAGCCTGTCCCGCAGCACCCCGATGCTTGACTCGAACGCCGTACGTCGCTTTCCGAATGCACCCCGTCCGACCCACCGGCGAGCCGATCAGCCGCCGATGCCAATTCAATCACCCCCCCCCCCCGCGTTTGCAATGGCCCCGCTCCGGGCCCTGAGTTCGCCAAATCTAGCGTCCAGAAGATCGGTTGTCACCCACTATTGCCCCCATAGACCGACAAGAACGACTGGTGAGCCCTACGGTAGGGCGAGGAGGCGGATGATGCCTCCGGTCCACTATCACGCGGGCGCGTTTCCACCGACGGGTGACCGTGCTCTCGTCGCGCATCGAGGGGACACAGGCGACGATGACCGAGGTGCTGGAAGTGGAGGCCGGGGCCGACGCCGAGTCGCCGGAGCGCCGGGAGGACATCCACGAGATCCTCAACTACCGCCGGGCGATGCACGAGGCCGAGCTGATGCTGGAGACGCTTCCGGTATGCGGCCGCGTGATTCGCAGGGCCCACGCAGTGCTTCTGGACAGCGTGCGGGGGACGGGAAAGTCGCCGGGTGAGTACCGGAAGACGCCCAACTGGATCGGTCCCCCCGGGTGCGGAATCGAGGAGGCCCGCTTCGTTCCCCCTGCCGCCCACGAGATCCCGGATGCCATGGGCCGGTGGGAAAGGTATGCCAACGAAGGCGCGAACGGTGTGCCGGACCGCCTGGTTCAGTTAGCCGTGCTCCATGCCGAGTTCGAGGCGCTGCATCCCTTTCTGGACGGGAACGGTCGCCTGGGCCGCATGCTCGTCCCCCTGCTGCTCTGGCAGTGGAAGATGATGGAGCGGCCGCACCTCTACGTCAGCGGATTCCTGGAGGCAAACCGGAACGACTACTATGACTCTCTCCTTGGGGTGTCGCGCGACCACGACTGGACGGCATGGACTCTCTTCTTCCTCAAGGCCGTGCGCGCCCAGGCGGAGGAGAACCTGGCGAAGGCGAAGGGGATATTGGAGCTGCACGACGACCTGAGGAACCGAATTCCCAGGATGACCCGGTCGCAGTACGCGACGCTGGCGGTGGACTGGGTGTTCGAGAGGCCGATCTTTGCGAGCACCGACTTCGGGCGGAACGCAGGGACTCCGGCGTCGACGGCACGCCGCGTTCTGACGGTGCTGCGGGAGGGCGGCGTTCTACGGGAGCTCGTCCCGCCCGCCGGGCGTAGGGCCGCACTGTGGGTCTTCCCGAAGCTGCTCAATCTGGCCAGGGACGGCGGGCTTTCTGATGGCGCTGACAGAATGTGACGATTTCAGAAGCGCACGGCAACAAGACCGTCTTCAAGGTCATAGGCCATTGTAGCGTTCGAAGTCCGCCTACGGCCCCAACCCCCCCACCGGAATCACCCCCAGCGCCGCCGGCTCCCCCATCCTTTCCGGATCCACCCGCGCCGCCAACCTCCGCAGATTGCGCGCAGCCTCATCCACCCTCCCCTCCCCCAGCTTGACCTCGAAAGCCGCCCAGCGACCGTCGTTCGCCTGCACGATCGCGTCCACTTCCAACCCCCCCTTCTCCCGGTAGTGGAACACCTCGGCGTCCGCGGCCTGGGCGTAGACCCTCAGATCCCGCACTACCCATCGACTCGAAGAGGAGCCCCAGAAAGTCGAGGTCGCGGAGCAGGCGGGCGGGCGTCGCCCGAACGGCGGCCACCGCTAGCGAAGGATCCGTGAGGTGTCGAACCGGTTTGCGTCTCAGAACCGACCTCGACCTGAGGTGCGTGGGCCAGGCGGGTTGATTCTCGACCATCATGATCCGCTCGAGCGCCCTCAGGTACCCGGCCGCGGTGTGCTCCGTGATCGCGGACACGCCTTCGCCGGTGTCGGAGGCGAGGGTCGCGGTCGCCGCGGGGGTGGCGACGTTGCGGGCAAGGGACCGAAGCAGCATTCCCACTCTCACCGGGTCTCTCCGCCTGCCGTCTCCATTCGCAATGTCCAGGCGGCGGATCTCGTCCAGATGATCCACGTTGGCGCGAAGTGCCAGCCGCGTGCTGCGTCCCAGGTTGACCGGCCACCCGCCGACGCAGATCAACTCGGCCAGATCGTCGAGCGGGATCACCGCCCGGCCTGCCGAGACATGCTCCCCGTCCAGAAGGCCCGCCAGCGAGACTTCGCCTGAAGAGCGCCCGAGTTCGAACAGCGAAAGCGGGCGCATGCGAAGGCGCGTCAGGCGTCCGGCCCCCGTGTGGCGGGTCGCGTCGTCGGCCGGCACGGCGGATCCGGTGAGGATGAATTGACCCGGGAGGCGTCGATCGTCCACGGCGCGCCGCACGTGATCATGGCGTAGCGACACGTTTGGCACTGTTTTGATAGCAGAAACGGACACCATTTGTCGACATGAACGGCGACAGCACAGCGACAGATTCGGACAGGTCGATGCCCCGCCCACCACCCCATCCGTGCCAGAATTCCATAGACCCCACCAAGCCGTTCCGCTAGATTCGACCGGGGCAACCAACCGTCCGCGAAAGCGGGACTGGTCCACCTGGGGCGGATCAGGACAGCGCGAGGAAGCAACAACGAGAATGAAGCTGAAGCTCGGCCTGGTCGGCGCTGGCATCATGTTCATCGGAGTCTCCTTCGCAGCACCCGCTTTCGCTTCGGCCCAACAGGTCCGGGCACTCAGCGATGGCGCGGCCGTCCGGCTCGACCCGTCCGATTCCAGCCCGGTCATCGCCAACCTGGCGCCGGGCGCTACGCTCGACTGGATCGGGGAGTCCGGTCCGTACCACATCGTGTCGATCCCCGGGCAGCCCGGCGAGGACGACCTGATCGGATATGTCCTGGCCTCCGAGGTCGAGGTCGTGGGAGCCGCGTCCGGCGGCGGGAACCCCTCGATGACGGGGGCCGGGATTCCGGACATCCACGTGCAGTACGAGAGATCGAAGGCGCGCCGGTCGTCGGGCTTGAAGAGATGGCTCTGGGGAGGGGCGATGGCCGCGATCGCCATCGCCACAACCAAGGTCGTGTTCGAGGCGGGGGACGAGGAAGCCTATGCGGACTCGGCCTCCCATCAGTCCGCGGTTGACAGGCACTCCTCGGCGCGGACCGTCAGGAATGCCGTCACGCTGGCCGGTGTTGGTCTCCTCACCTGGGGCGCCGCGGACTACATCCTGGGAAGCCGGGACATGGTGACGATGGAAGGGGAGCTCCCCGCGTTGGCCGATCCGGCTTTGGAGGTGCAGTACGAGGAGGCCGCCGCGAGGCGCGGGTCGGGGAAGAGGAAATTCCTCTGGGGCGCCGGTATGGCGGGTGGGTCCTACGTGACCGTCAAGTGGCTGCCCTGGCTGGGTGTCCCGGAGCGGGAGGACTACGATACGGAGTGGGAATACCTGTCCGCGGTGCACAGGCGGGACCGGACCGAAACCGCGAACAGGTGGTTCATCGGCGTGGGAAGCCTGCTCGCAGTCTGGGGCGCCGCCGATTGGGTGCTCGGGTCGAGGAAGATGGCCGAGATCGAGGCGATCTCACGCGTCGTCGAGTCGCCGGCGCCGCGGGGGGCTCCGGCCGCCCGGGTGGGGCCTGAGCTCTTCGTCAGGCGCGTCGTGGGCCGCACCGAGATCGGTCTCGCCTGGAGCCGGTGATGCGCCGCCCCGGGGCAGGCCGTCGTCGTCTCCACTATGCGGCCGGCGTCATCATGGTCGTGGGGATGGCGGCGGCCATGGTCTCGATCGCGCGGAACCGGACCCTCACGCCCGAGCAGCTCGCCGCGGCTCAGGAGACACAGCTCGGCCTCGGCACCGATGTCCTTGCGCTGGTGGAACTGGGACTGTCCGCCGAGGGCCGCTACCACGGGGACGCCGACGGCGTGCTGGAACCCGAGGCCCGCGAGGCGCTCCGCGAATGGCAGGCGGACCGCGGAATCGATGCCACCGGGTACCTGGACCGCGCGAGCCTGGCGGATTTGGTGGCGGCCGGCAGGCAGGCCGAGGCGGAGGCGGAGGAGCAGCGGCGCAGGGATGAGCTGGAAGCCGAGACGCAGCGGCTCGCCGAGGAACGCCGGATCGCCCGGGAGGAACGGCTGGCGGAACGGGCCCGTCTCGACTCCGCCCGGCGTGCAGAGGAGCAGCGGCTGGCAGAGGAAGCCCGCCTGGCAGAGGAGGAGCGGCTCGCGGAAGAGGCCCGCCGGGAGATGGACCGGATCGCGGAGGAGGCACGTCTGGCCGAGGAAGCCCGCCAAGCGGAGCAGGAGCGGCTCGCGGAGGAGGCCCGCCGGGCAGAACAGGAACGGCTGGAAGAGGAGGCGCGCCGGGCCGAGCAGGAACGCCAGGCGGAGCAGGAACGGCTGGAGGAGGCCCGCCGGACCGCGGCCGCCCGGTTGGCGGACCCGGCGCAGCGACAGGCCGACCTCCTGGAGGCGGCGCAGCGACGGGCCGAAGAGCGGCTCACCGACGACCAGCTTCTCCTCGCTTCGAAAGGCGGTCTGGCCGGGACCACCGGCGACCTGAACTGGCGCGTTACCCTGAATCGTCGGTCCTGGACGGGTGTGCGGTCGCGCGGCGAGAACGTCGTGGGCCTCGATCTCAACGGGCGGAATCTGGGGGGCGGGATTCCCCCGCGGCTCACGCGCCTGACGGAGCTGGAGCTCATCAACCTGGGCGGAAACCGGCTGTCCGGCGCGATTCCGGCCGAACTGGGTGCGCTCGACAAACTCGAGGCGCTGTACCTCGAAGACAACCAGCTGTCGGGCGAGATACCGGCCGAACTGGGCTCGCTCTCGAGCCTCGTGGACCTGCACCTGTACAACAACCCCCTGACCGGGATCATCCCGCCCGAAGTCGGGAACCTGGTTAACCTCAAGCGGCTGCGCCTGTCCCGTACGGAGATCGCCGGCCGGATACCGGCCGAGCTGGGCAACCTGCGGCACCTCGAGCTCCTCGCCCTCAGCGGCAACCAGCTTTCCGGGCAGATCCCTCCCGAGCTGGGCAACCTGACCAACCTCAAGCGGCTGACGCTCAGCAACAATCGCCTGTCGGGGTGCATACCGAAGGCGCTGATGCGCTTCGAGTCCGGCATCAATCCGCAGCTGGGCGGGGTTCGCCTTCCCGAGTGCGGGCGGCAATGAGCGACAACGCGGACGCGCCGCCGAAGCGGGCGCACACCCCGCAACGACCCGTGGAGAGGGACGAGCAGGTACCGTTCCGGGCCGTGACTCTCTTCGTCTCCCTGCTGGCCGGGATCGTCCTCGTGGGGGCCCTGTCGTACGTCTTCCCCGCCGGTGCCGACAGCGTGGGCGCCGAGCTGCTGGTCGACAGGAACACCCGCATCTTCCCCTACCCGTTCACCATACAGAATGTGATGTGGCTTGGCTTCTGCATGGCCGCCGGCGAGCTGGCGGTGCGCCATTTCACCGGCCGCCGGGAGGGCGACCAGATCTACCTCGGGCTGCTTCCCGAGGACGACGAGACCATTCTGCGCAAGAGCGATCTTACCCCGATCTACGAGCGGGTGGTCGAGTCCGACCCGGAGAGGCGGTACCTGCTGCAACGCCTGCTGACCGGCGCCCTGTTGCAGTTCCGCAACAGCGGATCGGTGGACCAGGTCAACTCGATGGTGAACCTGTCGCTCGAGCTCTACCAGCATGAAATCGAGTTGCGGTACAACATGCTGCGCTACGTCATCTGGCTGATACCGACGCTCGGCTTCATCGGAACCGTGCTGGGCATCGCCTTCGCGATGCGCTCCGCCGGGGTCATGTTCGCCGGCGCCAGCATCATGGACGGAACGATCGGACCCGAGATGATGGAGCAGTTGACCGGGGACCTCGGGGTCGCGTTCTACACGACCCTGCTCGCCCTCCTGCAATCGGCGGTGCTGATGTTCGCGATGCACATCATGCGGGGGAAGGAAGAGGGTGCCCTGAACAGGATCGGCCAGTACTGCCTCGGCAATCTGTCCAACAGGCTGCACGAGGAACGGAGTCCGGGCGGACGGTAGCGGGGCCGGTCAGAACAGGGACAGAAGCAGGTTGACCGTCAGCGAGCCTCCCACGTCGCGCACGTACTGGCCGCCGCCGGCTTCGGCGACGCTTCGAAGAAACTCCTCCGTGGCGGAGTTGTTCGAGCCCCCGGTCTTGACGTAGACCGTCGACACGCGATGTCCCTCCGGTCGTCCGATGCCGGTCGCGGCCTGTATGGACCGATCGATCTCCTCGCTGTACGCCGGGTTGTCGGTCACCAGCACGATGACCCTTCGCTCGGATCGCGGCCGCCAGGTCATTCGCGACGCCGCCGCAAGCGCGTCGTAGAAGGCCTCGGGCTGGTCGGGATTGGTACCGCGCCCGGTTCCCATGCCTACCGAGAGGCCGTTCACGAAGGTGCGGAACGCATCGCGGTTCGCGGCCGGACCGGAGAGCTCCCGCAACGGGAACAGGAACATCGGGCTCTCCCATCGCCGATCTCCGAATGCCACCATGCCGATGCCGAAGCTGGGCGAGATCCGGTTCAGAAGCACGGCGAGCTGCTCAACCTCCGCCTTCAGCTTGGCGATCTGCCCGCCCATGCTGTTGGTGACATCCAGCGCGACGATGATGTCGAGGTGGGGGAACCGGAAGTGCGGGGCGTCGACCTGGATGGGCGCGGGAGCGGGCTCCGGGCAGATGACCGGGGCGGGCACCAGCGGGCAGACCGGGCACTCGACGGGGTCGGGTACGGCGACTTCGGGGCAGATCGTCTCCGGCACGGGTTCCGGGACCGGACAGGTGGGGCACACCGGGCAGTCGATCGGCTTGGTAACGGCGGCGACGACCGGGCACGTGGGGCACACCGGGCAGATCACCGAGTCGGGCGTCGGCACCGCCATGATGATCGGAGCGGGCGGGGCCGGGATGTCGGGCACCACCTCCCCGATCATCGGGAAGATGACGACCGCGATCAGGATGAAGGCGCCCAGCGCCGACGCGAACAGGTCCAGAGCCGCAATTCCGAACGGGTTCGGTGCGGGGTTGCTCTTCTTCATGGCTTGCGGTCCGCTCCGTGTGGGGGGTCACGGGTCCTGCGCTCGGTCTATGGGCAGCGGGTTCGGTCAACCATGCCGTCCAAGTGTACACGATACTTGTCAAAATGTAAACTGCAATTGACACAGACTGCCGAAACGATCGCCGGTCCCCTACCCCCTGATCTCCCCGGTCCCGGCCCGCTCAAGAGTCCGGCGAATCCATCACATGTGCCCGAAATCGACCGCGCCGCGCCGCATTGCGCTCCAACCCGCACGCGCCTACACTCCCGCCTGTGACCCGCCGGCGTGCCATTGCCGGGCCCGATCGACCCGTCGTCATTACCTGCGTCACCGGAGAAAGAGATAGCCGATCATGATCGAATGGCTCGGCATCGGACATCTGTTCGAGCTATCCCGGACGGAAGCGATCGCGGGATTCTTCACCCCGCTTGTGATCTTCGCAGCGTTCTTCGTGGCTCAGCTCGTGCTGCCTGGAAGGCGGGTCCCCGGCTACGTCACCAATCCGGAAACCGACGAACCCCGCAACTACCGGTTGAACGGCATCCTGGTGTTCGCGCTCGCGGTGATCGTGTGGGCCCTCGAACTCACGGGAATGCCGCACGACTGGTTCTACCGGGCCTCGATCCATGCCGTCGCCGGGGGAACGGTCCTGTGCGTCCTATTCGCCATCCTAGCGGTGTTCGGGGGGTCGGACGGCAGGGTCGAACGCCCCTTCGCCGCACTGTGGGAGGGGCGCGTCCTGGAGCTGCAGTTCCTCAACGAGCGCTTCGACGTCAAGATGTACCTGTACGTCGTCGGCGGGACGATGCTGTCCCTGAACGCCATGTCCGGGGCCGCCTGGCACTACGAATTGTTCGGTGCGGATGCCAACCCGGGCGTTTTCCTCTACGCGGCGTTCCTGACCTTCTACGTCGCGGACTACTTCGTCTTCGAGCGCGTTCAGCTGTACACCTACGACGTGATCCACGAGCGGCTGGGCTTCAAGATGATCTGGGGCGGCCTCATGGTCTACGGGTGGCTCTACATCCTGCCGCTCTGGGGCATGGCCGTGTATCCGGACCCGGGGTTCGCGCCGGGATGGTCGCATGTGTGGCTCATCGGATCGACCGCGCTGTTCCTCATCGGATGGGGCATCGCGCGAGGCGCCAACATGCAGAAGTACACCTTCAAGCGGTGGCCCGAGCGCAAGTTTCTCGGGCTCATCGAGCCCGGGTACATCGAGGCCGGCCACCGGAAGATCCTGTGCAGCGGCCTGTGGGGCGTCGCGCGCCATTTCAACTACCTGGGCGAGGGATTCCATGCCCTGGCGATCGCCCTGGTGTTCGGTCACTTCGCCGTTCCCTGGGCGTGGACCTACTTCGTCTTCATCGTCGGGCTGTTCATCTTCCGCCAGCGCCTGGACGACAGGTTCTGCGCAGAGAAGTACGGGGCCGAGAAGTGGGCGGAGTACCGGGAACGGGTGAGGTGGCGGATTATTCCAGGGATCTATTGAGCCCGGAGCTCCGACCGCCGCGCCGTATCCAGATCGAACCGGTCCAGATTCATCACCTTGTCCCAGGCCGCCACGAAGTCACGCACGAAGGCCCCCTGTCCGTCGTCGCACGCGTAGATCTCCGCGTACGCCCGCAGCTCGGAGTTCGAACCGAAGACGAGATCGACACTGGTCCCGGTCCACCTCGACTCGCCCGTCGTGCGGTCGCGGCCCTCGAACCGGTCCCCGCCTCCGGCTGACTCCCGCCACTCGATACCCATGTCCAGCAGGTTCACGAAGAAGTCGTTGGTCAGCGTACCCGGCCGGTCGGTAAACACGCCGAGCTCCGACCCCCCGACGTTGCCATTCAGGACGCGCATGCCGCCCACCAGCACCGTCATCTCGGGAGCGGTCAGGGTCAGCAGATCCGCCCGGTCCACCAGCAACTCCGCGGCCGACCGGCCGTTTCCGTTGCCGCGGTAGTTGCGGAACCCGTCCACCCTCGGTTCGAGCACGGCAAACGATTCCACGTCGGTCTGTTCCAACGACGCGTCCGTGCGGCCCGGCGAGAACGGCACCCGCACCTCATGCCCGGCCCTCTTCGCAGCCTGCTCAACCGCCGCACACCCGCCCAGCACGACCAGGTCGGCGAGCGAAACCCTCTTCCCGCCGGACTGCGCTCCGTTGAATTCCTCCCGGATCCCCTCGAGGACCCCGACCACCTTCGCCAACTCGGCCGGCTCGTTGACCTCCCACGCGTTCTGCGGCGCCAGGCGAATGCGCGCCCCGTTGGCCCCGCCGCGCCTGTCGGTCCCCCGGAAGGTCGATGCCGACGCCCAGGCGGTCGAAACCAGCCGCGACAGGGACAGCCCGGACTCCAGGACCCTGCCTGTCAGCCCCGCGATGTCCCCCGCGTCGATCAACTCGTGGGCGACCTCGGGCACGGGATCCTGCCACAACTGCGGCTCCGCCGGCACCTCGGGGCCCAGGTAGCGCGCCACCGGACCCATGTCCCGGTGCGTCAGCTTGTACCACGCGCGGGCGAACGCGTCGGCAAGCTCGTCGGGGTTCTCCAGGAACCGCTTCGCGATCGGCGCGTAGACCGGATCCATCCGCAGGGAGAGATCGGTCGTCAGCATCATGGGGGCGTGCCGCTTCGACGGGTCGTGCGCGTCGGGTACGGTGCCCACGCCCGCGCCGTCCTTCGGGGTCCACTGCGCCGCGCCTGCGGGACTCGTCACCTGCTCCCACTCGTAGCCGTGCAGGTTCTCCAGGAAGTTGTTGTCCCACTTCACCGGGTCGGTCGTCCACGCGCCCTCGATCCCGCTGGTGACGGAATCGGCGCCCTTGCCGGTGCCGTAGCCGGTCTTCCAGCCGAGGCCCTGCTCCTCCAGCTCGGCCCCCTCGGGTTCGGGACCGACGTGGCGGCCCACATCCGCGGCACCGTGCGCCTTGCCGAAGGTGTGCCCGCCGACGATGAGCGCCACGGTCTCCTCGTCGTTCATCGCCATGCGCCGGAAGGTCTCGCGAATGTCCTTGGCCGCCGCGAGGGGATCCGGCTTGCCGTCGGGTCCCTCCGGATTCACGTAGATCAGGCCCATCTGCACGGCGCCGAGGGGCTCGTCGAGTTCACGGTCGCCGGTGTAGCGCTCGTCGGCGAGCCAAGTGTCCTCGGCCCCCCAGTCGATGTCCTCGGGTTCCCACACGTCCTCGCGGCCGCCGCCGAAGCCGAGCGTCCTGAACCCCATCGACTCCAGGGCGCAGTTGCCGGCGAGAATCATCAGGTCGGCCCAGGAGATCTTGCGGCCGTACTTTTGCTTGATCGGCCAGAGCAGCCGCCGCGCCTTGTCGAGGTTGGCGTTGTCGGGCCAGCTGTTGAGGGGCGCGAAGCGCTGCGTGCCGGAGCCTCCGCCGCCGCGGCCGTCGCTGATCCGGTAGGTGCCCGCGCTGTGCCAGGCCATCCGGATGAAGAGCGGACCGTAGTGGCCGTAGTCGGCCGGCCACCAGTCCTGCGACGTGGTCATCAGCTCGTGGAGGTCCTTCTTCACGGCGTCCAGGTCGAGCGACTTGAACGCCTCGGCGTAGTTGAAATCCTCGCCCATGGGATCGGTCGAGCGGGCATGGCGTTGGAGAGCCTTCAGGTTCAGCCGGTTCGGCCACCAGTCCTGGTTCGTCGTGTGCATCTCGTGTCTTTTCTGAGGGTTGAGCGATGTGGAGAGGACGGGGTCGTGTGGACTATAAACGAAGTGTCCCGGTCGCGGCACCCGCCTACGCGAACTCCCCCGCATAGAACGCCGCTGTCCGCCTGGCCGCCGCCCGCGCGGCCTCCGGGTCCTCCCCATCCCCCACCGCCGCCTCCCCCCAGCGCTCGCTGCTGCCCGCCAGCAACGCCTTCCCGTCCCGGGATTCGGCGAACTCCACCGCATCCAGCTTCGGCTCATCCGGGCACGCGATATGCCGCGCAAGCCCCAGCAGCCCCATCTCCCACCCCACCCCCACCGCCCCCGGCCCGTACTGCTCCCAATGTTCCGACAGCAGCGCGGTATGCGTGAGCGTCAGGCGCACGCGCCCCGCCCCCTCGTCCGCAACCCCCACCTCCACCCAGCTCACGTCCCCACCGAACTCCCACGTGACCGCGACACGCGACGGCGGCTCGCACGCCGTGATCACGCCACCCGCGTTCCCCTCCAGCCGGTAGCGTCCGCCAGGCTCGAGATCACCGCTGACCGGCATGAACCAGCGCGGAATCCGGTCGCCGTTGGTCAGGGCGTCCCAAAGGTCATCCACCGCCGTCGCGTAGGTGCGGGACAGCATGACCGCACGGGCGGGCCGTCCATCGCGCTCCAGCGAAGACACGATTCGTTCCACCGCGCCCAGGTGGGTTTCGACATCGAGTTTCATGGTATCCCCCTACCTACCGCACCAGCGGCCAAAGCTGGATCATCTCCACGTCCAGTTCACCCTCGGCGTGCCCGAGCAGGTAATCCGCGCCGATCTCGTAGATCTTCAGCCCCGCCGGCGTCTCGACGAAACCCAGCACCCTCCCCTCGGGGCTGAACACCGTCCAGACCGGTGCCGGGCCCGCCTCCTTCGGGGGTTCGTATTCGCGCACCCACAGGTAGCCGGCCGCGTCGGACATGATCTCCGCGAAGGCGGGGAAGGCCTCCTCGAGCTTGCTCTGCGGGACCCGGAGCATTTCGGCCTCCATGGGGATCCGCAGTTCGTCCCGCAGCCCGGGGTTGACCAGGATGTCTTCCGCCCTGGGGACCCGGGGGACGTGCTCGCGGCGGACGATTCGAACCAGCGTGCCGTCGTCGGCGTAGGCGTTGAGTTCGTACCGGTCGCTCGGGGCCACGACGGCAAGGTCGCCCCAGAGGCCGAGTTTCAGCTCCCGGCTGAAGTACAGGGCCCGGCGGCTGCGATGGTCGCCCAGGGACATGTGGAGTCCACCCTCGCCGTTCAGGATCCGGACCTCGGTGGTGCCCGCGTTCTCCCTTCTCGCGAGGGTCGCCAGGATGCTACCGTCCCTCCTGACCAGTTCCGGCCGTGTCACTTCCCCCGGCCTCTGGCCGGCGCCGGGCCGATTGAACGACCGGCCGAAGTTCCCGGCCGAGTCGAATACGGCGATGGTCTGCGCGTCCGCATACCAGGCCACGATCGAGTCGCCCGGCCACGGCTCCACGTCGCCGAGGCTCGCCCAGGGGAACTCGCCGGGCCCCTCGCCCTGTCCACCCCACTTCGTCAGGTACACGCCGGCAGCGTCGAACACCCTCAGCTCGCTTGTGGAACGGTCGGCCACGACGATCCGTCCGTCGGACAGCCTCGTGGCGTCCCAGGCGTAGCGGAACAGGTAGGGATCCTCGCCATCGATGTCCCCGATCGAGACGTCCGGCTCCGGTCCGATCACCCAGTGCAGCCGCGACCCCTTTTCGGGACTGGCGTTCTCGACGATCCGGATGCCCGCGCTGTCCCGGCCCTCGGAGGCCGGGAGCTTGCCCCAGACCTCGAACGGGTATTCCCCGGTCTGGGCATCGGCGCTCCGCACTTCAGCGCTGCCGGGTGTTTCGGGCGGGGCGGCATCGGGCTCATCACTCTCCTCCTGGCAGGCCAGCATTCCCATCGCGACTAGTGCGGCGGCGAGTCGAGTCTTCATGCGGTGTTCCTATCGGTATGTTCGGCGGGAGAAGCAACAACCCAAGGACGAATGCGCTCCCCGGGACCATGCATCTTGACCCGATCCGAGCGCCCCGGCTACCCTGCCCCTTGCATCGCACGAGCCCACCGGTTCGACCCGCTCGCCCGCCATCCGCCTCGACGGCCCCGTCTCCAGGAAAACCAGCACGATACGGAGCCGTCAGATGTCACCTAGGGTTGACAAAAAGTAATCCGCAGTTGACAACCACTCCCAGCGAGACGCCCCAGCCATGACAACCGCCCCCTCCCCCCACCCCACCCTGCCCGCCGCGCTGTTCGCCTGCACCGCCCTCTTCGCCTGCGGCGACACCGCCACGACCGACACCCCCGACCCGGCCGACGACGCCGTCGCCGCCATGTCCCTGGAGGCCTACTCGGCCGCCATCCAGACCCTGTCCAGCGACGAATTCGAGGGCCGCGCCCCCTCCACCCCCGGCGAGGAACTCACCGTCGACTACCTGGTCGAGCAGTTCCAGGCGGTCGGCCTCGAGCCCGGAAACGGCGATTCCTTCTTCCAGAACGTCCCCCTCGTCGCGCTCACCGAGCAGGGCGAGCCGCGTCTGACGGTGCGCGCGGCGGAGGGGCAGCTCAGCTACAACTGGCCCGATGAGTTCGTCGCCTGGACCCGGCGCGTCGTCGAGCACGAATCGATCGACGACTCCGAGATGGTGTTCGTCGGCTACGGCATCGTGGCGCCGGAGTACGGCTGGAACGACTACGAGGGGGTCGACGCCGCCGGCAAGACGGTGGTCATGCTGGTCAACGACCCGGGGTTCGCGACCCAGGACGAGGCGGTCTTCCGCGGCAACGCGATGACCTACTACGGCCGCTGGACCTACAAGTTCGAGGAGGCGGCGCGGCAGGGGGCGGCGGGCGCGATCGTCGTGCACGAGGAAGCCGCGGCCGGATACCCGTGGGCGGTCGTGAGCGGCGGCTGGACCGGCCCCCAGTTCGACCAGGCCGGCGAGGACGGCAACATGGACCGGGTGCAGGTCGAGGGGTGGATCCAGACGGAGGTGGCGCGGGAGATCTTCGCGGCGAGCGGTTTCGACTACGACGCGCTGGCGCAGGCGGCCACGAGTCCCGGTTTCCAGGCCGTTGCCCTCGGCGCCGCGGCCTCGGTGGCCGTCTCCTTCGACATCCAGCGCTCCGAGTCGAGGAACGTGCTCGCGTTGCTGCCGGGGAGCGAGCGGCCGGACGAGCTGATCATCTACACCGCCCACTGGGACCACTTCGGCGTCGGCGACGAAACCATGGAGGACCCGATCTTCAACGGCGCCTTCGACAACGCCACCGGCACAGCCGGGCTGATCGAGCTGGCGCGCGCCTTCGCGGCGTTGCCCGAGCGTCCGGCCCGCTCCGTGCTCTTCCTGGCCGTCACCGCCGAGGAGCAGGGCCTGCTGGGGTCAGCGTACTATGCGGCGAACCCTGTCTACCCCACGGCGAACACGGTGGCGACGATCAATATCGACGGGGTGAACGTGGACGGCCCCATGAACGACATCACCGTGGTGGGGATGGGGGCCTCGGAGCTGGACGAATACCTGGAGGCGGCCGCGGGGCGGGTGGGGCGCACGCTGCGGCCGGATCCCGAGCCCGAGAAGGGGTTCTATTACCGCTCCGACCACTTCAGCTTCGCCAGGGTCGGCGTCCCTTCGCTCTACACCGATTCGGGCATCGACCACGTCGAGCACGGGGAGGAGTGGACGCTTGCGCGGCGGGCGGACTACACCAGCAACCGGTATCACAAGGTGACCGACGAGTTCGATCCGTCGTGGGACCTGACCGGGGCGCTGGACGACCTGGAGCTGGTGTTCCGTGTGGGGTACCGGATCGCGACCTCGGGGGATTGGCCGAACTGGCGCGAGGGAAACGAGTTTCGGGGGATTCGGGATGCGGATCGGGGAAGGTGAGCCGCGAACACTAGCGCCCGCGGATCGGTGTGAAGACCGAGGCCGAGTACCCCGCGACATCCTGGAGCGCGTAGTCCTCGCCGGCGACCTCGAGCACCTCGACGCTGTAGTCGGCGGCATCGCTCCCGGCGGGGACCCGGATCTCGAGCAGGATTCCGGCTGACAGGTCGCCGGCTACGACCACTCTTCTTCCCCCCGGCGATGACGCACCCGACGTGAAGATCGTCAGTCCGGGTGCCCGCAACGAATCGATCGCGGGGCCGTCCACACGAAGCATGGCGCTGGCGGCGCGAGACGGGGGCGGGGCCGTCAGTGCGACCGTCAGCACCCGCGCCGTTTCGTGCGGTCCGCGCAATCCCGCCGGCGGCTGGTCCACCCGGACCGGCTGCGGCGCGTCGGCGGGTGGCCGGGTGGGGTCGTCGCCCATGCACGCCCACGCGGCCATCGCCACGACAAACGCAGCCCGTCCCCAACCGGACATGCGGCCCTTCGGGGCGGTCCCCGACCCGTCACGCGGGTGACCGGCCGCGCAGTCCCCGCCGCCGCGGCGTCTCCGTCCGGTACTCCGGGCCCGCCCCTTCGACGGCAGCGCGTTCCCCCCGGGACCGGAGTCCCCGGAGCCGCCGCACTCCGCCTCACCACGCCGGCACCGGTCGGCCCAGGCAATGAGATCTCCGTGGTCATAGCGCCCGTTCCCGTTGCCCAGCCGGTCGAGCGCCCGGAGCCGCGCCGAGTCGAGTTCGGCTTCCCCGAAGAGGACGGCCGCGGCTTCCTGCGGACTCAGGCCGGCGGCAAGCGCCAGGTCCTCGGCCTCGGAGGAACCCACCATGCCCGCCACCTTGGTCACCGCCACGCTGTCGATCCCGTCGGCCCGGAAGGAGCCCGCGTCAACGAAATGGGTGACGTACCGCGTCTCGCCCACGGCCGTCATGCTGCCCACCGTGAAGGTCTGCGACCGGAACCAGTTGTCGTCCGCGAACGTCCGCGATTGCGGGGACACGTTGACCCCGCCGGGCGCGTGCCGGGCGATCTCGACCGCGTCGCTGGAGCCGGGCGGGCGCTTGAGGCGAACCCGGTACTGGACGTCGCTCGCGCCGACGTTCAGCCGCAACGGGAAGACCTGCACCTCGTAGCGGTATCCCGGGTTGCCGCTCCAGTAGAGCTTCGCCAGCGACGGCAGGTTCTCCAGGTCGTCGAAAGGCAGGTCGTTCAGGCTGTTGTCGTAGAGCGTCAGCTTTTCCAGCGCGGGCAGGTCCACGAACACGCCGGTGAGCGAAGATGACAGCCGGTTGTCGCCCAGCCGGAGGTCCTCGAGGGAGCCCAGCCCGTTGAAGACCCCCGCGGGAAGCGCGGTCAGCAGGTTGTCGCTCAGCGACAGTTCGGTCACGTTGCTCAAGCCGGCGAAGTCCCCCGTGCGGAGGCTCGTGACGCCGGCTTCGATCACGTCCAGGCTCTTCAGCTTGGCCAGGTGGGCGTCCGTCACACCGCTGCAGTCGCCCTTGTACTTGTGGCGATGCTTGAGCAGAAGAAGGATCCGGTCGCGCACTTGGGCGGTCCTGCGGCAGATTCCCGAGGGCGAGTCGTTGTCCAGCACGTCGGTGGTCACGGACTCGTCGTCGGACACCTCGTATCCGGTGCCGGAAAGCACCCGGGCCGTAATGCTTCCGTTGTCCTCCTGCGTGTTGTCGTCGATGGTGCGCACCTCCAGCTCCACTTCGGCCGTCCCGGCCGCCACCGTCACGCTCGATGGCGGCGTGCCCGCCCAGAACGACCCGACCTGGCTCCAGGACATCCTGACCGTCAGTTGCGAGGCCGACACCGGGTCGAGGAGCAGCAGGACGCGAACCGTGTCTCCCTCGGTAACCTCTCCCTGCCTCGGCTGCAGGGTCACCGCCGGGTCGCCCCGGGGCTCCGCCTCCACGGTGCTCGTGGCCTCGCTCGTGCGCATCTCGCCGAAGCCGCCCGCGTCCAGGAAGCTCACCCGCACCTTGATCGTGTGGCCTGCATCCGCGGCCACCAGCGCGTAGGAAGCGGAATTCGTCCCGACGGCGGTCTCGTTGTCCGAGTCGTCCACACGGAACCACTGGTATCCGTAGGTCGCGCCGACTAGTCCGTTGCCGTCGGTGATCGTGCCGGTCGAGGCGGTCAGGGTGACTCCCACCTCCGGTGTTCCGGAGATCTGCGGCTGGCCGGTGGCCGCGGTATTGGCCGGACAGTCCGGCATCGCGGTGCGCAGGCACACGGTGACCCCGGCCCCAACCGGTACGGCCCGCCCGACGTTGGTGTGATGCAGGAACGCGGCATTGGTCGCCAGCCAACTCTGGCTGTACCGGTATCTGCCGTCGGACGCGCTGGTCGTGATCTCGTCCAGCGGCAGTTCCAGACCGGCGACTTCCCAGACCAGCGCGCCCGGGAGGCTGTCGGGGCCCGTACCCTGGTTCTCCACGCGAAGGACCAGGTTGCCGTTGCTCGTCTCCAGCCGTACCGCAGTGACCTGGTAGGTCTCGGAGTCGTGGACGAAATCGCCGTCGTCCAGCGTCCCTCCGGTGCCGTCGTATCCGCGCGTGTTTCCGGTGGTGCTTCCGACCGTCATCGTCGCGGACCAGGGCAGATCGCCGGTGACCGGGGCGTTTGGCGTGCCGTTCTTCACGTCGGAGGACGCGGCCTCGCCCGCGTCGTTCGTCGCGATGACCCGAACCATGTACTCCGTGCCGTTGGCAAGGTCCGAGATCGTGCGGCTGGTGCTGTCCGGGTGGTCGAGAATCGCCTGGCGCCCGTCCGCTTCCGCGTTGGCGAAGCTCTCCGTTCCCGACTTCCATTGCACCTTGTATCCCCAGGCAGCCCTCGGCTTTTGCCAGGACACCCGGAGATGCCCGTCTCCGGCGGTCACCTCGACTCCGGTCACCTGTTCGGGAACATTCGTGAACAGCTTGAGGAGCACCTCGTCCCCGAAGGCCCAGTCCAGATCGATTTCGCTCGGCACCGCGTCCCGCAAATCCAGGACCACGCTTCCGAGGTGCATGACCACGCCCGCCCTCTGGAAGAAGTAGAGAGCGGTAAAGATGTCGAGGTCCACATATCCCGTCTGGAGTCGCTTTTGCGCCGGGTCGTACTCGAACCGGTTGAAGGTGAGGGCGGTGTCGTTGAGCTGGAAGGACACCGGCTCGAGGACGCCCGTGCCGTTCGCGGCATGGTACCCCAGACGGCCCGAGCCGTCGTCGCTGGTCCCCACCGTCAGGTTGGCCGTCCAGGCCGCCGACGGGTCGGGCATGGGCGCGGCCCGTGCGCGCACCACCGTGATCGCGTACGTCCTCTTCGTCACGGTGTTCGCGGCCGTCACCGTGACCGTGATGGCATTCTCGCCCTGGGAAAGCGCCAGTGTCGCCGTGCCCGGCGTGGTCGCGTCGGGATCGTCCGTGATCACCACCGTCGCGTCGTCGTCGTTCTTCGTCGCGGTCACGGTGACCGTGGCCGTGTCGTTGTGAACGACCACGCGGTAGGCCGTCGAATCCCGGTGGAAGACCGGACTGAGCGACACGCTCGCGGAGCCACCCGTCGCGAGCGCGAGCGCCATTAGGGTCGCGTCCGAGGACACGGGCGTGCCCGTCGCCTCGTCCGAGGGCGGACCGTCGGCGACGGCGTTCGTCGCGATCACCCGGACCGCATACTCGGTCCCGTTGTCCAGGCCGGTGATGTTGTGGGATGTGCTGTCCCCCTTCGGCAGCACATCCTCGCGGTTGTCCGTGGCGGCATTGCTGAACGTCTGCCCCCCCGACTTCCACTGCACCTTGTAGCCGAAGGCCAGCGACGGTCTGGTCCACGTCAGGCCAAGCCCACCGTCCCCATCCGTCACCGTCAATCCCGTCACCTTCCCCGGGGTCGTCAGCGGCACGCCACTCGCGACATCGGATGGCTCGCCATCACCCACATTGTTCGTCGCAATGACACGGATCATGTACTCCGTGCCGTTCGTCAGACCGGGAATCGTGTCGCTGGTAGTGTCCTCGTCGTCGATGATCGCTTCGCGCCCGTCCCCGGGGGCGTCGTCGAAGGTCTCGCTACCCGACTTCCACTGGATCTTGTACCCCTCCGCGGCCGGTGGCTTGTCCCACATGACCTCAAGTTGTCCATTCCCCGACGTCACCTGCACGCCAGTCACCTTGTCGGGTGCATTGGTGAACAGCTTGACGAGCACCACGTCCCCGAACGCCCAGTCGATGGCGGGCAGGTCGGGGAGGCCGTCCCGGAAGTCGAGAACCTTGTCGTCGAGGGTTGCGGTCACGCCCCACTCGCCCAGGTACAGGATGGCACTCAGCAGGAACCATCCCTCGAACTCGATCGGCAACGACTCGGAGGCGGGCACGTACTCGAGCCGGGACATCGTGAACGTGCTGTCCCCGACCATGAACGACCGCGGTGCCAGCGCGCCCGTCCCGGCCGCCTTGTTGTACCCCAGGGAGTCCCCGTTCACGCCGACGGTCAGGTTTGCCGTCCAGACCGCCTCCGGGTCGGCCGTCGGGGCGCCCGCCGCGCGCGCCACCGTGATCGTGTAGGTTCGCGTGGTGACCTCGTCCTCGGCCGTGACGGTGACCGTGACCGTGTTGGCGCCTTCCGTGAGCGCCAGCGTGGCCGTGGCCGGAGTGGAGGTATCCGGATCGTCCGCGATCGATACCGTCGCGTTGCCGTCATTCCTAGTCGCGGTGACGATGATCGACGCGGTGTCGTTCCGGACGAATGCGCGGTAGGAGGTGGAATCCGCGTGAAAGGCCGGACGGATGGTGACGCTTGCCGAACCGACCGTCTCCACGGTGAGTGCGCTCAGCGTC
Organism: Gemmatimonadota bacterium; assembly: GCA_028873845.1. Classification (GTDB taxonomy): domain Bacteria; phylum Gemmatimonadota; class Gemmatimonadetes; order Longimicrobiales; family Gaopeijiaceae; genus Bin94. The sequence continues at coordinate 8,901 of JAPPNO010000034.1, read as the reverse complement.
GCGTCGGTGGTGTTTGCCGGCGGCCTGCTGAGGCGCTCGTCCAACCGGTCCCGGGTCTCGTCGAGAGGTCCCTGCACCGGTGCGTTCTCTTCCGGGCCCCCCGGTTGCTGCGCATCCGCGAACGCACCCTCGGCGACCGCGAGGACAAGGAACAGCACTCCGGGCACGAGCAGGCGACCGGCGGCAGGTCGCACACCTCTCGCCACCGCCAGGGCTATGGTCCCCCCAAATCCTTCAAGACCTGTCATGGAACCTGCTCACTCGTGTGGAACGAAGGCGCTACCGCGGCGAGGTGTAGGCCGAAGTCGAATCGCATGGGCTGATCTCCCGATCACCTGCCGACGAAGTCGCCGCCCGCCGAAACAGCCGTGCGGACCCGACGAACAGCACGACAAAGAATCCGTTCGAGAGCACGATCTCCAGCGGGCCGCTCCAGGGACGGCCAAGTCCCCCTAACAGCGCGATGGCGGCGACCACCGCCTGCGCGACCGCCATTCCGACGAGCGTGCGCGCCATGCCGCGTGGCCGCAGCCGCGAGACGAGGGCGCCGACGCCCCCGACGGCAAACACTCCGATGTACATTGCGTTGGCGGGATCGCCATCGGCTCCGATGAGCCCGACGCCGGGGCTCACCAAGGCGAGAAGGAACGAGGCCCCCAGCGCGAGGGCGAACGCATAGCGGTAGGCTTTTCTGTTCGTTTTCATGTGACCCACACTTTTCGTCTTGTAAGTCAGGAACGATTCCTACTCGCCACTGGGCAGCAGTCCCGCCGCCCCGCCCCCCCTGATGTACAGTTCCCGCTTCGGGTACGGAATCTCCACCCCGGCCCCGGCGAACGCCACCATCGCCTTCTCGGTGATCTCGTCCGCGATCCGGCGCCGCGACCGCGCCTCCACGATCCACACGCGCAGTTGCAGGTTCACCTCCGACGGCCCGAAGCCCCGCACGATCACGATCGGGGCGGGATCCAGCTTGACGCCCTTGACCTCGTGCGCCACCTCCTTCAGCAGCACCTTCGCCCGCTCGATGTCCGACTCGTAGGCGCACGAGAAGGGGATCCGCAGCCGGATGTCGTCGCCCGACATCGTGTAGTTGATGATGTCGCGCCGCATGATCTCGTTGTTGGGCACCACCACCACGAGGTTGTCGGGATTGCGGATCTTGGTCGCGCGCAGCCCGATCTCGATCACGTCGCCCCAGGTGCCGGTCTCGCGGGGCGCGTTCCAGAGCTCGATCCGGTCCCCCACCTTGAAGGGGCGGTCCATGATGAGCAGCACGCCCGCGATCAGGTTGGAGAGCGTGTCCTTGGCGGCAAAGGACAGGGCCAATCCCATCACACCCGCACCTCCCAGGAGCGGCGCGATGCTGATGCCCAGCTGGGGCAGGGCGAGAAGAACGCCGATGGCGACCACCAGGAACCGGACGAACCGGTTGACCATCGGCAGGGCCGTCTCGTCGAGGGCGGTGTCGGTGCGCGACATCACCTTCTGCTCGAAGGTGGCCATCAGGTGGCCGACGAACCGGCTGATGGGGAAGAAGACGAGGATGGTCCAGATTCCCCAAACCCAGTTCTGGGGTTGTACGTCGTTCGCCACCCACTCGCCGCCCTCGGGAGGCCGGGTACCAAGGACCGGCACCCATTGGCCCAAGAGCTGCGAGATGGCCCACGCGACCACCGTGAGGCGGACCACCTTGCGCAGCGACCGCAGAAACTCGTCGTCCAGGTCGGTTTCGGTCTTGGCGGCCAGCCGTTTTTCAAGGCGGCGGAGGATCCAGCCGGCCACGATGTAGATGATGCCGGCGAGTGCGAGGACGATGAGGCTGGGCAGCCAGCGGGGCTCGGCATAGGCGACCGCGTTACTCCACAGATCCTGCAGGTTCACTGTCAGAGAGTCCACCCTGCTATCGCCTCCGAGTCACGGGGAACGCAGCCTGCCGGTCCGAGGAGATACTCCGGCTGGAGTCGATCCCCGGGCTGCCGGGAAGAGTTTGACCACGGGCCTGCCGGTGCAGGTACCTGGGGATTGAGTGTTTCACGCTTTGAACCTGCCAACCGCGCCCAACCGGAGCAACTGCGCAATCTCTCCCTCGTCGAATCCGTATTCGCCGAGCACCTCCTCCGTATGCTCGCCCGGCCGCGGCGCACCCCGCCCCATCGCGCCCGGCGCCTCGGACAACTTGACCGGCATGCCCAGGGTCTCCACGGCTTCCCCGCCCTGCCCAACCGTCACCACCATCTCCCTTGCGACGGTCTGCGGATGACGAAGCGCCTCCAGCATGCTCAGAACCGGCCCCGCAGGAACCGAGGCCCGCTCCAGCCGCTGGAGCCACTCCTCCGACGTGGCAGTCCTCAGTCGCCGGGCCAGCACTTCCCGCAACGCCGCCTGGTTCTTCATGCGCGCGTCGTTGGTCGCGAAGCGGGGGTCGTCGGCCAGGTCGCCGAGATCCAAAGCGTCCAGCAGGCGCAGCCAGTTGACCTGGTTCCACCCTCCAATGGTGATCCAGCCGTCGGCTGTGGGCAGCGCCTCGTAGGGGGCGGCCAGGGGATGGGCGGACCCAAGGGGCCCGGGTGACTCGCCCGTTGCGAGGGCGACGGCCGACTGCCAGAAGGTCTGCACCAGTCCCGCTTCGTAGAGCGAGGTGTCGACCCGCTGGCCCACCCCCTTCCGCTCCCGCGAATACAGCGCCGCCAACACGCCCATCGCGCCCAGGATCCCGGCCGTGATGTCGGTCAGCGGGGGACCGCACTTGACCGGAGGACGCCCCGGCCCCTCCCCCGTCACGCTCATCAGCCCCGTCATCCCCTGGGCGATCAGGTCGAAGCCGCCGTGTTCCGCCAGCGGCCCCGTGCGCCCGAATCCGGTGATCTGGCAATACACCAGACCGGGATTCGCGGCCCGCAGCGATTCGTAGCCCAGACCGAATCCCTCCATCACCCCCTTGCGGAAGTTCTCGATCACCACGTCGCAGCGCGCGAGCAAGCGCCGCACCACCCCCCGCCCCTCCTCCCCCTTCAGGTCCACCACGATGCCCCGCTTCCCCCTGTTCATCATCACGAACGCGCCCGACGTGTCCACCCCCTCCAGCGGCACCAGCGCCCGGGTCGGGTCCCCGCCCCCCGGCGCCTCCACCTTCACCACGTCGGCTCCCATGTCCGCGAGCATGCGGCCGCAGACCGGCCCCGCCATGATGTGCGCCAGCTCGAGGACCCGGATCCCGGCCAGCGCCCCACGTCCCCCACATTCCCCGGCAGCCCTTTCGTTCGCAATTCCGCTACCGTTCACGGCACGCTACTCCCCCGAAAACCGCGGTTCGCGCTTCTCCACAAACGCCGCCGTCCCCTCCCGGTAGTCCCGCGTCCGGAACGACTCGTACGCCTCGGCCCGCTCGTCGTCGCTCAGCGGCCGCCCCTCCGCCAGCCTCCTCACGAACTTCTTGTGCCACCTGTTCACCAGCGGCGCCCCGGCGGCGATCCGCCGCGCGATCGCCTCCCCCGCCTCCCCCACCTCCCCATCCGGCACGATCCGGTTCACCAGCCCCATCTCGCGGGCCCGGCGAGCCCCCACCAAATCCCCCGTCAACAGAATCTCCAGCACGGCCCCCGCCCCGAGCGCGGCCAGCAGCGGCCCCATCTCCTCGTACGCCATCGTCGCGCCCAGCCGGTTGACCGGCGCCCCGAACCGGCCGGACTCCCCGCACACCACCACGTCGCAGCACGCCGCGATGATCAGCCCGCCACCCACGCAGATCCCCCTCACCGCCGCCACCGTCGGATGCGGGCAGTCGTACACCCCACCCAGCCCCCGCCGGATGGCCGCCCCGTAGCGCCCCACCTGCTCCGGCGTCCTCCGCTGCTCCTCGAAAGCCCCGATATCGGATCCCGCCGAAAACGCCCGTCCCCCCGCCCCCTCCACCACCACACACCTCACGCTGTCATCCCCCGCCAACCCCTCGAACACCTCCCCCAACAGCTCCCACCCGCTCCGGTCCAGCACGTTCAGCTTCACGGGATGATCGAGGGTCACCGTCACAATCCCCCCCTCTCGGCTCGTCGCCACACGCGCCGCACCGCTCACCGGTAGAACAGCTCCACCAATGCCATCGAGAACCCGGGCACATACGTCACCACCCCAAGGACTGCGACCAGCACCCCGATGAACCAGAGGTTCGCGCGCGTCACCCGCCAGATGTCCGCGCGCGCCACCGAGCACGCCGTCACCAGCACCGACGCGACCGGCGGCGTCTGCTGCCCGATCCCCAGGTTCAGCGTGACGATCAGGCCGAAGTGGACCGGGTCGATCCCGGCGGCCTGGATCAGCGGCATCACGACCGGGACGACGAGGATGATCGCCGCGGCCGAGTGCAGGAAGAGCCCGACCGCCAGCAGAAAGAGGTTGAGGAGCGCCAGGATCGCGAGCTTCGAGTCGGTGATCTCCATGATCGAAGCGGCGATCTGCTGCGGAACTCTGACCTCCGTCAGGAAGTCGCCCAGGAGCGCGGACGCGGCCACCAGCAGCATCACCACCGCCGTCTGGTGCCCGCATTCCAGAACAGCCCTCCTGAGCTTCGCCGCGGTCAGCTCCCGGTAGACGACCCCGCCAATCAGCAGCGCAGCCACCACCGCCAGCCCCGCCCCCTCGGTCGCGGTCACCCATCCTCCGAAGATCCCGCCCAGAATCACCACGGGCAGGAGCAGCGACCAGCCGGCCTCGCGGAACGTCCGCCACACGTGCCCGAGCCGGAAGGCCTCTTCCATGGGCAGATTCCTGCGCCGCGCCCACAGGTACGCCACGAACATCATGAGGAAGCCGCCCGCGATGCCCGGCAGGATCCCGGCCACGAACAACTCCACGACCGACGCGCCCGACATCACGCCGTAGAGGATCATGGGAATGGACGGGGGGATGATCACGGCCAGGGTGGCCGACGACGAGGTCACCGCGGCCGCGAACTCGCGCGAGTAGCCGCGCTTCCGCATGGCCGGAATCAGGATCGACCCGAGCGCGGCCACATCCGCCACCGCACTCCCCGAGATCTCGGCGAAGAACATGGACGCCGAGATGCTCACCATCGAGAGGCCGCCCCGGATGAACCCGAAGACCGCCGAGGCGAAGGCCACCAGGCGCCGCGAGATCCCCGAGCGGTTCATGATCGCGCCCGCCAGGATGAAGAGCGGGATCGCGATGAGGGGAAACTTCGTCGACCCGGAGAACATGAGCAGGCCCGCGTTGGGGAGCGCCCCCAGGCCGCCCGTGGCCACGATCGCCACCACCGCCACGAGTCCCAGCGCCACCGCGATGGGTACGTTGACCAGGATGAGGACCAGGAGCAGCAGGACCAGGGCGACGGTCACGGAAGGACGCCTCCACCCTCGCCCGCCTCACCGCTCCCGCCGCGGAGAGCGCGGGGCAGGCTCAGGAGCTGGGCCACCACGAAAAGCACCGCCCCGACCGGAATCACCGACTGCGCCAGCGCCGCGGGCACGGCCGGCATGCTCACCAGCGTCGTGCCCGCCAGCGCGCCCTGCACCCGCAGACCCGCCCAGGCCAGCACGAGAAAGAAGCCGATGACCGCGGTCTCGCCCGCGAGCAGGACACAGGTGCGGGCCCGCCCGCGCAGCCGCTCGACCAGGACCGGCACCCCGATGTGCCCGCGCGTCAGCGCCACCAGCGCCGCGCCGTAGTAGGTGAGCCACGCCAGCAGGATCGATGCGGCCTCGTCGTACCAGACCAGCGCCGCCCCCGCCTTCCGGAAACCGACGCCGAGCACGACCACCGCGGCAAGCGCCACCACCAGCACGACCACCACGGCCTCCAGCACCTTCCGAAAGACCCGCCGCGTCTCCTTCATCCCGCCCCCGTCCGGGAATCCGCCGCCGGGGTCTCAGTCACGGGATGCCAACGGCCCGCGGAAGCAACCCCCCCGACATTCGCGCGGGTCCGTCCACGGGGCTACTGATTGGCCAGCATCAGGGCCTGGTCGATCAACTCCCGCCCCACCGCCACATCCGACGCGAACTGGTCGTACACGCTCCGGCTGACGCCCTCGAAGGCGGAGTGGTTCGTCCAGTTCACCGAGATGTCGGTCGCACCCAGCTCCACCAGCAGCTCGCGGTCCAGCCGCTTCGCGGTGTCGTACACGAAGCTGCGCAGACCCCGCGCCTCCTCCTCGACAACGGTGCGCACGTCTTCGGGCAACGCGTTCCAGTGCTCCGCCGAAACGGTCACATAGGCCGGCGTATACACATGCCGGGTCAGGGAAAGGAAGTCCTGCACCTCGTCCAGGTTCGCCGCGCTGATCTGCGCGAGCGGGTTCTCCTGTCCGTCCACCACACCGGTGCGCAGCGCGAGCAGCACATCCGAGAAGGCCATCGGGACGGGGTTGGCGCCGAAATGCTGGAAGAGCTTGACGCGCCAGGTCCCCCGGGGCGTGCGCAGCTTGATGCCGTCCAGGTCATCCGGTACGCGCACGGGGCGCACGTTGTTGGTTACGTGCCGATACCCGTTCTCCCACACCGCCACGATCCGGTAGCCCTCGGCCTCCGCGAGCGGCGCCAGCGTGGGCCACACGATTTCCTCTTCGATGCGGGCCATGTGCTCGCGGTTCCGGACCAGGTAGGGCATCTCGAAGAGTCCGAACTCCGCGATCCGCGACGACATGATCGACGAGGGCAGCGCCATGTCGACGGTTCCCAGCTTGAGCTTCTGCAGCAGGACGTCGTCGCCGCCGAGCTGGCTCGATCCGTAGACGACCACCTCGGCCTCGCCGTTCAGGCGCTCGTTCACGCGCCGCGCGAACTCCTCCGCGGTGAGCGCGAAGAGCGATCCCGGCGCCCCCACATGCCCGAAGCTGAGCTGGCGGGGGCCGTCGGCATGAGTACCGCCGCCGCATCCCGCCGAGAGGACCGCACCCGCCGCGAGCAGTCCCCCGACAACCCGGGACGATCGCCGATTGCGGCGAGGCGCCGGTGCCCGGTTCCGCCCTCGGGCCATGAGGACGGTTTCCGAATGCATACCCACGAATTCCCGTGCAGTCTGCGACATTGTGCCCCGGTGCCTCCTGGTTTTCCGGTTCGCTTGTGGGCCCCACGGATTATTCACAATTTGCCATATGTTTACCACCCTGGCCGCCAGGCTGCGCGAAAACGTGGAAGGACCGGTCCGCTTCGACGCGCTCACCAGAGGCCTCTACTCGACCGACGCCTCCATCTACCAAATCGAGCCGGTCGGGGTGGTGCTTCCGCGCACACTCGACGACATCGGCGCCGCCATGGCGATCGCGCGCGAGGAAGGCGTGCCGGTGCTGCCCCGGGGGGCGGGGACTTCGCAGTGCGGACAGGCGGTGGGCCGCGCGCTCGTTGTGGACACGTCGCGGTACCTGCGCCGGGTGGAACCGGTGGACCGGGAGGCCCGGACCGTCCGGGTGGAGCCGGGGGTGGTCCTCGACCGGTTGAACCGCCGCCTGGCCCCGACGGGCCTCTTCTTCCCCGTGGACGTGGCGACCGCGAGCCGCGCCACCATCGGAGGGATGGCGGGCAACAACAGCGGCGGGGCGCGCTCGATCCGCTACGGGATCATGGCCGACAACGTGCTGGCCATCGAGGCGGCGCTGGCGGATGGGCGGGTGGCGGTGTTCGGAGGGGACGATCCCGGGTCGCCGGGCGATGCAATGGCGGCAGCGGACGATCTGATGCAGGCCGTGCGCCGGATCGCCGCGCGCGAGGCGGCCGAGCTGGAGAGGCGGGTTCCGAAGGTCCTCCGTCATGTGGCCGGGTACAACCTGCACCGGCTGCTGCGTCCGGGAGCGTCCCCGGCCGAGTTGCTGGTCGGGTCGGAGGGCACGCTGGCCTTCTTCCGCAGGATCCGGCTCAAGCTGTCGCGCCGACCGGCCCGCCGGGTTCTGGGCGTCTGCGCCTTCCCCTCGCTGGGGAGCGCGCTCGACGCCGTGCAGCACATCGTCGAACTGGAACCCCACGCGGTCGAGCTGATGGACCACACCCTGACCGGCCTGGCCAGGGAGAATGCGGCCTTCCGCTCGACGGTGGACGCGCTCTTTCCGGCGGCGGCCCATACGCTGCTGCTGGTGGAGTTCGCGGGGGACGGCGAGGGGGCGCTCAGGCGGTTGTTGTCGCGCCTCGAGGAGGTGGTGCGCGGCATCGGGCCCGGGTGCGAGGTGACCCGTGCGGAGGACCCCGGCGCCCAGTCCGCGATCTGGGCGGTTCGCCGCGCGGGGCTCAACATCGTGATGTCCATGAAGGGCGACAGGAAGCCGGTCTCGATCGTGGAGGACTGCGCGGTTCCGCTCCCCGTGCTGGCCGAGTTCGGGGCGGCCGTCGAGGAGATCTTCGCGCGGCACGGCACCTCCTCGACCTGGTACGCGCACGCCTCGGTGGGGTGCCTGCACGTGCGTCCGTCGCTCGACATGAAGGACCCGGCCGACATCCGCGCCTTCCGCGCCATCGCCGAGGAGGTGCATGGGGTGGTGGGGCGGCTGGGGGGATCGCACTCGGGCGAACACGGCGACGGGATCCTGCGCTCGGAGTTCATCGAACCGGTGCTGGGGCGGCGGCTGGCCCGGGCGTTCGAAGAGGTGAAGGACGCATTCGACCCGGGAGGGATGATGAACCCGGGGAAGATCGTGGGGGCGCCGCGCATGGACGACCGCGGGCTGTTCCGGTACGGGCCGGAGTATCCGCGGCGCGTGGAACTGCCGACGGTGACCGACTGGTCGGAGAGCGGGGGCTTCGCGGGGGCGGTCGAGGCGTGCAACAACAACGGGGCGTGCCGCAGGATGGACCCGGGCGTGATGTGTCCGTCGTACCGCGTGACGCGGGAGGAGCGTGATACGACCCGCGGCCGGGCCAATGTGCTGCGTCTGGCGATGACGGGGCAGCTTGGGGG
>JAPPNO010000109.1 GCA_028873845.1 Gemmatimonadota bacterium | reverse complement strand
CTTCGACTCCCCTAAAGATAGCGGTCGCGGTTTTCTGCGGCGCAGACTCCTAGGTACGCCCCGCCCTTGGGCGAAATCATGACTCACGAAAGCTCGCACGCCTCGGAGGAGGGAGAGTACTCGAGCAACGATCTTGGCGAGCTTAGGGCGCAGAGTGAAGACGCATATAATGCGGCCCATGCTTTCGTCGCGGAGCGGGCCGCTACGTGCTTCACGAGGGTCGAGCTTCCCGGCCTCGGCATGAGAACAGCCGAGATATCGCTTCCGGTGGAGCAGACTGGCGTACCTTGGGAACCGGCCTTGGCGATACTGGGCCTTGCGGGCCTGACGTGGGGCGCTGCCCGGCCCACCTCGCGCCCGTAGAGCGTTACAAACGCTTGGAGAATCGGTAGTTGAGGGTGTGGGCGGTGCTGGGTGGCCCGGGGGTTGCGGACTGGATTCGTACCCCCGGGTCGCCCGCCGTAGTGGGGGAGTCGGGAGGGCCGTGGGCTTGCTCTGGTTCGGTATGGAACGGTTCGTGAGCGGCTCAAGCTCAGCTGCTGCAATAGGGTGGGGGCCGGGCTGCGGGAGCCGGTGTTACGTTCGGTAGGCGGCCCTGGTGGGCTCTGGGGGCCGCGGGGGGGCTGGAGGGCCTGGAGGGCCGCGGCCCTAGGCTCTGCCACGGCCCTGGGGGGCTGGTGAGGGCCGTGGGGCACTCCTAGAGGACTCTGGAGCGTCATAGGGGGTTGGGAGGGCCGTGGGGGGCCGGTGAGGGCCGTACCGCGGCAGGGGGGGTCGTGAGCGCCGTGAGTAGGATTCAGCTGGCTGAGTCGCTCTTCCCCTGCCTCGACCTCGACCAATTTCATGGGCCGGAAGGGTCGGCATTCGCTCTGCCACGGTCCCCACGGCCCCACGGTCTCCCCAGGGCCATAGCGCCGGTATGAGGCACCGTTGGACAGGACTCGAGCTATTATCTTCCCCGCTGTTCGCGATTAGGCCGCTTGCGGGCTAAGCATCGTGAAAAAGTTGAGGATGCGGGTCAGGCGGCGATACCGACGGTGTTGAAGAGGCTTCGCATTTCGTGATGAACAGCGGCGTAGCGTTGGTCCAGGGCGCTTGTGATTCGGGGTCCAGGCGCTCGGCTGGACGTGGATGCCGCGGCGAGGAGTGGGCAGACCACCTTGTCGCGGAGCAGGAGGAGGGCTGCGCCATGGCGCGTAGGGCCGAGGTGCCCACGCGGTATCGGCGTGAACGCGGGATCCTGGCAGCCAACCCCTTGCAGCGGAACTTCCTGAGGTCGTAGGCGGCACGGCTTGGCGAGTACCGTTCGTCATTGAGGAGCCGGGCGACCTTGGCAGCGAGCTCCGAGGACGTTAACCCGGCCGGGTTCGTCGAGAGCGCGAGGAGGGCCTCCATGACGGCACGGGCACGAGGACGATTGATGTCGATGCCGCCGACGCGGACGGCGCCTAGGCGGCCCGGGCGGGGGAGCCGGTCGAGCAGCCCTGCATCGATGAAGGTCGTGTCCAGGCAGTCGAGCACTTCGATGAAGCAGTCGACCATTTGCCGAAGCGCCTCGACCGCCTCGGGGAAGTGCGACGCCCCGAGCCGACAACCCAGATCGCGGGCATTGTGCGCCATGGCCTCGATACGCAGCACTCGCTCGCCTTTCGTGTAGATCTTCAGCACCAGGCGCCTGAAGCGGATGCGCAGGATCGTCAGATCGAACTGAGGTGTCTCGAGCGAGACCTCCACGACCGGAGCTCGCGGCTGCCCCTTGTGTCGCCGCGGACGCTGCCGGCGTCCGAAGAGGGTCTTCACGGTGCGCAGGTCCAGCGGGCCCCGGACGCGGTCGATCAGGGCGCTGAAGACCCGGTCCATCTTCTGGCCGCTCGTGAAGAGCAGGTTGCGGCTGTACTCGGCCTGGAAGAGGGAGGAGTGGTAGAGGAACCCCGTCCGCTCCTGGTCGGCGACGTCCAGCGCGAAGCACAGCACCGCCGAGTAGATCCAACGCTCCGGGGCCTGGACCAAGCGCCTTACAGAGCTCTCGGGAGAACTCAAGGCATCTGCGACAAGGCCCAATCCGGGGCGTTGGATAGTTCGGTGAAGCAGTTGTCCTGCTTCGTGAAGGTAAGCTGCCGGCGCTCCGCCTCCTTGGCCACCCACTCATGGCCGTTGAGGATCACCAGCGCGTTGAACGGCGGGTGGGGGCAGAAGCGGATGATCATGTGGCCCCAGTCGCGGTCCACGATGTGGAAGGCGTAGTGATTCACCCACGGCCTCGGCACCTTTCGCTTGATCCGCCGGATCCGCCCGTCGGACGTGTGTTCGACGTCCCAGACATTGCCTGGCGCCCGGCGCACGATGACCGCGAACACACCCTCGAAGTCCGGGGCGTCGGGAACGAAGTCCCCGGCCAGATCCTCGTTCCGTTCTCCGCTCTTGCTGTACACGACCGGTACGCCCGCGCCCTTCGCCCAGCCCTTCACCCGGCGGGAGAAGCGCCCCGCCACCCGCATGAGCCGCGTGTTGTTCAGCCCCTCGTCCGATCCCTGCCAGCGCCGCCACCACATCCGCAACCCCGGCGCTCGCTGGCCGAGCTGGAAGTACGCGCGCAGTACCACGCGGTCCACGCAGTCGTAACTGCCGTCCAGAAATCCTTCGAAGAGGACGCCACCGGAATCGCCCGTTCCGCCCATCGCACTCTGCCTTTCGTCTGATCTCCCCAGCCTCCGTCAATCTACGACCTGGCTGCGCCGAAGGCGCCCCGTTTCCTAGGCGAAGTCCCAGGAAACGCGTGGTACTAGTCTGCAGGACGGCAATGGAGGTGTAGGGAGGAGTTTCGATCCTTGGTGGCGGGCGGGATGGACGCGAGGATGGGTGCTGGATGATGGGAGGTCGAGCCAAGTGGAGAGGTGTCGGTGGGCTGCTGTACGAGTGGCAGCGGCCCGTGTTCTGAGGTGGGGGAGTTACCGAGAGTAATACCGGTTATTAGGAGTATTCTGATAACGCGAAGGGGGATAAAGAGTTAGGGCATCATATGGCCGGGAACGGCATGATCTGGGTGCTTCGGCGCGGCGACGGACCGGTAAGTGTCGGTCCCATCGACGTGCTGGACATGGCGGGCCGGTATGTGGGCAGCTACCGTACCGGCGCGACCGGGATCCCCGCCGCCTTTGGCCCCGACGGTCTGGTGGCATTCATCGAAAAGGACGAGCTGGGGGTGGAGACGGTGGTGGTGAAGCGGGTGCCGCTTGAGGTTAATTGAGCGCAAGAGGATGGCGGGCCGGAAGGTACTCGGTTGGAAGCGTGTGAGAAAGGGGAAGCAATGAAGTGGTTGTCAATGAAGTGGTTGTCGATCAGGTGTGTGACTCCTGGCGCAAGGGAGGGTCAGCCCGGCTCCACCGCCCTCGCCACCCGAAACCCACGACTCCCCCCGGCCCTTGGATGATCGCCTCGATACCCGAGATCCATGTTCCCGCCGCCACGGGTCGCAGCCCGAACGGTCCAGGCGAAGAAGGACCAGGCGCCCCCTCGCCAGGTGGCCCGCATGCATTCCCCGTCGGGCCAGCCCGGCGGCGCCTCCAGTCTCGGCGATCCGTCGGTCGGGTGGCCGACGTAGCTCTCGTGCCAGCAGTCGGCGACCACCTCGGACACGTTCGAGAGCATGTCGTGCAGGCCCCACGGGTTGGGTGGAAAGGAGCCCACCGGCGCGGTCGAACGATCGTCCCAGCGGCTGCCGCACCCGTCGCAGACCGCCCTTCCGGTCCCCAGTTCATCGCCCCACCAGCGGGCGGTGGTCGTGCCGGCGCGCGCGGCGTATTCCCACTCGGCGCTCGACGGCAGCCGGTACGGTTGCCCCGTGGCCTCGCTGAGCCATGCCAGGTATTCCTCGGCATCCAGGCGGGAAACATGGATGACGGGCCGGTCCCCCCGGCCAAACCCCCGATCGGTGGGCCTGTAGCCGCAGCCGCCTTCGTCAACGCAATGGTCCCATTCGTCGAAGGTGACTTCGTACTTTCCCAGTGCGAACGGGTAGGCGATATCGACCTCGAGCCGAGGTCTCTCGATGTCCCGCGTGCGCTGCGGCCGGTTCGGGTCCCTGTCATGCCCCGTTCGCTCCTCCTCCCCCACCGCCCTTCCCATCGTGTAGCGTCCGCGCGGCAGCTCGACCATGAGCGGGCAGGCCGGGCAATCCCGGAATTCGCGCAGCCCGGCCGGGTTCGGGGCGGGCGGGCGAGCGGCGCCGGCGTCTTCCCGCGGGTCGTCCGCCCCGTCCCGCGCAGCTTCCTCGCTCGGTCGCGGCCTTGATGCTTGCCGCCCAGGCATGACCCGATCCCGCCCCGGGACCGGTAACGCATCGCCCCGCACATCGTGGATCGACGCCAGGACCCGTCCCGTGGACGATTCGAGGCGCACGCCGACGAAGCTCGACGCGGAGAGGAACGCGACCGGAAGAACGCCCGCGGTCAGAGTCCCCAGGTAATCGCCTTCGGGACCGAGGATGTCGATGGCCTCGGGGGCAGGTCCGCTACCCCTGCGGGCCACCCACAACCGGCCCCCGGGATCCACCGCCAGTCCCATCACCGGCGCCAGCTCCTCCTCGTATCCCACCGCGTCGACCAGTTCCTCCGCCGAGATGCCGCACTGCCTCATGAACGCTCCGTACGGACCCGAACCGGTCCGGGCGGCCATCGCCGCCATCGGGCGTGAAACCGCGAGCGGCCCGATCGGGCGCCGAAAACTGATCGCCGGCGCACCATCGGACCAGACGTCGATGCGGTAGCCGGGACCGTTCAGGTAGTAGAAGTTGTCGCCCGCGTGCGCCCACACGACTTCCGGCGCGAAGATCCTCGGCGCGGGCATGGTCGCGCAGGGGAGCTCCATCAGCGTCATTTCGTAGGAGACTTCGTGGATAACCCGGCTTCCCTCCGCCGTGCGCACTTCCAGCCGCTGTGCGATCCCCATCCCCGCGCTGCCGGAGGAACCGCCGGGGGGGCTGCTGGAGGAGTTGCTGGAGGTAACGGTAGCGAAGTAGTCGCGGCCGACGGCGAACCCGGGTCCCCAGTAGTCCGCCGGCGCGCGCTCCTCGCCCAGGAATTCACCGCTGGCCGACCAGCGGCTCAGGACGCCGCGCCGCGAGTCCAGCACCACGAGCACTTCCGCCGGGCCGGGCAGTCCGTGACAGGATTCGCGGTTGCATTCCTCCACCGCGAGCGCGCTGGGAAGCTGAAACTCGCCGGGTCCCTCTCCGGCACGTCCAAGCTCCCCGACAAATCCGCCCGCGGCATCGAAGACGGCGACCCGCCTCCCCGCCCCGTCCGCCACGAACACGCGCTGGGTGGCCCGGTGCGCCCGGACGCCCCACGGACGCGGGGAGAGCGCGCCGTCCGGCGTCACCAGGTCGGCCACGTGCACGATCCGCCCGTGGAAGGGACGGTCGCCCGCCTGGTTATCGGCGATGGCGATGCCGGCCGAGTCGCGCCGCAGAGTGGCGTCCGGGTCGTCGCTCCGCCCGCCACCGCATGACACTCCTGCGAACAGGGCGAAGAGGAGTATGATTGCTTTCGCCGGGGGTCGGGCCGCGCCGCCGGCGGACCGCCTCACGATCGGCGCTCCGGGGCCGGCGGAATTCCCCCCGCAGCGCGCGGGCGGCGATGGATCCGCGGTCGATTGCACGGTTGGAAGCGTCGGCATGAGGGGTTGCTCCAGTTCCATGGACATCGCGTGCCGTGTTTCCACGATATATAGATATAATATATATCATAAATCGATACAGCAAGTTCTCTGATAGTATACTCCTTGGCCGTCCGTGCATCGGAAACCGCCGAATCAGCCGGTTCCCGCCCGGATTCCAGGCGGTTCGCCGGACACGCCTTCCGCTACGGCACCACCCCGCCCACCCCCGCCTCCGCCACCAGCAGCAGCAGTGCCCTCTGGATGGCCAGGTGCCCGTCCACGTTCACCCAGTACTCCCCTGGCGAATGCGCGCCCGCCCCGACCCCGCCCCGCCCGATCGTCACGGCCGGGATCCCGAGCGCGATCGGAATGTTCGAGTCCGTCGACGAGCGGCGCAGCTGCCCCCGCACCCCGAAGTGCGCGGTCGCGGCCAGGGCGCGCTGCACGAGCGGCGCGTGGGGGTCCCCCTCCCCCGACGGCCGGTCCCCGATCTTCAGCTTCTCGACCGTCAGCGCGGGGCCGTCGCGCCGCAGGGAGTTCTCCTCCTGCAGCGCCCGGTCCATCGCCGCGAGGAAAACCCCCTCGATGCGGGAGAGGCTTTCGGGGCTCACCGAGCGCATGTCGACCTCGACCCAGCTCTCGGCCGGAATCGAGTTCACCGAGGTGCCGCCACCGATCCGCCCCACGTTGTAGCTGGTTCGGGGACCGCTCCGCGTCAGCGTGTCGGCCACGTCCTGGAAGTGCCTCACCGCACGGCTCACCGCATGGGCCGGGTTGGCCACGCCGAAGGCGCCCCACGAGTGCCCGCCCGGGCCCTTGAAGGTGACCCGGTAGCGCACCGAGCCCAGTCCCATCGTCACCAGCCCGGCCAGCCCCCCGCCGTCCACCTCGATCCACGCGTCCGGGCCGGCCGCCGGATCGCGGTAGATGTGCTTCATGCCGCGCAGGTCCCCGAGCCCCTCCTCCCCCACGACGCCCACGAACACGATGTCGTCCCCGGTCTCGACCTCCGCCTCCACCATGGCCCGCAGGACGGCCAGCACGACGACCAGCCCGCGCGCGTCGTCGCCGATCCCGGGTGCGAAGAGCGTGTCGCCGCGCTGCCGCACGGTCACATCGGTGCCCTCCGGGAAGACGGTGTCCAGGTGGCCGCCCAGCGCGACGGTGCGTTCGCCGTGCCGTCCCCGCCTCAGCCCGAACACGTTGCCCTCCGCGTCGGTCCACACGGAATCGGCACCGCATTCGGCCAGCAGTTCGGCGAAGCGGCGGCCGCGCGCCTCTTCCATGAACGGAGGCGCCGGGATTTCGTTGAGCTCGACGAGGCGTTCCAGCGCCCACGCGTCCAGTCCCTCGATGACCTGGAAGGAGTTGCGGACCAGCGGATTGGCGGCCAGATCGTTCACCTCGCGGACGTAGTCGGCGGAAACGGAGACCTGGGCGCTGACGTTCGGTTGGGACATGATCGCGAGGAGGAGGGCAGTGGCGAGAGGAACGGGTCGTGGCAAGAGGATGGCTCCGGAGAGGGTCGGGGGTGCCTCGCAACGGTCCGGGGGGGATCCGGCCGGCCTGCGGGGTTGTTTCGTGGCGGACCGCCCGTGGAAAGTAACAGGGGGCGCCGCGTGGACGGATGGACATGCGAGGGTCGCGCCGGTACCGTAGTCGCGTAGGTGGTTGCTTTGTTCCGGATTCGAATTGCAATGGGAGAATCGGCATGAACCGGCATCGGCCGCGAAGGGCGTTGCGTTCCCTCTCCTGTGCCGCAGTCGCCGCGGTGCTTGCGGGCTGGGCCGTCCCCGCACACGCGCAAAGGGATCCCGCCCCCAGGCGCGGGTTCTTCCTCCGGGTGGCCCTCCCCACGGGCAGCCTCGGCGCGACGATGCAGAAGACCGTCGACAACACGGCGCCCAACACCCTGGTCCCCGAGCCGAGGCGGGGGAAGGTGTATCACGACGAGGCGTCGGGCAGCGCGCTCACCTTCGGAATCGGCGGGGCCGTGGGGTATCGCGTGCCGCTCGCCGGGGATTCCTGGTTCCTGGAGGGCGATCTCGGCGTCGCGCTGAATCGCGGCAGGACGAACGGTCAGTTCACCGGAGTGGGCAGTTCGCCGGACCGGCGCCAGCTGGGAGAGAGCTGGCCCGACAGCTGGACCTACGCCAAGCGGGTCGAGTACGGGGTCTCCGTCAGGCTGGGCGGCAGTCCGGAGGGGCTACGCGCCCGGGGAGGCGGCGTGTACGCGCTCGCGGGGGCACACTTCGCCGATATGCGGTTTACCAACCACTACCGCGGTTGTTTCTCGCCGGAGCCCTGCCGGGAATACGCGGCGGGCACCGAGCATCGCGACTCGGACTCGTTCATCTGGGTTGCCGGGGCCGGGATCGAGAGGCGGTTGGGGCAGCGAAGTTCCTTCCGCGTCGAGGCACGCTACCGCGGACACGCCCTGGAGGAGTGGACCACGCCCTTCGAAGACGTGGGCGTCACGGTCCGATCGAGCATGGCAGCGCGGGAATTGGGAATGACCATCGGGCTGGTCCGCTGGTTCTGAGCCGGCGGCCTGCGGAAACCCCCTGCGTCGCCGCCCCAACGCCGCGGGGATCCCCGGGGGCTCAGTCCGCTCCGCCCTCCGACCCGCCCGCCGCCCCCGCCATCGGTTCGTCGCGGCTGACCACGCGCGTCGCGGATCCGGCGATCAGCGGGTCCGGGCCGGTCACCACCCCGGTGTCCTTGTCCGGGTATTCCAGCCTGCTCAGGAAGGACTGCATGGCGGCGATCCGCGCCCTCTTTTTGTCGTCCGACTTGATCACGGTCCAGGGCGCGTCGGCGGTGTCCGTGTAGAAGAACATCGCCTCCTTGGCCTGCGTGTAGTCGGGCCACTTGTCGAGCGATGCAATGTCGACCGGAGAGATCTTCCACTGCTTCAGCGGGTCGGTCTTGCGGCTGTCGAAGCGGTGCGCCTGTTCCTGCTTCGACACCGAGAAATAGAACTTGAAGAGCAGGATGCCGCTGTTGACGAGCATGCGTTCCAGCTCGGGGCACTGGCGCAGGAATTCGAGGTACTCCTGCCCGGTGCAGAAGCCCATGACCCGTTCGACCCCGGCCCGGTTGTACCAGGAACGGTCGAAGAGGACCATTTCGCCGGCCGTGGGCAGGTGCTGGACGTAGCGTTGGAAGTACCACTGCCCGCGTTCAACGTCGCTGGGCTTGTCCAGGGCCACGACGCGCGCGCCCCGGGGGTTCACATGTTCCATGAAGCGCTTGATCGTGCCGCCCTTGCCCGCCGCGTCCCGGCCTTCGAACAGGATGACGACCTTCATCCCCGAGTTCTTGACCCAGCGCTGCACCTTGAGCAGTTCGACCTGGAGTTCGGACTTCTGCCGCTCGTATTCGCGCCGCTTCATCTTCGTCGTGTAGGGGTAGACGCCCTCCTGGAAGACCCGCCGGATGGTCTCGGGGCCGTGGTCGGTGGGGCTGGGGATATCGCCTGTCATTCGTCGTCTCCAAATGATCTTGCTCAGCATCGATTCCAACTTAAGGGCGGAGCGGGCGGGCGAAAGATGAGTGGGGGCGGTTGCGGTCGGTCAGGTCGGTGCCGGTTAGCCGGCCAACTCAGCCGAGCGACCGCGGAATGATGTAGTCGAGCAGTTCCCCGCCTTCTCCTGCGTCGCCCCAATCGTCGCCGTCCAGTTCGATCACCGCGACCGCGCCGGTCGGGAAGGAGCGGATGATGCGGTCGCGCTGGTCCTGGTTGCCGGTTCGGGACAGGTAGGCGGCGAGGGCGTGGGTCGAGGGATTGTGGCCCAGGACCATCAGCGTCTCGGTCGCGGAAGGCACGGAGGCGATGGTCCTGAGCACCGCCCGCGGTGGAGCGAGATACAGTTCCGGGAGGAACTCGACGTGAGTCCGGCCGGTGAATCGGGCCGCCATGAGCTCCCAGGTCTCACGGGTGCGGCAGGAGCTGCTGGAATAGACGGTGTCCGGGGCGAAGCCGCGCTCGGCGAGGGCTGTGGCGACGAGTGGCGCGGCGCGGCGTCCCCGCGCGTTGAGCGGCCTGTCGTGGTCCGCGAGGCTCGGGTCGCCCCAACTCGACTTCGCGTGCCGTGCGAGCAGCAGACGGCGCATGTGGCCTCCAGTCCTGGTCGTGGTGTCCCTGACTCGCCGTGGGACGAACCGGATAGCCTATGATTGCATGCGGGGCCAGGCAATGGCAGGTTGCGTCGCGTGGCAGGTTGCGTCGCGGAATCGGCGGCTGTGGGGTGGGGGCCGGGTCCGGGACAGCGCAAGACCGTCCGCCACAAGAACGTGCGACGCGAGGAGAATGCCCGATGTGCAGAAACCGCGTGTGGGCACCGGCCCCAGGGGTGGCGGTGGTCATCCTGGTCTTGGTGCCGCTGGCGGGCTGTGCCGCGCCGGACGGCCCTCGATTGCCCGGCCAGTGGCTTCCGGCGCTCGAGGCCTTCGGCGAAGAGATTTCGGCGGACGTGGAAGCCGACGGTGTGGGCGGGATCACCGTGGCGCTGGCCCGCGACGGCGCAGTCCTCTGGTCGGGGGCGTACGGATGGGCGGATCCGGAGGCCGGAGTGCCCGCCACTCGCGAGACCATCTACCGGACCGGCTCGATCTCGAAGTCCGTCACCGCGGTGCTCATGGCGGTCCTTGCCGACGCCGGCACGCTCACGCTGGAGACCCCCCTCGCCGGCCTCGTCCCCGAAATCGGGGAAATGCAAGACCGCCCGGAGGGGGCCGATCCGTCGCTGCGGCAGGTGGCGAGTCACACCGCCGGTTTCGCGCGGGAGCCCGGGCTGCCCGGCGCCGCGACCGGACCCATCGAGGAGTGGACGGCGCGGATCCTGGAGTCCATTCCCACCACAGGGTACCGCTCCCCGCCCGGGACGGAGTATTCCTATTCGAACATCGGATTCGGCATTCTGGGGTTCGGCCTGGAGAGGGCCGCCGGCGAACCGTTCATGGAGCAGGTCGAGTCGCGCATCTTCGAGCCGCTGGGGATGACCGGCAGCACCTTCGTGATCGGCGACGCCCTGCAACCGCGGCTCTCGCGTGGGCACGCCAATGGCCGTGACGGCCGGGTGAACACCGAGCAGCCGGCGCTGGAGCACGCGGGCCGGGGGTACAAGGTGCCCAACGGCGGCGTGTACTCGACGGTGGACGACATGGCCGCCTTCGCCGCAGGGGTGATGGGGCGGGGTGGACGGTCGCTGCTCAGTGATGCGATGCGCGCCGAGGTGCTGTCGGTGCAGACCCCCGAGGACCCGGAGTCGGGTTACGGGCTGGGTTTCTCCATCACCACCGTGGACGGGCGGGTCTTCGCGGGTCACGGCGGATCGGTCTCGGGGTACACGGCGCACCTCCTCTTCGAGCCCGCCACGGGGCTGACGGTGGTGCTGCTGCGGAACTACAACCGGGGGCGGACGAGTCTGGGTGGGGCGGCGCGGGAGCTGCTGGCCGGGCTTTCGATCAACTGATCGGCGCGGAGGATGCCCTGGCTCTACGCGTGATCGCGGGAAGTCCCGATGTCCTGGCCGCGGTGGACGAGGAGGGCCGTGGTACGTGCTACCGTCCGAAGTCCACCCCGGCCCGAATCGTGAAGCCACGATTCCTGACGGTATCGTCTCCTCCGTCCACGATGCTCAGGATACCGAATCCGTAGAGCGCCTCGACGACCACGCCGCGACCGCCCGCGCCGAAGGACATTCCGGCACCTCCCGAGACCCCGAAGTCGAAGGTCTTGTACGGGTCATCTTCCATTCCCTCCCCGCAATCCGCGGTCAGATTGACTCCCTGGCCGGCAATCGCTGTTGAACAGGCAATCCTGAGACCCACGGTGGGGCCGGCGAGCAGATAGGGTCCCGTGCCGATCGGGATTTTCCCCATCGCGCCAATGTCGACGTAGGCCAGGTCGACCGTCAGGTCAAACTCGGAGTCTTCTCCGAAATCCAATCCCGGGAGGCCCAGAGTCAGTGCCGCTCCCCGCTGCGCATATGCGGCGGACAGGAGAAGTCCGGGTCCTCCGCTCCCCAGGGACGCGGTGACACCGAAATGGTAGCCGGTCGTGTAGGACACCTCGACCTCATCGTCCTCCTCCGATGCGACGAGGGTGCTGAGCGTCATGCCCCCCCGGACACCGAACGATGTCTGGGCGGCGAGGGGTGTGGCGAGGGCGAGTGCGGCCAGAACGGCAAGGTAGTTCTTCATTGCTTTTCTCACGTGATCGGATGAATGGGATGCGGGCTACCTGGCATACGATGGCCAGGGAATGAAGTTTCCGGACTTGCCGGAACGTGCCGGGACCGCAACACCCGCATCCGCCCCGCCCCACACCTCCGCCAGCACGGCGTACGCCTCACGCGCCGCGACCTCGTCGCCCAGCGCCATGGCGGTGCCCGCCAGTCCCAGAAGCGACTGGGTGCGCTTCGGGGTGCGCGCGAGCTGCTCCTCCCAGGCGGCGCGTGCCTCCGCGTGGCGGTCCAGCGCGGCCAGCTCCGCCGCGAGGAGTTCGTGCGGCGGCATGAGCGTCGCCGGCGGGCCGAACTCGTACGGCAGAGCCTCTTCGCGCGCGGCGGCCTCCTCCAGGAGCGCGATCCCGGCCTCGCTGTCGCCGTCGGCCAGCGCTATCAGCCCGTCCAGCTCGAGGAGCAGGATGCCGCGCCGGGGATCTCGCTCGTCTTCGGGTTTTCCGTAGCGGGACCTCAGCCGCGCGGCCACCTCGGCGTCACCCGTCCTGAGCGCGGCCAGCGCGTCCACGAAGTCGTACGGCAACCCCAGGTCCGCAAACGCGTCCAGATCGGCCGCGATCGCTCCCCCCGCCCCCCAGTCCCCCCCGTCGATCACCGCACGGGCCCGCATGTTGACGAAGTACCCGGCCTCGCCGCGCGTCGGCCCGTCGGCCATGCGTTCCCGGCACGCCTCCATCCCCGCGGCCGCGTCCTTCAGCCGCCCCTGCTGCAGATGACCGTAGTGGAGCCACGACGTATAGTGCCCGCACGCGTTGGCCCGCCGCCCCTTCCGCTCCAGCCCCGCGTTCTGCACGTCGCGGGCGCGCACGTTCGCGGTCACCACATCGTCCCATAGCCCCATGGCCACGAAGATGTGCGAGGTCATGTGCTGCGCGTGCGAGGCGTCCGGCGCGATCTCGGAGTAGGCGCGCGCGGCGGGTAGCCCGAGCGGCGCGTGGACGGGGTCGTCGAAGGCGTGGATGATGTAGTGCGCGGCGCCGGGGTGCAGCGGGTTGGCCTCGAAGACGGGCTGCGCGACGGCGGCGGCCTTCATGTAGATGGCGAAATCGCGGCCGTCGTGCGCGGTGCCGAGGAGGGAGAGGGCGTAGAGGGCGGCGGCGTCGTGGTCGTCCGGGTACTTCTCCGAGAGGCGGCGCATGGCGTCGCGGTAGCGGAAGTCGCGCTCCTGCTTGGGGCCGTCGCCGTATAGGACCTCGACGGTCTCGAACCAGTCGCGTTCGCGCTCGGTCGGGACCCGCGCGAGGCGCTCGGCGGGGGTATGGGCGTACTGCTGCAGGATGGCCAGCGCCGCGTCGCGGTCCTGTTGCATCCAGATCGGGTGATTGTGGGTCTGGCTTCGCCCCAATACGCCATTGCGAAGCCCGGGTCGATCTCACGCGCCCGCCGGAACCGGATGGCCGCGTCCTCGTACTCGAAGTTGTGGAGCAACAGGAGACCGGCCTCGAAGTGCGGTTGCGCTTCGGCGGCTCCTGACGTGGGGAAGTCCACCGATCCGAAGTTCTGGGCCGCGCCCGGAAAGGGGGTGAGCGTGAGAAGCGCTGCCAGGGTGGGGAGTGCGGGGATCGCAGCCGCCGGGATCCACCTTTGCTTTTTCATCTTCAGACCTTCCTGCTGTTCGGTTGGGGCCAACACGAGGCGTACCTCAATGTTCTCCCGGGCGGCAACCTCGCGCCAGTCGGGGGCCTCCGCACGCCCGGCGCTTCCGCGCGTACGGCTCCGCCCTCCCGGGCGGCCCGGACCACGGCTTGTGACCGGTCGACCCGTTGGCGCCCCTTCCCCCCGCGTTTAGAATTCGGGCTCGCCGATCCGGCGCAACCCCCGCACCCCCAACGAAAGACGACACGACCACCATGTCCGACAAACCCCTGGGACGCTTCTCCTGGCACGAAATCATGACCACCGACACGGATGCGGCCCGCGATTTCTATCCGAAAATCACCGGCTGGGGCACCAGCATGTGGGACGGCGGCGAAATGCCCTACGAGATGTGGATGAACGGCGAGATGCCGGTCGGCGGCCTGATGGACCTGCCGGCGCCGGACGTTCCTCCCTGCTGGCTGGCCTATGTCTCCACGCCGGACCTCGACGCGACGATGGCGAAGGTGCGCGACCTCGGTGGCAGCATCATGGGCGAGATGGCCGTGCCCGAGGTGGGGCGCTTTGCGGTGATCGCGGACCCGCAGGGCGGAGTGATCGCGGTCATCGAGCCGGAAGGCGACGCCGCCGGCCACGACGGGCCCCCGGAGCTGGGGGAATTCTCCTGGCACGAACTCGCGACCACCGACGCAGACGCCGCGTGGGCCTTCTACTCCGAGGTGTTCGGCTGGGAGGCGACGGCGCGCATGGACATGGGCGACATGGGGTTCTACCAGACCTTCGGCGGGGGAAGGCACCCCCTGGGGGGCATCATGAACGGGCCGCCGGGGATGCCCGCGCCCGGCTGGCTGCTCTACGTGCGGGTGCCGGACGTGCACGCGGCGGTGGAGACGGTGAAGGCCTCGGGTGGGCAGATCCTGAACGGGCCGATGGAGGTGCCCGGGGGCGACACGATCGCGCAGTGCATGGATCCGCAGGGGATCGCGTTCGCGGTGCACGCCACCGTGGGCGGGGAGGAGGACGGGGCGTAGCAGCCGGTGGATGTGGTGTCGGATGTGCATTTTCGCGCGATGACGCCCCGGGATTGGCCCGCGATGGCGGAGATCTACCGTCAGGGGATCGAGTCGGGCGACGCCACCTTCGAGACCGAGGTCCCCGACTGGGATAGCTGGGACGCGGCCCGAAGTCCGGAGTGCCGGATCGTTGCCGAGGTGGACGGCAAGGTCGCTGGATACGCAGGTCTGAGCCCGGTCTCGAAGCGCCCGGTCTACGCGGGGGTGCGGGAGGTCATGATCTACATGGGGGAGTTCGCGCGCGGAAAGGGGGTGGGGGGGAGACTCCTGCGCAGACTCGTGGAGGAGACCGAGAAGAAGGGGATCTGGACGCTGCAAGCGGGCATCTTTCCCGAAAACGGAGCCTCGATCCGAATCTTTGAACAGTGTGGTTTTCGCGTTCTGGGAACCCATGAGCGGCTCGGCCGGTTCCACGATGGCCGGTGGCGGGACGTGGTGCTGATGGAGCGGCGGAGCGGGGTGGCGGGGATCGGCTGAGCGTGTCCGGGAGCGGGCGGACCGGCCCTGGCCTCCGTTTCCGTTGAGTTTGGATTGGGCACTCGCGCAAGGTGCGGCGTCAGGGTTTCAAGGTTCGTTATGTAAACCGACTGGTGCATGCATTGTTGTATGCAAATGTGTTGTCCGCATACACCGTTGCATCCGCCAGGAAGATGCGCCCGGACCTCTGCCGGTGCCGATTGAAAGAAGGCGGCCCTCCCGCGATTGATGTGGCGAGATACGAGCGAGATACGGACACCCACTGGAATCAGGGCGGATAATGTTGTAGCATTTGGCGTTTTGCTGTGGCTACCCGATGAATGAAAGACACTCACCCGGTCGGTCGAAGGGGAAGGCAGCAGCATGTCGGCACAAGTACAAAGGGCAGGGGTGCGGCGTTGGACGCCGTGCCGATGCAACGTTCGTCCCTGGGCAGCGGTGGCCGGTGCGGTGGCGTGTTTTGCCTGCGAGAACCCGCAGCCGCCCGTGGCATGCGACAGCATTGCCGACCAGTTCGTCCATGTCGGGGAGGCGGCGACGGTCCAGGCATGCTTCGATGACCCGAACGGCGACATTCTTCGGTATTCGGCCACCACATCGGATCCGGCTGTGGCCTCTGCCCGGGCCTCGGCAGCCACGCTGGCGATCGCGGGGCTGGCGCCCGGCAGCTCGACGGTTTCGGTCGTGGCGACGGATGTGAGCGGACTGACGGGGGCGACGCGCTTCAGGGTCATCGTGCCGAACCGCAGTCCCGCTCCTGTCGGGACCATCCCGCCGCTCGAGGTCTCCGCCGGGGGGTCCGCGACAGTCGACGTGAGCGGGTACTTCGCGGAGCCGGACGGACAGGAACTGAGCTACGGGGCGCTCTCTTCCGACACGAGCGTGACTCGGGTCAGCGGGATCGGCACCGGGTTCACGGTGGAAGGGCGGGCCAGGGGGACGGCCGTCGTGGTGGTCACTGCGACCGACCCGGGCGGATTGTCCGCCACGCAGGACTTCGCGGTCACCGTTCCGAACCGGGGGCCGGTCGCGGTGGACTCGATCCGGGCGCGAACGGTGGAAGTGGGGGACACGGTGGTCCAGGATGTTGCCGGCCACTTCAGCGATCCGGACGGAGATTCGCTGAGCTTCGCCGCCACTGTCTCCGACCCGCGGCGTCTCGCGGTTTCGGTATCGGGGGGCACGGTTTGGGTGGCGGCGCTCGGGAAGGGCACGGCGACCGTCTTGGTGACCGCGGCCGATACGGAGGGTCTGGCGGCGGCGCTCGACTTCGTTGTCACGGTCCCGAACCGGCCGCCGGTCGCCGTGGGCGCCGTCGCGACCGATACGGTGCGGGTCGGAGAATCCGCGGAGCTGGACGCGCCGGCCCTCTTCGACGACCCCGACGGTGACACGCTGGTCTACGCGGCCGAGACGTCGGACTCCACCGTGGTCGGCGCCGCGGTGGAGGGTGGGACGGTCACGATCGCCGCGATCGCGAAGGGCGAGGCGGGTGTAACGATCGCGGCCACCGACACGGAAGGGCTCGTCGCCGCGCACACGTTCCCGGTGATCGTGCCGAACCGGGGACCGGTGGCGGAGGGCACGATACTGCCGCGGACCATCGAGGTCGGCGATTCCGCCGTCTTCGACCTCCTGCCCCTCTTCAGCGATCCCGACGGCGACCCGCTCTCCTACACGGCTGCATCGGACACCCTGGTGGCGGGGGCCTCCGTCAACGGGTCCACCATGACGATCACGGCGGCGGCCAAAGGCGAAACAGCCGTCACGATCACGGCCAGCGACCCCGAGGGGCTGGCCATCGCCCGCGACATGACCGCAACCGTGCCGAACCGGGCGCCGGTCGCGGTTGGCGCGATCCCCTCCTGGACCGCCGACCCGGGAGACACCGTGCAGATCGACCTGGCGCCCCGGTTCAGCGATCCCGACGGCGACCGCCTGACCCTGTCGGCGGCCGGTTCCGACTCGACGGTGGTTGACGTCGCGGTTGCCGACGGCTCCATGACCATCGCGGCCGTCGCGCGGGGCAAGGCCGGCGTGACGGTCACCGCCGCCGATGCGGACGGCCTCGAGGCCGTGCAATCACTTGCCGTGACCGTACGCAACCGTCCCCCGCGTCCCGTCGGCACGATCGAGCGGCAAACGGTCGAGGTTGGCGACTCCGTGGGACTCGCGCTGCCCTCCTTCTTCACGGATCCCGATGGCGACACCCTGGCCTTCGAGGCCACATCCTTCGACGCCGCGGTGGCCCGGGTTTCGCTCGATGGACCGTCCCTGACCGTGGCGGCGGTCGCGAGGGGCGAGAGTTCCGTGACGATCACGGCCACCGATCCGGCAGGCCTCGCCGCCAGCCGGACTTTCGGTGTGACCGTCCCCAACCGTGCACCCCTGGCACTCGGCCGGCTCCCCGTGGTCCGCGTTGTCGAATCCGGAATCCGCCGGCTGAATCCCTCGCCACACTTCACCGACCCCGATGGCGACACCCTGGCCTTCGAGGCGGCGAGTTCGGATCCGGCGGTGGCGAAGGCATGGGTGTCGCGAGACGAGGTCCTGGTGCGGGCCGTGAGGAAAGGGGCCGCGACCGTGACGATCGTGGGACGGGACGGGCGAGGATTGTCCGCGGAGCATGAATTCGGGGTGCAGGTGCAGGCGTCGGGTGGGTCCGGCACAGGTGCGAACCGTGCTCCGGCCGTGGTGGGGCGGATCCCGGGGCAGACGATGGAGGAGGGCGACTTCAGGACGCTGGGCGTCGGTTCCCGCTTTTCGGATCCCGATGGCGATCCGTTGCGTTTCTCGGTGACGAGTTCGGACACTGCCGTGTCCAGGGCGACGGTGTCGGGGGACACGGTGCGGTTGCGTGCGGCGGCAGTAGGTGCGGCGACCCTCGCGATCACGGCGAGTGACCCGGAAGGGCTGAGCGCGACGCGCGAATTCACGGTAACCGTCCTCGAGGCGTCCGGGACGAACCGCTCCCCCGTGGTGGTCGCCGCGGTCGCCGCGAGGACCCTGAACGAAGGCGATTCGACCACAGTCGACGCCGCGCGCTACCTGGTCGACCCGGACAACGACGGGCTGGTCTTCACAGCCGCGAGTTCCGACCCGGCTGTCGTCACAGCGAGAGTGTCGGGGAGCGAGGTGGCGGTGGACGCGGTGGGACCCGGTGATGCCACAATAGAGATCACAGGGCGCGACCCGGCAGGGCTGGCCGCAAGGCTGGACTTCGGCGTGACCGTGATCGAGCCGGGCAATCCGTCGCCCATTTGCGATCGTACCGGCGCCGTGCGCAGCGGGATCCTCGAGGTCCTGGGGGCCGGCGACTGTGCGGCGGTTACCGACAATCAACTCGCATCGATCTCCCGCCTGTCACTTGAAAACAAGGGCATCACATCCCTGAGATCCGGCGATTTCGCCGGCCTTGCCGGACTCTCACGGCTGCACCTATACGGAAACCGGTTGACGGGACTGCCGTCGGATGTCTTCTCGGAGCTGTCGTCATTGCAAGTCCTGCTCATGTCCTACAACAGGCTGGAGTCGTTGCCGGCGGACGTGTTCTCGGGGCTGACCGGCCTCCAGGAATTGAATTTCAGCCACAATGAACTCACGTCGCTGCCATCGGGACTGTTCTCGGGACTGCCCTCGCTGACGTGGCTCTATGTGGAAGGCAACGACTATGCAACGCTGCAGCCCGGCGTATTCTCCGGGTTGTCGTCGCTGGAATCCCTGTACTTGTATGAAAGCGGACTTACCACGCTGCCCGATGACCTGTTCTCGGGGATGACTTCGCTTGCCGCCCTCACGCTGGAGGGCAACGAACTCGGGAGGCTGCCCGAAGGTGTGTTCAGCGATCTCTCGAGTTTGCGGCAACTGGATCTGAGCAACGCCGGCCTGAGCGAGCTGTCGCCCGATCTGTTTGCCGGCACAACGGCGCTGAGCGTACTCCTGCTCAGCGACAACAACCTCGATGAGCTTCCCGACGGGGTCTTTCATGGCCTGTCGTCGCTGCGGGCGTTGTGGCTCCACGGCAATGACGTCGATCCCGTGCAGATCGAGGTTGCCCTGACGTCTCCGGGTTCCGGCCAGCTTCAGGCCGCCGTTTCGACCGGTGCGCCATTCCCCATCAGGATCTCCCTCGTTGTTGACGGTGGCTCGTCGGGTGGCGACGGCACAGTGACGATCCCGACCGGTGCGCTACGAAGCGCGGTGGTCACCGTCACGCCGGCGGCGCTGGGAGCCGGATCGGTTTCCGTGGACATCGGAGCTCTGCCGGGGATTCCGTCCGGGGAGGAATTCACAGGTTTCAGGGGCGAGGTCCGTCCGGTTCACCACGGGTATGTGCTCACGCGGTCCCCGGACCTGCCGCTGACGGTGAGTACCGGACAGGAGGTGGACGAGGACGATGCCGGGGTCGTATCGCTCACCTTCCCGGGAGGACGGTCGGGCGCCCTCTCCGCATACGCCGGCTTCCCCTACGCCACCCCGATCGACTCGTCCAGGAACACGTCCTGGATCAGGTTGAGCAGCTTCACACCCTCGGACATCGGGCGCTGGAACGCCTTGCGCCCCGAGATCAGCCCCATCCCGCCGGCCCGCTTGTTGATCACCGCCGTGCGCGCCGCCTGCGCGAAGTCGTTGTCCCCGCTCGAGCCGCCCGAGTTGATCAGCCCGACCCGCCCCATGTAGCAGTTGGCGACCTGGTAGCGCGTCATCTCGATCGGATGCGCGCCGGGCACGAGGTCCGAATAGACCTTGTCGTGGGTGCGGCCGAACCCGACCGCGCGGTAGCCCCCGTCCAGCTCGGCCTGCTTCTGCTTGACGATGTCGGCCTCGATCGTGACGCCGAGGTGATTGGCCTGTCCGGTCAGGTCGGCGGCCGCGTGGTAGTTCTTCCCCCCGGTGTTGAAGGCGGACTGGCGCAGGTAGCACCACAGCACGGTCACCATGCCCAGCTCGTGCGCCATCTGGAAGGCTTCGGACGCCTCCTGCAGCTGGCGCATCCCCTGGTCGGACCCGAAATAGACCGTCGCGCCCACCGCCGCCGCCCCCAGCTCCCACGCCTGCTGCACGCTCGCGAACATGACCTGGTCGTAGCGGTTGGGGTAGGTGAGCAGTTCGTTGTGGTTCAGCTTGACGAGGAAGGGGATGCGGTGTGCGTAGCGGCGGGATACGGAGCCCAGCACGCCGAGCGTGGACGCGACCGCGTTGCACCCTCCCTCCACGGCCAGTTCGCAGATGTTGCCCGGGTCGAAGTAGACGGGATTGGGGGCGAAGGAAGCTCCGGCCGAGTGCTCGATCCCCTGGTCGACGGGGAGGATCGAGACGTATCCGGTTCCGGCCAGGCGGCCGTGGCCGAGAATCTGCTGCATGCTGCGGAGCACTTGGGGATTCCGGTCGGTTCCCGCGACCACCCGGTCGACGAAGTCGGGTCCCGGGAGGTGGAGCTGGTCGCGACGGAAGCCCGTGGCGCGATAGGTGAGGAGGTCTTCGGCTTCGGTGCCGAGGAGGTCGGGGATGCTGGTGGATGCGGGCATGGTGGGATGGGTTGGGGTGGTGGGTGAAGGGCCGCGTGACCGGATGTGGAGCGGAGCGGTGGACGCCCCGTGTCCGATAGTGTGGATACGGGCGGCTTTCGTGTCCAGTGTCGCGGGACCTGTGGACGGTCGCCTTCGGACGTGCAAAGGTGCGCCGGCTCGCTGCGAGGGGCCGGTGAGCCGATACGCCGTGTAGTCCGGTGCATTGGCTGGTCTTTGGGGACATGCTGCGGGGCGTCGCGGGTGCGGGTGTCGCCGGGCGGTCGGTGGCGGGCGTTGTCTGGCCGGCGAATCGGCCGCAACTTCCGAACCGGGATTGCCGCCGCAGGAGCGCCACTCTCTTCGATCCTGGCGCCCCGACCCTGACGTAACGTTAGGGTTTGTTCGGACCATCGGCCCGGAAGGAGCCACCATGTCCAGATCCTCCCAGTTCGTCCGCCTCGCATTCCTCGCTCTGACAGCGGTGATCGTGGCTGCAGCCGCCACCTCCCCCCTCCACGCCCAGACCGGCGACGACCCGATCGTGAAGCTCGTAGCCGAACCCGCCGAGCTGACCATGCGGGTCGGCGACGAAATCGAGGTGAAGATCACGGGGGTGACCCGTTCCGGGGCACAGGTGGACGCCCCTCCCGTGCGGCTGGTGGGCCTGCGCTCGGCGCTGCGGGTGCGGCAGGGAGTCGTCACCGCGCTCGCGGCGGGGGACTATGCGCTGATCGCGACGCTGGTTCAGGGCGGCGGTCCTCCCGCGGGCGAGGCGGTCATGGTCAGGGTGCCGGTCCGCATCGACTGGCCTGCGGTCGCGAGGGTGGTCGTCACTCCGCTGACCGACCACCGCCTCCTGGTGGGAACCACGATCCGGCTTGGGGTCCGGGCCGAGCACGAAGACGGGAGCGAACGTCCCGGTCCGGAGGTCGAGTGGCGCAGCGAGACTCCCGGAATCGCCGCGGTCGATCGCTTCGGGCGGGTGACGGCGTCGGCCCCGGGCAGGGCCACCATCTCCGCCACGGTCGGCGGCGTGGAAGGCGCGGCCACCCTCACCGCCGATCCCTTCACGGCCACCACCCTGACGATCACCGGCGGCGTCCCCCGCGCCCGCACCGGCGACGTCGTCGATTTCGGCGCCGAGGTGCGGGACCAGAGCGGCCGGCTCCTCGACCGCGTTCCCGTCGAGTGGTCGCACTCCTACGAGGCACCGCCCGGCACGATCGCCCCGGCCGCCACGGCCCAGCTGCACGGCGGCCATTTCGTCGCGGACCTTCCCGGACTCCACACGGTGGTGGCCCACGCCGGTCCGCTCGCCGCGCGCACCACCATCGAGGTCGTCCCTCGCGACGTGGTCCAGCAGCTCGAGATCCACGGCCACGGGCGCGAACAGCGGGTCCGAACCACCGACTTCTGGGTCTTCGAGGGCCTGGACGGGCGCGACTACGCGGTGACCGGAGCCAAGCGCTCCGACGGTTACGGGTTCGTGTGGGACGTGACCGATCCGGCCAACATCTTCAAGACCGATTCGATCCAGGTCGACGCGCGCTCGGTCAACGACATGAAGGTGTCGCCTGACGGCCGCTACGCGACGATGACGCGCGAGGGAGCGTCCGACCGGCGCAACGGGGTCGTCATCCTGGATCTGGCCAACCCGGCGCACCCGGTGATCGCGGCGGAGGTCACCGACCACGGCCTGACCGGCGGGGTCCACAACGCCTTCCCTACCGACGACCACGTCTTCGCGCTGGCGGGGGGCGACAAGTACGTGATTCTGGACGTGAGCGACATCTACGACCCGCGCCATGTGGGCGAGTACAATCATCCGGACAGCCGCCTCCACGACGTCTGGGTCATGGACGGGCTCGCGTATTCGGCGGAGTGGGAGAACGGGCTGGTGGTGGTGGACGTGGGGCACGGGGGCTGGGGAGGGTCTCCCGAGAACCCGGTCTTCGTGAGCAGTTATCCGCTGCCGACGGGGGGCACGCATGCCGTCTTCCCGTACATCTCGGAGTCGACGGGGAAGCACTACGTCTTCGTGGGCGACGAGATCATGTCGCGGCGCGGTCTGGCGTGGGAGGGGCCGGGGCAGGGGCGAGGGTCGTACCAGCTGCCGTACGATCCCGAGACCGGAATGCACGGCATCCCGCTGGCGACGCAGGGCTACATCCAGATCATCGACTTCTCCGACCCGGAGGCGCCCGAGATGGTGGCCCGGTACGAGGTCCCCGAGTACGGCACGCACAACATCTGGGTGGAGGACGACATCCTCTACCAGGCCTACTACGAGGGGGGCGTCCGCTTGGTGGACGTTTCGGGGGAGCTGATGGGGAACCTGTACACGCAGGGGCGCGAGATCTCGGTCTTCAAGGCCTTCGACCCGGCCGGGTACGTGCCCAATTCGCCGATGGCGTGGAGCGTCATGCCGTTCAAGGGGCGCATCTACTTCTCCGACACGAACTCCGGGCTGTGGTCGGCGCGGCTGGTGCCGCGGACCCGGCCGATCAGTTGAGGAGACGCGCGGCATGGCGTCTCCCCGCCCCCCGGTGCGCGCCTGAAACGCCTCCGCCGGCCGAACGTACACGACCTTCATGACTTCCACGACTCCCGTACGGGTCGGCCTGCTGGGCGCCACCGGCATGGTGGGCCAGCAGTGCGTTCTGATGATCGAGGGCCACCCCTGGTTCCGGCTCGCCTGGCTCGGCGCGAGCGAGCGGAGCGCGGGCCGGAGCTACGCCGAAGCCGCACGCTGGGTCCAGGACCGCCCGATGCCCGAGGGTGTGGCCGGAATGCCGGTGGAGGCCGCGGCGCCCGCGGCCGACTGCCCCGAACTGGTTTTCTCGGCCATGGACGCGTCAGTGGCGGGAGGGATCGAACGGGCGTTCGCGCGCGCCGGGCACTTCGTGGTGTCGAACTCGCGCAACCACCGCCTCGACCCGGATGTCCCGCTCGTCATCCCGGAGGTGAACCCGGACCACCTGGAGCTGGTTGTGCACCAGCGCCGGGAGCGGGGCTGGCCCGGGGCGATCGTGACCAACCCCAACTGCTCGACCATCACCCTGACCATGGCCCTCGCGCCGCTCCGCGCCTTCGGCATTCGGCGCGTACTGGTGACCACGCTGCAGGCCGTGAGCGGCGCCGGGTATCCCGGAGTGGCCGCGGTCGACATGCTGGGCAATGTGGTGCCGTTCATCGGGGGCGAGGAGGAGAAGCTGGCGGTGGAGACGTGCAAGCTGTTGGGGGAGCGGCGGGGGGGGAGGGTGGAGCCGGCGGAGGTGACGGTGAGCGCACACTGCAACCGGGTCCCCACCGTCGACGGGCACCTGGTGTGCGCTTCGGTGGAACTGGAGGAGGCGCCTTCGCCGGCACAGGCGAGGGAAGCGATGGCGGCCTTCCGCGGACCCCCGCAGGAAATGCTGCTTCCGAGCGCGCTGCGGCGGCCGGTTCGGGTGGCCGAGGGCACTGCCCGTCCGCAGCCGCGCCGCGACGCCATGGCGGGCGGCGGGATGGCGGTCACGGTGGGCAGGGTGCGCGAATGTCCGCTGCTGGGCCTCAAGTTCGCGGCCCTCGGGCACAACACGATCCGGGGCGCGGCGGGGGCGGCGGTGTTGAACGCCGAGGTGTTGATGGCGGGGGAATGGCTGGCACCGGATGCGCGGGCCCGGTGCGGCAAGCGCAACCGGAAGGCGCCGGCCTGGCAGGGCGATGGGGTCTGACTCTCGACCCCGGACCCCGCTGCGCATCGCACTTGTGGGCCACGGGCGGATGGGACATCTGATCGAGGAGCTGGCCCCGGAGCACAGCGCCGAGGTGGTCCTGAGGCTGAACGGTTCCAACAACCGGAACGCGGCCGGGCTGACCCCTGCGTCGCTACGCGATGCCGACGTGGCCATCGATTTTTCCACCGCGGCCGCGGTGGCGTCCGGCAACCTCGAGCGCCTCTGCGACCTCGGCGTCGACACCGTGGTCGGCACGACCGGGTGGGACGAGCGGCGCGCGGAGTTTCTGGCGCGGGCGGCCGCGGCAGGGATCGGCCTGGTACACGGGGCCAACTTCTCGGTCGGGGTGAACGCCTTCTACCGCATCGCGGCGCACGCCGCCCTCGTCCTTTCCCGCCTGGACGGCTACGACCTGGCCGCCTTCGAGTCGCACCACCGCGGCAAGCGCGACGCCCCGTCAGGAACCGCGCTGCGCCTGATCGACAAGGTCCGCGCCTCGGGGTGGACCGGCCGAATCGACGTCACCAGTCAACGCACCGGCCACGTACCCGGTACCCACGAACTCCAGTGGGACTCGGCCGCCGACACCGTGCAGCTCCGCCACACGGCGCGCTCGCGTGCCGGATTCGCACGCGGCGCGATCGCCGCCGCACACTGGATCCACGGCCGCCCCGGCGTGTACGATTTCGCTGAGTGCTGGGACCGGGTGGTCGTGGGGGACGGTTCATCCATCGAAGACAGCCGATGACAGCCACAAACGAAACAGCCGCGCGGGAACTGCCCTGGCTCCATGGATGCGGAACCGCCCTGGTTACACCCTTTCGGGCCGATGGGGCAATCGACGAGGAGCGCGTTCGCGCCCTGGTGCGCCGCCAGGTGGCGGCCGGGATCCACTTTCTGGTGCCGGGCGGGTCCACCGGCGAGGGCGTCACCCTCAACCGCCGGGAGAAGGTGCGGGTGGCGGAGCTGACCGTGGAGGCGGCGGACGGGGCGGTCCCGGTCGTCGCCGGCTGCGGCGGCAACGACACCAGCGAAGTGGCCGCGCTGGCCAGGTCGCTGGAGGGCACCGGGGCCGCCGGACTCCTCGTCGTCACCCCGTACTACAACAAGCCCACCCCGGACGGCCTCTTCCTCCACTATACGGCGGTCGCCGAGGCCACGAGCCTGCCCATCGTCGTCTACAACGTGCCCAGCCGCACCGGCATCAACGTGACTCCCGAAACACTCGCGCGTCTGGCCACGATCCCCGGTGTGGCGGCCGTCAAGGAGGCCGCGGGCGACATCATGCAGATGGCGCGGGTCGTCCGGTCGGTCCCGGCGGACTTCGCGGTCCTCTCGGGCGATGACGCCGCCGCGCTGCCCGCGATGGCCCTGGGAGCGCACGGCGTGATCTCGGTGGTCTCCAACCAGATTCCGGGGCCGATGGCCGAACTCTGCGACCTCTGTCTGGCGGGGGACTTCGCAGGCGCTCGTTCCGTGCACGCGCGCTGGCTGCCTCTCATGGACGCCAACTTCTTCGAGACCAACCCGGGACCCGTGAAGTTCGCGATGGCCGAGATGGGGCTGCTGGAGGGCCACTGCCGCCTTCCGCTGACCGCGGTCAGCGCGGACAACCAGCGGCGTGTGCGTGAGGTGATGGATTCGGTGAAATTGTAATGCAAACATTACAAAATGTCATCTGTAGTATACATATGGTGGCCCTCTCTTGATCGCCCGCCGAATCGACGAGGCCTTCGCCCGCCCGACTCCCCTTCCGGGCGACCACGACCTCTTCGCCGACTTCCGCGACCGCCTCGACGCGGGCCGGGTCCGCGCCGCCCAACCCGACCCCTCCGCCCCGCACGGCTGGCGCGTCAACGCGTGGGTGAAACGCGGGATCCTGCTGGGATTCCGCCTCGGCACCCTGGCCCGGTACGAACTCGGCGACGGCCTCCTCCACTTCAGCGACAAGTCGACCTTCCCCCCGAAGACCTCCTCCCCCGGGGACGGAACGCGCGTGGTCCCGGGCGGCTCGGCCGTGCGCGAGGGCGCGTACCTGGGACGGGGCGTGACCTGCATGCCCCCCATGTACGTCAACGTCGGCGCGTGGGTGGGCGACGGCACCATGATCGACTCGCACGCCCTGGTGGGCAGCTGCGCGCAGGTCGGCCGGCGCTGCCACATCAGCGCGGCGGCGCAGATCGGCGGCGTCCTCGAACCGGTCGGCGCGCTCCCCGTGGTCATCGAGGACGACGTGCTGGTCGGCGGCAACTGCGGCATCTACGAGGGCGCGATCGTGAAGCGGGGGGCGGTGCTGGGTGCGGGCGTCATCATCACGCGCTCGACGCCCGTCTTCGATATCGCCCGCGGCGACGTCATCCGCGCCGCCGACGACGGTCCCCTGGTCATTCCCGAAGGGGCGGTGGTCGTGCCGGGCTCCCGGCCCATCGGCAACGGGCCCGGACGCGAGTGGAACCTGTCGCTGCAGGCACCCGTGATCGTGAAGTACCGCGACGACCGCACCGGCGAGCGCATCCGGCTGGAGGACCTGCTCCGCTGACGGACATGGGTGCCGGTTGACGCCGGGTCCCGGTCGCAACCCACCTTGTCGGGTATCCGTGAGGTGGGTAGAATTGCCCTGCCACCCACCAACTTCACCCGATCCCGGGCCCCCACGCCGACGGCCTCTCCACGCCGGTCGCCAATCGTCCCCCCGGATCCCAGCGCGAGAGTCCTCCCATCTACTTCCTTGAGAATTCGGGCCACCTCCTGGCCCAGGAACCCGGCTCCGGCGGCGTGAGTCTGCTGTGGCTCGCCATCGGCATCGGTGCCGTCGTCGTGCTCCTCTACGTCATCGTCACCGTCTTCTTCGGGTGGGGCAAGTGGAGGTCGAGCCGGCAGAACATCGACATGGAGCTCGATGTCGGCGTGCGCCCCAGGCTCGATGCGTTTCTGCGCGATTTCGCCGGCAAGATGAAGTGGAACGACGATTCGACCGAGCGACTCTGCTCGGCGGCGGAAGAGGCCTTCATGAGTCTGGTCAGGCAGGACGAGGGTGTTGCGAACCCCGTCAACAGGCAGTTGCGCGTGGCCGTCCGGCGCGACGGCGAGGCGGCCGAGATGGAGTTCATGGCCGCGCCCCAGGGGACCAACCTCGAGGAACAGATGGGGATGATCAGGGACCGGGACACGCCGGTGAGCGGCCGCGACCTGTCGCTTCGCCTCCTGCGCCACTACGCCTCGTCGGTGAGCCACCGGCAGTACCACGCGATCGACCTGCTGACGGTGCGGGTGAAGGGGTCGCGGTAGGGGCCGGTGGAAAGGTTCGTTGTCCGGCGCATCGCCTCCCCTGGTGCTCATGAAGGTCCGCAGACGGACCGGTAGGGGCCGCGCCTCGTGAGCCTCGGCAGGTGGTTGTCCCGGCGCGGGAACGTCGAGATGTCACTCGATGCGGGCGTCCGGCGAGTTCTCGAGGAATTCCTGCGGGAATTCGCGGCGCGCATGAAGTGGGACGAGGACGCGACCCGGCGGCTCTGTGCGGCGGGCGAGGAGACGCTGCTGAACCTGGTGGAGCGTGGTGAAGGGGCCGCCGGGGGCGCTCGAAGGCTCCGGGTGGCGGCGCGCAACGACGGCAACGACGCGGTGATCGACTTTCTGGCGGCGCCCCAGGGGGCGAACCTCGAGGAGGAGATGGGGATGATCCGGGAAGGGGGCGTGCCCGCCGACGCGCGGGAGATGTCGCTTCGGCTGCTCTCGCACTACGCCGCGTCGGTGCGGCATCGGCAGTACCGTGCGAACGACCTGGTGACGGTTCGCGTGGAGGAGCGGCGCGCGCCGTAGCCGGTCCGCCGTCAGCCCGTGGACGGAATCGCCCCACTTCCGCTCCGCCGGTGCGGCGCGAAGCCCCCGTGGACGTGGCCCGAGGAGGGCGTTCGACCTTGAGAGGTTCCGGGATGGGTGGTATTTGTTATCGGTTGACGAGCGTTCTGGTTACAGTACCGACAAGGGGGTAATTCCGTGAAGGCGACACCATTCACTCCGGGTCCCGTCGCGCTGGGCCTTGCGTTTGTCCTGGCGACGGGCGCCGAGGCTCAGCAGGCGAGCCGGACCCAGCCGGTCGAGGGCATGCGCGACAACGGCACGGGCTACCACGCCCTGGTGGGAGCCAGGGTCGTGACCGGGCCGGGTCAGGTCCTGGACAACGCAACGATCGTGATCCGCGACGGCCTCATCCAGTCGGTCGGGCGAGGAACGGACGCGCCGGCCGGGGCGCGGGTATGGGACCTCGACGGGCTCACCGTCTACCCGGGCTTCATTGACGCGCACGCCGATCTGGAGATGGGCGCGGTGCCGGAGGGCGGGGACATCGGACCCACGCACTGGAACCCGCAGGTGCGGGCGTGGTTCTCGACCACCCGGAACCTGGCCGACGACGAGGAACGCCGGGCAGCGCTCCGCTCGCAGGGCTTCGGCGCGGCGCTGGCGGTTCCGAAGGAGGGGATCTTCCGGGGCACGGCCTCGCTGGTCAGCCTGGGGGACGAAGGCGTTCGAGAGCGGGTGCTGCGGCCCGATATCGCGCAGTCGATCGGCTTCCAGCGTTCGTTCGAGCTCGGCGGGTCGTACCCGAACTCCGCGATGGGCACGATCGCGCTCATGAAGCAGACGCTCATGGATGCGGACTGGTACATGCGCGCGTGGGAAGCGTATGAATCGAGCGGGCGCGCCTTCCTCCCCCCGGAGACGAGCGAAGCCCTCGCGGCGCTCGACGATGTCGTGCAGGGCGGTCAGCCGGTGGTCTTCGAGACCCGCGGAGAGGAGGAGTATCTCCGGGCCCACACCCTGGCGTCGGAGTTCGGGCTTCAGGCCTGGTACCGCGGCAACGGTGAGGAATACCGGATCATCGACGTGCTCCGGACCCGGAGCGAACCGCTGATCGTGCCCCTGGACTTCCCGGACGCCCCGGACGTGGGTTATCCGGGGGCGGCGCTCGATGCCTCGCTCGCCGACCTGCGCCACTGGTACCTGGCGCCGACCGGCCCGGCGCAGCTGGCGGATGCCGGGGTCGGCTTCGCAATCACCACGGACGGCCTTTCGTCGCTGAACGAGTTTCTGCCCAATCTGCGGATCGCGGTGGCGCGGGGGCTCTCGGCGGACGACGCCCTGGCCGCGCTCACCACGACACCGGCCGCCTGGCTCGGAATCGATCGCACGCACGGGACCATCGCCGAGGGCAAGGTGGCCAACCTGATCGTCAGCGAGGGCGACCTGCTGACCGAGGAGGCCACGGTTCGCGATGTGTGGGTGCGTGGAAGGGTCTACGGGATCACCCGCCCGGCCCAGATCGATCCCAGGGGAACCTGGGAGATCGCTTCGGATGACGAGTGGGGCTTCGACGCCGTCCTGGTGCTCGAGGGTTCGCTGAACCGGTTGCGGGGCTACCTCGACATAGCCAGCACCGGCCCCGAGCTGCCCGGCGGCGCGCGGGTCGATCTCGCTTCGGCCAGGGCGGTCGCGGAGACCGGTCGGATCGACGCCCGCTTCAACGGCGAGGTGCTCGGCTACCAGGGCATGGCGCTCCTGTCGGGCTCCGTGCGGGGCGACGAATTCTACGGTTGGACATCGCTGCCGAACGGGGCGGACCCCTCCTTCCGCGGCACCCGCACCGAGGGCTTCGAGGGCCGGGAGCGCGGTACCGTGGCGATGGACGTGCCCGAGATCGACCTGCCGTTCATCCGGCCGATGATGGACTACGGCCGGTCCTCGATCCCGGAGCAGCCCGCCGCGGTGGTCGTACGCAACGCGACCGTCTGGACCCAGGGCCCGCGGGGCACGCTGGAAGGCGCCGACCTGCTGGTTCGCGCGGGGACGGTCGAAGCGGTCGGAATGGACCTCGATGCCCCCCGCGGCGCGGTCGAGATCGATGCCACGGGGAAGCACGTCACCCCGGGACTGATCGACCCGCACATTCATTCGGGCGTGAGCGCCGTGAACGAAAGCGGCTTCGCGATCGTCCCCGAGGTGCGAATGGGCGACGTCGTCACCCACAACAACATCTGGATGTACCGGCAGGTGGCCGGCGGGCTCACCACCGCGCACATCAAGCACGGTTCCGCGAACCCGATCGGGGGCGAGAACGTCTTCGTGAAGATGCGCTGGGGTTCGCTGCCCGAGGATCTCAAGCTGGAGAACGCGCCCCGAACGGTGAAGTTCGCCCTGGGCGAGAACCCGAAACGGCGTCAGGGACGCTACCCCGACACCCGCATGGGAACGCAGGAGATCATCCGCGATCACTTCATGGCCGCGCGCGACTACGAGCGTGAGTGGCAGAGGTGGGAGGAGACCGGGGAGGGACTTCCCCCGCGGCGCGACCTGCGCATGGAGGCGATCCTCGACATCCTGGACCAGGAGCTGCTCATCTCGTCGCACGGCTACCGCGCGGACGAGTTCCTCGCGCTCGTTCGCCTTGCGGAGGAGTTCGGCTTCAGGGTTCAGACGCTGCAGCACGGCGTCGAGGCATACAAGATCGCGCCGGAGCTCGCCGCTTCAGGTGTGGCCGCGGTCGTGTGGAGCGACTGGGGCGCCTTCAAGCTCGAAGCCTACGACGCGACGGCGTACAACGCACGAATCCTGATCGAGGCGGGGGTCGTCACTTCGCTGCACTCCGACAACAGCCAGATCGCCAGCCGGATGAACTGGGAGGCGGGCAAGCTGTTGCGCACGGGGCTGACGCCCGAGCAGGCGCTGTCCACGGTGACCATCGGGTCGGCGCGGGCGATGGCGATCGACGACCGGGTGGGCTCGCTGGAGCCGGGCAAGGACGGCGATTTCGTGATCTGGAGCGGCGACCCGCTTTCGCAGTTCACGCGGGCCGAGCAGACATGGGTCGATGGCCGCCGCTATTTCTCGCTCGAGGAGGACGCGGCCATGCGGGACCGGGTCGCGGAGGAACGCAGACAACTCATCCAGGCCATCCTGTCCATCGAGGGCGGCGGCGGCCGGAATGCCGAGACGGAGACCAACCGATGACGACGACACAGCGAAGTGCGACGAAGAGATCCCTCCCGGGGGTCGGGTGCAGGGCCACGGCGGTTGTGGCGGTCCTGTGGGCGATGGCGCCGGCGATCCTGGGAGCCCAGGTCCGAATGACGGTGCCCCCGCAGTCCGAGCCGGTTGCGCTGGTCGGCGCCACCATCCATACCGTCACCAGCGGTGTCATCGAAAACGGGACGATCCTCCTGGAGAACGGGTTGATCACCGCGATCGGCGCCGACGTGGACATTCCGGCCGGGACCCGCGTGGTCGACGCCACGGGGAAACACATCTACCCCGGTCTCATCGACGCCTACAGCACGGTGGGGATCGCCGAGATCGGCGCGGTCGACGTATCCAACGACACCAACGAACTGGGCGACTTCAATCCGAACGTGCGTGCGGACATCGCGGTGAACGCCGAGAGCCGCCATATCGGCACGACGCGCTCGGCCGGCGTGCTCACCACGCTCACGACTCCCGGCGGCGGACTCGTCTCCGGCATGTCCTCCGCGATGGCCCTGGAGGGGTGGAGCTGGGAAGAGATGTCGATGCAGTCGGCCGCGGCGCTCAACGTGAACTGGCCCAACCCCAACCGCCGCGCCTTCCGCGGGTTCCGCGGCTTCAGGTTCGGCCCGCAGGAGGATCCGCCGAGCTACGAGGAGCAGGTCCAGCAGCTGAAGGACTTCTTCGCGGAGGCGCGGGCCTATCGCGACGCGGTCGCCGCCGGCGAGGAGGTGCGCAGCGACTCGCGCTACGCCGCCATGATGCCGGTCATCGACGGTGATCTCCCCGTCGTGGTCGCGGCCGACGGCGCGGCACAGATCAGCGACGCCATCACCTGGGCGCAGGAGGAGGATCTCCGCATCGTCATCCGCGGCGGACGGGACGCCATCCATGTCGCCGACCGCCTGGTCGCCGAGGACATACCGGTGATCCTGACCTCGACGATGTCCGGACCCGGCCGGCAATACGAGGGCTACGACGGCGCATACTCGATGCCCGCGCGTCTGCACGAGGCGGGCGTGCGCTTCGCGATTTCCGGCGGCTCGGGGTCGCTGTACTCGAACCGGCTGCCCTTCGAAGCGGGTGTGGCGGTCGCCTTCGGGCTTCCCGAGGAAGAGGCGCTGAAAGCGGTCACGATCAACCCGGCACAGTTCCTCGGGCTCGACGACCGCGTCGGCTCCCTGGAGCCGGGCAAGCAGGCGACCTTCCTGATCACGACCGGAACGCCGCTCGACATGACCAGCGACATCGAGCAGGCCTACATCCAGGGCCGCGAGCTGGACATGATGGACATCCAGAAGTACTTCTTCGAGAAGTACATGGAGAAGGTTCGGCAATTCATGCGGCGGGTGATCATGTAGTTGCGGCCCGGACGGGTGCCGGGGGGACCCTGTCCGCGGACCGCTATCCCCCGAACTCCCGCGAAACGAACTCGACGGCGCGCTGGATGGCCTCCTGCAAACTGAGGAAGTCGTGCCCCCCGCCCTCGTAGATGTACGCCTCGAAGTCGGGCGGCCCGCGTCCCAGCGCCTCCATGGTCCGGATCATCGATTCGGCTTGCGACACGGAGACGACCTGGTCGATCGTGCCGTGGTGGAGCTGGACCGCCGGCAGGCCGGCCGCGAAGAGGACCGAGGAGCGGCGCGCCAGTTCCAGTCGAACGTCGGCGGGCCCGCGGTCACCCCGTATGAAGGGCTGCACCACCGTGGAGTCGAGGTGGGTGACCCCGGGGAGATTGCGCGGCATGCGGAGCGCCGCCTCGCGCACGATCTCGCGCACCCAGTCGTCGTAGAAGTCGGTGGGGCCGTAGAAGCCGACGATTCTCCGGATCCGCTCGTCCCGGGCCCCCGCGAGCAGGGCCACCCCGGCGCCCCGGCTGCCGCCGATGACGCTGTAGCCACCGGGTCTGGCCTCCGGCGTGGTTTCGAAGGCGACGGTGATGAGCGCGATCGCATCATCCACGTCGTAGTCCCACGGGCTCGACGCGCCCTCCGAGATCCAGCTCTGCCCGTCGTGCCTGAGCGGTTCGCTGCGAAAGGACGGAACCACGTACACGAAGCTGTCGCGCAACTCGCCCAGCGGCAGGGCGACGAACTGCAGGTCTTCCACCGAAACGCCCCCGTCGCCACCGTGCAGGTACGCCAGGACGTGCAGACTCTCCTCGGATGCACCGTCGGGAACGACGATGGCCCCGTAGTGGCGGGCTCCGGTGACCGTATGCGAGATGATCCTCAGGGTGGCGGGCGATCCCACCAGCGACAGCGGCTCGGTGAGTTCAACCCGCACGCCGGTGGCGGAGACGTCGCGAGCGGCCCAGTCGGCTCCAACCGCATCGATCTCGGCCTGTGAAGGGGGGGCGAAAACCACGTCCAGTTCGGCCTCGAGGTCCAGCGCCGTCGCACCGACGCTGGCGGAGGCCTCGCCCGCCGCGACGTTCAGGGTCTGGTCGCCGGGATCGGAGCCGAGGGTCCAGAAGGCGGTGGCCCGGCCGTCCTCGCCGGTTGTGGCCGAAGCGGAGTCGACCTGACCGTGGCCCGGGCCCGGTGTGAAGGTGATCTCGGCGCCGGAGAAGGCTCGCCCATCCTGGTCCAGCACCCGGACGATCACGCTGTCTTCGAGCGGCAGGCCCTGAACGGCCCGCTGGCCGTCACCCGCGACCACTTCGATCGTGGTGGGCGCCGGCTCCGGGGCGACCGGATCGGGGTCGTCGCAAGCGGTCAGCACCGCGACGGCCACGAGTGAAGTGGTGGCGAATCGGTGGTGTGGTGGGTGCATCGGCGAGGTACCTCCTGTCAGCCGGAATGACCTCGAAAGCTACGGCGGATCGATCGGTCCGTCGATACCCGGTTGCGGCCCAATTGCGGCCCCGCCGAATTCCGTCGCGAGGCACCCTCGTGAAGGACCACATCCTCCAGATCGGCGTCCGAGAGATGGTCCACTTCCATCCTGCACGCGTGGATTGTCAACTGCGGTTCACATAATGTCATGAGGTCACAGGATTGTTTCCAGTTGCCTTGCTTGAAGTTACGTGATTTGCGGGCGCGATTCCCGCCTTTTGACTCCCGCTAAACCGGGGGAGGTGACCCGCGGACGCTCGTCGAGCGCCTTCTTGAGCCGCTCCTCGCCGGCCCTCTGGTAACACTGGAGCACCGTCTGTGCCGTCCTCCAGCCTCCCAACTCGCAGAGCACCTTGAGTGGCTGGTCCATCAGGTCGGAGGCGAACTTCCGCCTCAGCGAATGCCAGCCCCTGCCACGCTTGCGCTCCAGCCCGGTGAGCCTCTCCGCCTTTTCCCACCAGTAGCGCGCCACCGTGTAGCTCATGCTCCTCGCGGGGTCCCTGGGCGCGGGCAACACAGGCGCGTCGTCGGTCCGCCGGTACTCCTTGCGCGCCTCTTCCAAGACACCGAGCACCTCGTCGGTCACCGGCGTCCGATGCTCGAAGCCCGACTTCTCGTGCTCCGCGCGCCACCGAATGACCCCGGTTCCCATGTCCACGTCGGACCACCTGAGTTGGCGGATCGCGCCGATCCGGTGCCCGGACAGGTGCTCACAAAATTACATCTTGCTGTGAGCGTTGGACTTATGGGATTTCCGGTCCTGACTCCCGTCGATTGACTCCCGCTGAACGGATCAGGCGCGGAGTCTCCTGCGGTTCGCGAGCGCCTGCCGCAGTTGGTCCTCGTCCGCTTTCTGATAGCACTGGAGGACCGTCTTGGCGTCCTTCCAGCCGCCGAGTTCGCAGAGCACCTTCAGAGGCTGGTCCATGAGATCGGACGCGAACTTGCGCCTGAGAGAGTGCCAGCCGCTTCCCCGCTTCTTCTCCAGCCCGGCCAGCCTCTCGGCCTTGTCCCACCATGTGCGGCTCATCCAGCGGGTCGCGCACACGGAGGGATCGTGCGACGAGGGCAGCACCGGGGCGTCCCCGTCTCCGGGGTTCATCCTTCGCGCCTGCTCCAAGGCGGCGATTGCCTCGCCGGTCACGGGCGTGGTGTGCTCGTATCCGGTCTTCTCGTGCTTGGCCCTCCACC
>JAPPNO010000018.1 GCA_028873845.1 Gemmatimonadota bacterium | reverse complement strand
TGAACTTACGTGATTCCCTGCCGTGATACTGACCACCTCTAGTCTGCCAAAATGGCAGGGTGGGCTGCCAGAATGGCAGGGGCGGGGGGTTCGGCGGGCGGTGCCCCCTGTATGATCAGGGAAGAATCGGGCCAGCGGGGGGCGGGCGGGATTCGCGATGCGGTTCTGCGGCGCAAGCTG
Source organism: Gemmatimonadota bacterium (assembly GCA_028873845.1). Taxonomy (GTDB): domain Bacteria; phylum Gemmatimonadota; class Gemmatimonadetes; order Longimicrobiales; family Gaopeijiaceae; genus Bin94. The sequence continues at coordinate 35,699 of JAPPNO010000018.1, read as the reverse complement.
CTGGTGTCATGGCACACGTGATATGCCGTAGGACGGTGCGGCGGCTGCTGAAGAAGCGCCATCAGACCGTGGCGGCGCGTCGGCAGGGTGATCCCGCCGCGGCGCAATGCCGACCTCGCGGCGGGGATGGAGCGGGTGTTCGACTGGCATGACGCCAGGCAGGGAGCGGAGTCAATCGAAGCCGAGGCCCAATCGAGCATGCGGCTGTCCCTTGATTCGCCGCGGCGGCGGGCGGGCGTTGGTTTCGAGTCCCGTTCGAGCATGAGTGTCCCAAGTCGCTGGTTCGCAGTCACATCCGACCGTCGGCGTCCCAAATCGTCCGATCACAGGCCGACTTCACTATGTACGGTTTCGGATTCGTGCACTCGCGAGGTCCGGGACCACCCTCCAGGATGCACCCCAATGGCCCTCAGAAGCCCCAGCCCCCCGCTTCGTCGACTCGGCGGTCCCGCTGCCGCTGGAACTCGCAGCGCTGGATGCGGTGCAGTGATCCGGCGCCCGGCCGTCGCCGCGGCAAAACCCGGGACGCGGGCATGTCGGAATGCGACAGGCCACTGGCGGGATTCCCGCCGCCCCTCCAAAGTCAGGTGCGGCGCCTCGCACGAGACGGTGCGTCGGGTGCCGTGAAACCGTGGCGGCGCGTCACGGACGACGCACGCGTCAAGGCTGGGGTGGGTCGATGTGCCGAGGAGTCACGGGCGCGGTGGGCCAGCAGGGTCGCCATGACGGGACCTTTCCCCAGATGGGCCAACCCAGGATATGGGGTAGCAAAAGGGAGGACCGCCTCCCCCTTCCCGGCCGGTACTCCGTGCGGGCGGAACGCATCGGAATGACGACGCGCATGATCGACCGGATCGAGGTGGCCGCCCGAGACACGGTTTCGCTGGGGATCGCACTCTCGCGGCGGCCCATCGCCCTTGAGGATCTGAGCGCAACGGGCGAGGGCCGTTGCGAGATGTCGGAGGACCTCGGCCTGGCGACGTTCAGGGTCTGGGACGAAGCCGGAAAAGCCCTTGCCGTGGCCGATTTCGCCAGCTCGGGCGGCACCCACGTGTACGAGCTGGAGAGGTACGTGCGGGAGCTGGAACCCGGCACGCTGAGAATACGCACGGCAGCGCACACGCGATGGAGCGTGGCGTCGGAGCGACCGATGGAGGCTCTTCCAGTTCAGGACCTGGTCGAGGGCGGCTGGGTCGTCCGCCAGGACGGTGGCGATCGCTACTTCGCCCCGGATGCGCATGTTCTACTCTCGGATGAGTTTCTGGACAGCCACTGCATGCAGCTGCGTGCCCGGAACGAGTCGCATCCCGATCTGGTCGGGCTGGCGTTTCGCCCGATTCGGATGCGCTCCCGGCGGGCCCGAATACAGGGGGTCCTCTGGCTGTCGCGAGAAACCGGCGGGCTGGAGTGGCTCGAATTCGGCTACCTGAACCTGCCGGGTCTCGCCGAGGAGGTGCGGAACGAACAGATCGGCGGACGCGTCGACTTCCGGAATCTGCCCAACGGGGCCTGGATCGTGTCCAGGTGGTACGTCCGCATGCCGCTAGTGGTGGAGGAAGGGACGACGATGGACCTTCGCCAGCTCGGCGGAATGATCGAGCTTCGGAGGCCGCGTCTCCGGGGGATCGCCGAAGAGGGTGGGCGGGTGATCGCGGTCCGCACGGGCGCCAGCGGCGCATGGGCCTATGTGGATCGCGGAGGCGTCATCGCCGGGCGGGTGGCGAGGGCGGACTCCGAGGACGTGATGGAACCGGGGGGACAGGTGGCAATCGTCGGCGTGGGCGTGGTGATGGACGTGGACCCGGACGGACGGTTCGGAATTGCCGGGTTGCCCGACGGTGTCTACCGGCTGGCGCATCTCCGCCCGTCGCTGCGCGGGCTGGACCGGGACCATGTACTGGCCGACGTCCCGGTCCGGGGCGGAGACACGACCACGGTGCGTCTGCGCGCGGCAGAACCGAACGCGGTGCTGGCGCGCGCTTGCGGATTGGAGGAATGGGAGCCGGAAACCGGGGTCGTCCACGGTTACGTCACGCTGGGGGAATCCGGGTCGGCCGCCGCGGGGGTCACGGTGGCCGCAGAGTGGATGGAGTTCTCCGGGCGCGGGCTCGCCAGGCTGCGGGCGACGCAGAGGTCCGTTACCGCCGAGACGAACGAGATGGGTGCGTTCCGGCTCTGCGGAATCGCGGCGGACCACACGACCGTGACCGTGACGGCCACGGCGGAGGCGCGTGCTCAGGAGGTTTCGGCAAACCTGTCGTTGTCCAGGGACGAGCCGGTGTCGGCCGTGTCGCTGCGATTGCCCGGGCCCTCGTTCTGAGCTTCACCGGTCATCGGGGCTCCGCAGGATCTCGACGCCCTCGTGTCGGAACAGGTCGAATACGCCGTAGGGATCGGCTTCACCCGCTGCGAACTCATCCAGAGTGTACACGAGAAGGTCGACGACCACGGGCAGGGCACGGTCGAGCTCTTTCGCGAGTGCCAACGCGCGCTGAGGGCGTGGGAGGTCGGTTTCCATCACGACGGCCAGATCGAGGTCGGAATACCCGTCCGCCTGACCGCGGGCCCACGATCCGAAGACGATGGCACGCTTCGCGCCCGCCTTGCGCAACACCGGTGCAGCGCGCCGGCGCACCTCGCCGAATGTGCAGGGCGCGGGGGCGGAAATCACGGTGACTTCCGTCATCGGTATTGGCTCCTGATTGCGGAAGCAGGGTACGGCTGGCGTCGCCGGCCACCTGGGCGTTGCCCGGAAATGGTAGCCCCAGGAGGGGGGGGATTTCCAGCGGCGAAGCGGAGACCCGCATAGCGGACAAGGATGGCAGGGTGCATCTGGTTCTGGCGGGCGGACTGACCCCGGAACCCGTGCTGGCCACCACCCAACTCGTGCCGCGATCCTCGAACGGGGGAGGCGGCAGGTAGCACTTGCTGCCGGGCGGGAGCGGCAGCCGTTCGCACGCACCAGGCGCATCCTCGTCGCGGGCGTGCAGCCACCAGGGACCCGGCCGTTTGCGTCCGGGCGCGCGACGCCGTCAGTTTAGCGTTCGTTGATGGCCGGCTGAAGCAAGGCATTCCGATCGGCGGACACGTCCCCGCGACCTCGCCCGTTCGCCGTCTCGGGCGCGCCGTTTCCCGGCTCACCGACCCCCGAACGGAGCACCCCCATGGCATCGGTCGACCCCCCGGCCCGCAAGGGCCTTCCGCCGGAAGCGTACGAAGTCGTCCCGGGCAGGGAGTACCGCCCCTACGTGCCGCCCGAGAAGTCGCTGGCGGAGTTCACCGTCAAGGCGGTGGTCGTCGGGATCCTGATGGCGGTGGTCTTCGGGGCCGCCAACGCGTACCTGGGTCTCCGGGTGGGGCTCACGGTGAGCGCCTCGATCCCGGCCGCGGTGATGGCCGTCGCGATCTTCCGGGTGCTGCGCCGCGGCACGATCCTCGAAACCAACATGGTGCAGACGATCGGCTCGGCCGGCGAATCGGTGGCCGCGGGGGTGATCTTCACCATCCCCGCGCTCTTCATCTGGCAGCGCACCGATCCCTCGATCGTCGTGGACCTGCTCCAAGTCTCGGTGATCGCCGGCTTCGGCGGGCTGCTCGGGGTCCTCTTCATGATCCCGCTGCGGCGCTACCTGATCTCGCGCGAGCACGGCAGGCTCCCCTACCCCGAGGGCACCGCCTGCGCCGAGGTGCAGGTGGCCGGCGACATGGGCGGCGGGAAGGCGCGCCTTCTCTTCTCCGGCCTGGGGCTCGGCGCGCTCTACCAGGCGCTGGCCAACCGCAACGGGTTCGGGCTCTGGAACGAGGGACCCCACGTGCAGCTGCCGCAGAAGGCCCAGATCGGCGGCGACTTTACCCCGGAGCTGCTGGGCGTGGGGTTCATCATCGGGCCCCGGATCGCCGCGATCATGTTCGGCGGCAGCGCGCTCGCGTGGCTGATCATGATCCCCGCCATCAACATCTGGGGCGGCGACAGCGTCGTGTATCCCGCGACGGATCCGATGTCGTCGCTCGAGTCCGGCCAAATCTGGAGCTACTACCTGCGCTACGTGGGCGCGGGCGCGGTTGGGTGCGCCGGCATCGTCACGCTCATCAAGTCCTTCCCGACGATCGTCGAGTCGATCCGCTTGGGCGTCGGCCAGGTGGGCGGCGGGGGCGCGGGCGAAGTGTTGCGCACTCAGCGCGACCTGCCCATGAAGCTCGTGATGGGGCTCGCGGCGCTGATGGCGGTGGCGCTGTGGCTCTGGCCGGGAGTACCGGTGGGGCCGCTGGGGGCGATCCTGATCGTGATCTTCAGCTTCTTCTTCGTGACGGTGTCGAGCCGGATCGTGGGGCTCATCGGGTCGTCTTCCAACCCGGTGTCGGGAATGACGATCGCGGCGCTCCTCCTCACTTCGCTGATCTGGGTGGGGCTGGGGCTGAACGACGGCGGCGCCGCGGCCAAGGTGGCGGTGCTGGCGGTGGGCGCGGTGGTGTGCATCTCGGCGGCCGCGGCGGGCGACACTTCGCAGGACCTCAAGACGGGGTTCCTGGTCGGGGCCACGCCTGCGCGCATGCAGGTCGGCGAGATGCTGGGCGTGCTGGCCTGCGCGGTCACCATCGGCGGCGTGCTGATCGTGCTGAACGAGTCGTACGGGATCGGCACCGTGGACGGCCTGGCCGCGCCCCAGGCGACTCTGATGAGCTTGGTGATCGACGGCGTGCTGAACGCGTCGCTGCCCTGGGCCTTCGTGCTGATCGGGATCCTGCTCGCGCTGCTGATCGAGTTCGTCTTCAAGCTGCCGTCGCTGGCCTTCGCGGTGGGCGTCTACCTGCCGGTGTCGCTGATGACGCCGATCCTGATCGGGGGCCTGATGCGCCAGGCGCTGACCCGGAAGTACGCGCACGCGGGCGAGACCGAGGACGGCGTGAGCGTGCTGGCCGAGAAGCGCGAGCAGGGCGTGCTCTACGCGTCGGGGCTGATCGCGGGTGCGGCGCTGGTGGGCGTGCTGATCGGCGGAGCGATCTATGCCGTGGTCCGGTGGACCGGAGACCCCGAGGCCGGTTCGATGTGGCAGCTCGGGCACGAGTGGATGGACGGGCTGATACCGTACTCGTCGTGGGTGGTCGGCGCGCTGGCCTTCGCAGCGCTGTGCGCGATGCTGTGGCGGGCGGCCAACCGGCCGTCGCCGTCATGAGGGGCCGGCGGACGGGCTGGTGCGTCGTGGCGGCGCTGCTGGCGGCGGCGGGCTGCGAGGAGGAGGGGCCGGCCGAGACGATCGGCCGGGAGGTCTTCGTCGAGACCTACGTCGCGCTGCGGGTCGCGGAGCTGCGTGGATCCGGAGGCGATCCGATCCCCGCGGACGAGCGTGAGCGCGTGCTGGCCCGGAAAGGGGTCACGGAGGAGGACCTGCTGACCTTCGCCGAGGTGCACGGACCGGACGTCAACTTCATGGAGCAGCTTTGGGACGACGTGGAGGAGCGCCTGGACGAGATTCGGAACGCGCCGGACCCGGCGGCGGGCGCGGGGGCGCCCGGGATCCCGCCTCCGTAGCGATCAGCCGTCCGGGCACCGGGAGGGGTGAGGCGCCGGGTCGGCGAACTCACTCCCACTCGATCGTGGCCGGCGGCTTCGAGCTGATGTCGTAGGTCACCCGGTTCACGCCCGCGACCTCGTTGATGATGCGGGTCGACACGCGGGCCAGGAATTCGGGCTCGAAGGGGTACCAGTCCGCGGTCATGCCGTCGCGCGAGGTGACTGCGCGCAGTGCGACCACGTTCTCGTAGGTGCGGCCGTCGCCCATGACCCCCACCGCCCGGACCGGGAGCAGGACCGCGAAGGCCTGCCAGATGTCGTCGTAGAGGCCGGCGGACTCGATCTCCTCCAGGTAGATCGCGTCGGTCAGGCGCAGGATGCGGAGACGGTCCTCTGTGACCGGGCCCAGCACGCGGATGGCTAGGCCGGGGCCGGGAAAGGGGTGGCGGCGGATGAAGGCGTGATCGAGACCGAGCGTCTGCCCCACTCGCCGCACTTCGTCCTTGAAGAGCTCGCGCAGGGGCTCGACGAGCTCGAAGGAGAGGTCGTCGGGCAGGCCGCCCACGTTGTGGTGGGTCTTGATGGTGGCCGAGGGGCCCTGCACGGAGTGGGACTCGATGACGTCCGGGTAGAGCGTGCCCTGGACCAGGAACCGGGCGTTGGTGCCCAGCTCGCGGGTGGTCCGCTCGAAGACGCGGATGAAGGTCTCGCCGATGATCCTGCGCTTGCGTTCGGGATCGCCGACGCCCTTGAGCGGCCCCAGGAATTCGTCCGCCGCCTCGGCCACCACCAGCCGGATCCCCATGTGTTCGCGGAAGGTGCGTTCCACGCCCTCGCGCTCGTTCATGCGCATGAGACCGGTGTCGACGAAGACGCAGGTCAGCTGGTCTCCCACGGCACGGTGCACGAGCGCTGCGGCCACAGACGAGTCCACGCCGCCCGACAGCCCGCAGATGACCTGCGCGTCGCCTACCTGGCTGCGTATCCTTTCCACCGATTCGGCCACGAACGCCCCGGGCGTCCAGTCGGCCCGGCACCCGCAGATGCGGAAGAGGAAGTTGTCGACGATCTCCTGGCCCCGCGGGGTGTGCGCGACCTCGGGGTGGAACTGGACGCCATAGAGAGGGCGTGAGAGCGCGCGGAAGGCCGCCACGGGAAGGTCGGCGGTGGCGGCGAGGGTGACGAAGCCGGGGGGCGGTTCATCGACGTGGTCGCCGTGGGAGCACCAGACGGTGACGTCGTCGGCGGGGTCGAAGCCGTGGAAGAGGTCGGGGGCGGCGGCGGCGCCGTCCGCCTGGCGTGCGCCGACCCGCAGGGTGGCGCGGCCGTACTCGCGCTTGCCGGGGACCACCGCGGCGCCCTCGTGCAGGGCGATGAGCTGCATGCCGTAGCAGATGCCCAGGACGGGGACGCCGAGACCGAGGAGGGCGGGGTCGAGGCCGGGGCCGGATTCGTCGTAGACGGACGAGGGGCCGCCCGAGAGGACGATGCCGGTGGGGCCCCAGGCGCGGACCCAGTCGGGCGAGCGGTCGGGCGGATGGATCTCGCAGTAGACGCCGGCCTCGCGGATGCGCCGCGCGATGAGCTGGGTGAACTGGGAGCCGTAGTCGACGAGAAGGACGCGGTCGTGGGCTGCGGGGGTGGGTCGAGGGGCGGAGACGTCAGTCATCGGTTTCACCGCGGATGAGGTCGTCGTAGCGCTCGCGCCGGCGGGCCAGGGTGACGTGCTCGCCGTGCACGAGGACTTCGGCGGGACGGGGACGCGAATTGTAGTTGGACGCCATGGTGAATCCGTAGGCGCCGGCCTGGTGGACGCTCAGGAGTGCTCCGGGGCGCGGGAGGGGGAGGGGGCGGTCGCGGGCCAGGAAATCGCCCTGCTCGCAGACCGGCCCGACGACATCCACACGCTCGACGCGAGCACGGCCGTTTTCGCGCACCGGCGACACCGAGTGGACGCCTCCGTAGTGGCTCGGCCGGATCAGCTCTGTCATGCCGGCGTCGGTGACAACGAACGTTTTCTTGCCGCTTTGTTTCACATATAGTACACATGTGATCAATACGCCAGCATCGCCCACCAGGAAGCGGCCGGGTTCGAGGATCAGGTCCAGGCCGCGTCCCCGCAGACGGTCGGCAACCTCGCGTCCCAGCGTGTGCACGTCCAGCGCGCCGGCTTCGCCGTCCGAGATGCCGAAGCCGCCGCCCAGATCCACATAGCCGAGTTCGATTCCGAGTTCCCGGCGGGCGCGTTCCGCCACCTCGACCACCACGTCGAGCGCTCTGAGGAACGGCGCCGGATCGCGGATCTGCGACCCGATGTGCACGTCGACGCCGACCGCGCGCAGCGCCGGATGCGCGGCCGCGCACCGGTACATCCCGTGCGCCTCGCCCGGGGAGACCCCGAACTTGGCGGCCGCGTGCCCCGTGCTTGTAAACTCATGTGTAAAGCTCTGCACGTCGGGGTTGACGCGGACCGCAACGGGCGCCACCGCTCCCATTTCCGCGGCCAGGGCACCCAGCGCATCCAGCTCCTGGGCGCTCTCGACGTGGAACGACATGATCCCGGCCTCGATCCCCTGGCGCAGCTCGTCCGCCGACTTGCCCACCCCGGCGAAGACGATGCGTTCGGCGGGGATGCCCGCGCGCAGGGCGCGGTACAGCTCGCCGCCGCTGACGATGTCGGCCCCGGCACCGTCGCGCGCGAGAAGCTCCAGCACGGCCAGGTTGGGGTTGGCCTTGACCGAGTAGGCGACGAGCAAGGGGGACGGCGCGCCCTGGCGTGCGGATGCCCTGTTGGAAGGACGGTGTCCGGGCCCCGCACGCGAGGTGGTCGGGTCCGGGGTGAGCGCGGTGCCCGGGCCATCGGTCTCGAGGCCTGCGAACGCCTCCTCCAGCGTGCGCTTCCGCTCCAGAATCCGGTCGCCGTTATACACATATAATGGCGTTTGATACTGTATCGCAAGTCGTTCCAGGGAGTGGGCACCGCAGTGCAGCACCCCGCCCCGCCGCGGGAACGGGGGGCTGGCGGCGGTCAGTACGCCCGCGCCCACACCACCTCCATCCGCGCCTTCCCACCCCCCGCGCAGTGAACGGGAGCGGTGGCCGAACGGAACTCCTCGCCGGGTATGACGCGAATGGTGGCCTTCGTGGCCTCCTTGACGCGCTCCTCGACGGCGGGGTCGCCGGACCAGCCGGAGTGCACGAAGCCGACGCCTTCGTCCAGGAGTGCGCTGAGTTCCTCGACGGACCGGACCTCGCCGCGATGGGTGGCCGTCTTGCGCCGGGATCTCGCCACGTCGAGCAGTTGCGCCTGCAGCGCTTCGAGCCGTGCCGGCATTTCACCCGATGCCCGCCCTTCCTTCACCCCCACCTTGCGGTCCTCGCCCGGAGCGGTCACCCGCTGGACCACCACCACCTCCCCCCGCTCCACGTCGCGCGGCCCGATCTCCACCCGCACCGGCACCCCCTTGCGCTCCCACTCGAAGAACTTCGCGCCCGGCGACAGATGGCGGCGCCTGTCGGCTTCCGCGCGCACCCCCGCGTCTCCCAGCGCCGCCACCACCCGGTCGGCCGCCTCGCTCACGACCGCCCACTGCTCGTCGCTCCGGCCGATCGGCACAACCATCACCTGCGTCGGCGCGAGCCTGGGCGGCACCACCACGCCCACGTCGTCGCCGTGGGTCATCACCAGTCCCCCGACCAGCCGCGTCGACACGCCCCACGAGGTGTTCCACGCGTACTCTTCGCGCCCCTCCTCGCTCTGGAAGGTGAGGCCGAACTGGCGCGCGAAGTTCTGCCCGAGCATGTGGGAGGTGCCGGCCTGCAGCGCCTTGCCGTCCTGCATGAGCGCCTCGCAGGCGTAGCTGCGCACCGCGCCCGCGAACTTCTCGGACTCGGACTTGCGCCCCGTCACCGGGGGCATCGCCATCCAGTCCTCCATGAAGCTCCGGTAGATCCCGAGGATCTTCTGCGTCTCCTCTTCGGCCTCGGCCTCGGTGGCGTGTGCCGTGTGGCCCTCCTGCCAGAGGAACTCGGCGGTCCTCAGGAAGAGGCGGGTCCTGAGCTCCCAGCGCATGACGTTCGCCCACTGGTTGAGGAGGATGGGCAGGTCGCGGTAGCTCTGCACCCACTTGGCGTACATGGCGTAGATGATCGTCTCCGAGGTGGGCCGGACGACGTAGGGCTCCTCCAGCTCCTTCCCGCCCGCGTGGGTCACGACGGCCAGCTCCGGCTTGAAGCCCTCGACGTGCTCCTTCTCGCGCTCGATGAAGCTCATGGGGATCAGGAGCGGGAAGTAGGCGTTCCGGTGTCCCGACGCCTTGAACATGTCATCGAGCGCACGCTGCATGTTCTCCCAGATTCCGTATCCCCAGGGCCGGATGACCATGCTGCCGCGCACCGGGGAATAGTCCGCCAGTTCGGCCTGCTGCACGACTTCGTTGTACCAGGCGGAGAAGTCCTCCGCGCGGGGGGTGAGCCCCTTTTTCTGCGACTTTTTGCCCATTTATTCGGTGTCCCCCGCGGGAGATTGATCGGTCTTGTCCCCGGCGGCCTTCGCCCGGGTCCCCAGTCTGCGTCGGTTCATCAGGAAGGCCACCAGGGCGGGAATCCCGAAGAGTGCGAGCGACGCCGCCACCCACGTCGTCCGGAAGGGGAAGTCGAAGGCCCTCGCGGCCAGCAGGGCCACGAGCCATCCCCCCGCCGTCGACGCGATGACCGCCGCGCCCAGGATGATCAGCTCCAGAATGTTGAGCCGCCGCGCCGCCCGTTTGAGGGCCGCACGCACCGCCAGCACATCGGCGGGGTCGGGCTCGTGTATCGGGTGCTTCTTCCCCGCGGGTCGCCTCCCGCCTGCGGATCCGCTCTTCGTCACGGTTTCCCCCCGGTTGCGCACGACGGAATCTCCCCGTCCAGCAGCGACTGGAGGGGCCTGGTCTCCTGACTTCCGGTCCTCATGTCCCGAACCGTCGCCGCCGCCGCGGCCGCCTCGTCCGGACCGATGATCAGGGCCCGCCGCGCTCCCGCCCTGCCGGCTGCCCTGAGCTGCTTGCCGACCCCCTGCGATTTGAGGGAGTACATGACCGAGTGCCCGGCCGCGCGGAGCCGGCGACCGGTTTCCAGCCCGGCCGGCCGCTGGTCCGGGCCAACCCAGATGACGTAGTAGTCGCACGACGGGGACGCATCCGGTACCAGGCCGCGGTCGCGGAGCAGCTCCCCGAGAACCACGTCGCCCATCCCGAATCCCGTGGCCGGGAGCGGCTCGCCTCCCACCAGCTCGAGGAGCCGGTCGTAGCGGCCGCCGCCGCAGATGGCGCGCAGTTCGCCGGCCCGGTCGAAGAGTTCGAAGACGATGCCCGTGTAGTAGGCCAGTCCGCGCACGACCTTGAAGTCGAAGCGGAGGTACGCGCCGAGGCCCATCGAATCGAGGATCGACCGGTGTTCGTCGAGGGACCGCAAGGCGTCCGTCACGGGGGCCGTGCCGCGGAAGAGGTGCGCCAGGTGGTCGCGCGAGCCGTCGGCCAGGATTTCGGCCATGATGCCGACCGTCCGCGCCGGCAATCCGAGCGCCCCGAGGCCGGCGCGGGTACGCTCCGGACCCGCCCTGTCCGCCTTGTCGATCACCGCCAGGCAGCCGGCGTGGGCGCCGCCGGGGGCGCCCGCAGCCGACAGGACGGCGGTCACGAGGCGGCGGTCGTTCACCCGGGCTACGAAATCCTCCTCTCCCAGCCCCAGGCCACGCACGGCGTCGATGGCCACGGCCAGGACCTCGGCGTCGGCGGCCACCCCTGCCTCGCCCACGATGTCCACGTTCAGCTGGAAATGCTCCCTGAGCCGGCCGCGCTGGCTGCGCTCGTAGCGGAACAGCTGGGGAATCGAGAACCAGCGGATCGGCTTGGGCATGCCACGGCTGCGCCCGGCCAGCATTCGTGCCAGCGTGGGAGTCATCTCCGGGCGCAGCGCGACCTGCCGGCCCCCCTTGTCCGTGAACGCGTAGAGCTGCTCAACGATCTCTTCGCCGCTCTTCTCCACGTAGAGGCCGAGCGGTTCCAGCGGCGGTCCGTCGTATTCCGTGAAACCGTAGCCGCGCGCAACCCGCCGCCAGGTGTCGAAGACGTGGCTGCGAAGCGCGAGGTCTGCGGGGGCGAAATCCCGAAAACCGGGGAGGCGGGAGAAGGATCTGGCTGCGGGCATGGATGCGAAGATAACGACAGGGGGTCGCTGCCGCAGGCTGCGCGGGGGAGTCAGCCGTTGTCGAAGGGATTCACCCCGAGAATCTGGAGCGCATCGCCTACCGTGTGGCAGGATCCGGTCACCACGACCGTGCCGCCCGGGGCCAGACCGGCCGCGTACTCCACCGCGCTCCCCACCTCGTCCACCACGTCGATCGAAACGCCCTCCCCCACCTCGGAGGCGACCGCGCGCGGGTCCCAGTTCCTCTCGGGCGGAGCGGACGCGGGAATGGTGAAGACCACCCGGTCGGCGAGGTCCACGAGCGGCGGCAGCATGCGCGACCAGTTCTTGTCACCCAGGATTCCCGCGAGCACCACCAGCGGCCGGGGCGGCGCGAGATCGGCCAGGATCCGAGCGAGCGCCCCCACGGCGGCCCGGTTGTGGGCCACGTCGAAGATGTAGTGCAGGCCGCCCACCCGATGCACCTGTCCCCTACCCGGCCACCGGACAGCCGCGACCCCCGCGCGCACGGCGTCCGGCGATGGCGGCTCCGGGAGCAGCTCCAGGGCACGGACCGCGAGCGCCGCGTTGGCCGCCTGGTGGGCGCCCGGAAGCGGTGTGCGCAGGTCGAGGAGGCCACCGCCCGCGGTTCGCACGGAGAAGCGCGTGCCCCCGCGGCCGAGACGGAGCTCCGCGATGTCCCGCCACGGCTCGATCCGGTGAAACGGGGCGCCGACCCGCGCCGCGCGGCCCTCCAGCACCTTCAGCACGGCGGGACGCCCCTCGGCCGTGACGACGGGCACGCCCGGCTTGATGATCCCCGCCTTTTCGCGCGCGATCTCCTCCAGGGAGTGGCCCAGGTAGTCCTGATGGTCCAGGGCCACGTTGGTGATGGCGGTGACTTCGGGTTCGATCACGTTCGTGGCGTCGAGACGTCCCCCGAGTCCGACCTCAATGCTTGCCGCGTCGACGTCGGACTCGGCGAAGACGACCAGCGCCAGCAGCGTCGACGCCTCGAAGAACGACATGCCGAGTTCCCGGGCCAGGGGCCGGAGCCGCGCGGCCGCGTCGAGGAGGCGGGCGGCGGGGACGGGTTCGCCGTCGACCATGATGCGTTCGCGGAATGAGCAGAGGTGGGGCGAGGTGTACAAACCGGCGCGTGCGCCCTGAAGCCGCAGCACCGAGGCCCAGGTGGACGCGACCGAACCCTTTCCGTTGGTGCCGCCGACGTGAAGCGTGGGGTAGCGCAGGTGCGGGTCTCCCAGTTCGGCGAGCGCCGCCCGCATGCGCCCCAGTCCCCAGTCGACCGCCGTGGGCACCCCCGGGAACAGGGCGTCCATGAGGGGATCGGGGCCGGGGTGGCGCGTCACGCCGGACGCGGAGTCCCTGGAACGGGAGGGGACGGTCAGGCGCGGGGCCTCCAGCCTGCGCGTGTGTGCCGGAGCAGTTGCGCGACCGCGGACTTGAGTTCGCGGCGGTCGATCACCCGGTCGACCATCCCGTGTTCCTCGAGGAACTCGGCGCTCTGGAAGCCGGGCGGCAGCTCCTGCTTGATCGTCTCGCCGATCACGCGCGGTCCCGCGAAGCCGATCAGCGCGCCGGGCTCGGCCAGGTTGACGTCGCCCAGCATGGCGTAGGAGGCCGTGACGCCACCGGTGGTGGGATCGGTCAGCACCGAGATGTACGGAAGCTTGCGGTCGTGGAGGCGGGCGAGGACCGCCGAGGTCTTGGCCATCTGCATGAGCGAGAAGATGCCCTCCATCATGCGGGCCCCGCCCGAGGCGCTCACCACGATGAGCGGCAGCTCGCGCTTGAGGGCGTCCCTGCCGGCCCGCGCGATCTTTTCGCCCACCACCGACCCCATCGATCCGCCGATGAAGCTGAAATCCATCACCGCCAGCGCCACCGGGATCCCCTCGATGCGTGCACGGCCGGTGATGACCGCTTCGTTGCGCCCGGTGCGCCGGCGGGCCGTGTCCAGCCGGTCGGTGTAGGCCTTGAGATCGGCGAAGTCCAGGGGATCGCCGCTTGCCATCTCGGCATCCTCCTCTTCGAAGGAACCCGGATCGGCAAGCAGTTCGACGTAGCGGGACGCGGGGATCCGGAAGTGGGCCCCGCATTCCGGACACACGCCCAGGTTCCGGGCCAGCCGCTCCCGGTAGAGAATCTCCCCGCACCCGTCGCACTTGGAGAAGACATCGCTGGGCAGTTCGCGGCGCCCCTCGCCCGAAAGGCGCGTCTTCTGTTTTCGGAACCAGGCCACGGGTCGTCGTTCTCCGGTCTGTCGCGGCGGATGGGATCAGGAATCGTCGTTGGCCAGCGCCAGGACCACGGCGGCGGCCATCCAGGACATCAACAGGAAGGAGCCGCCGTAGCTGATGAACGGCAGCGGGATCCCGGTCACGGGGACCACCCCGATGGTCATTCCGGCGTTGATGAACACGTGGGTGAGCCAGACCCCCAAGATACCGAAGATGAAAAGACCGGCAAAGGATCGCTTGGCGGCCTCCGCCATGGTGATCATGCGGAAGAACAGGTAGCCGAAGAGTACGAGAACCACGGACGTGCCGATGAATCCGAACTCCTCTCCGACCACGCTGAAGATGAAGTCCGTGTGCTGTTCGGGCAGAAAGGCCAGCCTCTTCTGGGTCCCCGCCGTGAAACCCTTGCCGAAGACGCCGCCGCTCCCCACCGCAACCTTCGACTGGATCAGCTGCCAGCCCGCGTTGCGCGGATCGAGTTCCGGGTCCAGAAAGACGAGCAACCGGTTGCGCTGGTACTCGGCGAGCGAGTTCCAGAGGGGTTGGGCAATGGCTCCAGCCGCGATGTTCCCCAGGATCACCGCGATGGACTCGACCAGGTACAGCCGGAAACGGTACAGGTAGAGACCGATGGCGAGCAGCACGATGTAGGCGGCCCAGACGCGCAGGCTGAAGGCGAGGATGAGACCCAGTCCCGGCGAAGCCGCGAAGAGGATGAGCGGCCAGGGCGTTCCCGCCCAGAAGATCACGGCGAAGAAGATCCCAAGGAACGCGAGCGCCGTCCCCAGGTCGGGCTGGAGCAGGACCAGTCCCAGTGGCAGACCGACCAGCGCCGCGGGCGTCAGAAGGTCGCGCAGGTACAGCGGAGGACCTTCGCGCCTGGCCAGCAGAGCCGCGAGCGCGAGCGCCGTGGAGATCTTCGCGGCTTCGGCGGGCTGGAAGCGAAAGCCGCCGATCGAGAGGAAGCTGCTGATGCCTTCCGCGGTGCCCGCGCCGGTCCCCGCCACCAGGGTCACCGCAAGCACGGCGACCCCGAGAACGTAGGCGGGCACCGCAACCCATTCGAACCATCGGAGCGGTATCCGCGAGACGACCAGGAGCCCGACGACCGAGGCCCCCAGAAAGACCGCCTGCCGGATCCAGAGCCCCTCGGTGACGGTGCTGGGAACTTCGAGCACGCCTGCCGAGTAGATCATGCCCACGCCGAATACGGAAAGCAGCAGGAGGGTGATGACCATCGGCTGCTGCCACAGCGGAGCGGCCAGTGTACGCATCAGGGGTCCGGCTGGCGCGCCCACGCCGTGTTTCGCCCGGCACGCAGGTATTCGCCAAGCGTCTGGATCGTGTCGCGGGGAATCCCGTGCACGCCACGCAGATGGAAGTCGGCCGTCTTCGCCGCCAGCGGCGCCGCGACCCCCGATCCGCTCTCGCCGAATTCGACGAGCGCAACCACGACGATCTCGGGAGCCTGGCCGTGCAAACCGGCGATCGCCGTGAACCACGCGTGGCTGGGACGGCCACCGCCGCTCTGTGCCGTGCCCGTCTTGCCCAGGAGGTCGAAGTGCTCCAGCGAGGACAGGTAGGCCGTACCCCCCTGCCGCGTGACACGGCGCATCCCTTCACGAACCTGCTCCAGATGTTCCTGAGGGATGTCGAGACTCCAACTGGCCTCGTTTGCGCCGTTCCCGGCCGAGCGCAGCACCGTGGGAGCGGGAGCGGAACCGTCGCGGGCGATGGCGAGGATGAACTGCGCCATCTTGAGAGGCGTCTGGTCGTTGGGTCCCTGGCCGATGGCGATGTTCAGCGCCTCGCCCTCCTGGGCCCGATAGCCGAAACGCCGCTCCCAGAACTCCGGACCCTCCGGGAAGTTCCCGTGAGCCTCCGTGGGAAGATCGATTCCGCACTGCTCGCCGAATCCCATGCGGTTCCCCACCTCGAGCAGCCGGGCCAGGCCGATCTCCAGCCCGAGCTGATAGAAATACACATTGCACGAGTGCTGGATCGCACCGGCCAGGTCCAGTGAACCGTGCCCCTCCGGTTTCCAACACCGGTACGCACGGTTTCCGAATACGTAGGAACCCCCGCACGAGACGGGCATTCGTTCGCTGGGCGTCACCACGCCCAGATCGAGGGCGATCGCCGCGGTCGCCAGCTTCCAGGGCGACCCCGGCGGGTACTTCCCCATCACGGCACGGTGGTAGAGCGGACTCTGCGGATCCTGCACCAGGCGCTCCCACTCGGAGCGATCCACGATGCCGGCGAAGACGTTGGGGTCGAATGCGGGTGCGGAATAGAGCGCCAGCACGCCCCCCGTCTCGACGTCGAGGGCCACCACCGACCCGTTCATGCCCTCCGGGAAGATCCGGTCGATCCACTCCATGAGCTCAAGGTCGAGGTTGAGCTGGAGGTCGGTCCCCGGCTCCGCGGTCACACCCGGCACCCCCTCGAAGGACCCCACGATCCTCCCCGCCGCGTCGACCTCGACGTACCGCATGCCGGGTTTTCCCTGCAGCGTGGACTCGTACCGGGCCTCGACACCCGACCGCCCCACGATCCACCCCGGCTCGGCACCTTCGGCCTCGCGCGCCTCGACCTCGGCCTCATTGATCTCGCCCACATAGCCGATGACGTGCGCGCCGACCCGGCCGGCCGGATAGAGCCGCTTCGGACGCGTTTCGATCAGCAGTCGGGGGAAGACGGACCGGCGCTCCTGGAGCGCCGCCACCACGTCGAAGGGGGCATCGACCGTTACCAGCAGCGGGCGCGGCGGCCCGGTCCGTGCCCGGATGGCGAGATCCTCGAGCCTCCCGTCGTCGAGTTCCAGGTGCTCACGAAGCCGGTGCAGCGTCGAGATCATCGAATCCGGCTGGTCGTGAATGACGGATACCGAGTAGCCCGGAACGTTTTCCGCGAATACGCGCCCCACCCGGTCCCGTATGACCCCGCGGGGCGCCGGTACGTTAAGCGGTCTCAACCGGTTCGACTGGGACTCCAGCAGCCAGTCCGAGGATCTCAGGACCTGGAAGCGGAACAGCACCGCGACGAGGACGCCCACCAGGACCACGACGGCGACGCGGGCCCGCGTGGCCAGCACCCTGACCTGGGTCGGATTCCGGGGCGTCACCGGCTCAGGGGGCCACGGGCGAACACGAGCCGCGCCAACAGGCCGGCGGCGGCGGCGTACACTGCGAGCAACGGCGACTCCAACAGCGCGAAATCGTTGAACGGCGGACGGCTGCCCGTATCCCACACCAGCCAGACGAGCACGTCGCGGCCCCACTTCCCGGCCACGAGAAACACCGCGAGAAACGGGATCGAGTCACCCACGAAGAGTTCCCTGGTACGCGCCGCGACCGCCCCCACCACCGACATGGCGAAGACGTTGGCGCCGAACGAGACGACCGAGAAGGCGTCTTCCAGCAATCCGAGAACGAACCCCGTCGCGGCGCCACCGGCACTGCCCAGGGCGCGGCTGGCGATCAGCAGGGCGACAACCGCCAGATCCGGCGCCACCTTCCCCAGTCCCAGGGCCACGTGCAACAGCAGGTGGGTCACGACCAGACCCGTGCAGAGCAACAATACGCGAAGGTTCATCGGGGGACCACCCGCCCCGGACCGGCGACGCTGTCGGGCCCTGCGGCCAGCGTGTCGGCACCTTCCACGTACACCAGCGCGTGTGTGGCCGCGCCGGGGTGGACTGCCGGGTCCACGTAGTAGCTGCGGCTCCACCCCTCCGAGGCTTCGGCGGGTTCCGCGACCCAGCCGATTCGGATGCCCCTGGGGAACGTCCCCCCACGCCCGGAGGTCAGCAGCTCTTCGCCGGGACCGAGATCGGCGAGGTAGGCCGTGCCGCGGAGAATCAGCCGGTCCTGCTCCCGAAAACCTCCCCTGACCGCCTCGACCAGTCCGTGTGTACGGCCATCCGACGTCATCGCGGAGGCCCGGAAATCACGATGGGACCAGTCGAAGGCAACGGAGTGGTCCGCAAAGACCTCCTGAACCTGACCCAGCAGCCCGGCTTCGGTTGCCACCGCGTTGAAGGGGCGGACCCCGTCGCCGGAACCGGCGTCCAGCAGGAAGACGCTCTCCGCGCCGGGAGTACCCGTGCGCATCACCGTAGCCGCCCGGACCCGGTGGCGCTCCCGCTCCAGCAGGCCCAGAGCTTCCCGCAACTGGCGGTTCTCTTCGGCCAGCGTCCGGCCGGAAGCGACCAGCGCGGTTACCGAATCCATCTGGGCGCGCAGGACGTTGAAGTCGAGGGCGCGTTCCCGCATCCTCGTGATCGCCCCGTTGATCTCCAGGAGGGGGCTCAGCACCGTCTCGCGCAGGAACAGGCGAATGGAACGCTGGGACCCCGGCGGCAGGTTCAGGACAATCAGCGATCCCAGGATGACGCCGGCGGTCAGGAGGAAATCCCTCTTGCGGCCCTCGCCACCTTCCCTGGGCTGGACCGCCATTTCGGGCTATCTCCGCGCGAGCGCCGGGAGGTCTCTTTCCACGGGCTACGTCCTCAGAACCGGCCGGTACTTCGAGAAGTCCTCGAGAATGCGGCCGGACCCCCGCACCACGCAGGTCATCGGTTCCTCGTCCACGTGGATCGGGAGGTTGGTCTCCAGCGCGATCAGCTTGTCGAGACCGCGGATCAGTGCTCCCCCGCCCGTCATCACGATGCCGAAGTCAACGATATCGGAGGCGAGCTCCGGAGGCGTGATCTCCAGCGCCGAACGCACCGCTTCCACGATCGACCTCAGCGGCTCCTGCAGGCATTCACGGATCTCCTCGGAGTGAATCAGCACCATCTTCGGGATTCCTGACAGGAGATCCCTGCCCTTCACCTCCATCTCCCGCTCGCCGTCGGTCGCGATCGCGGAGCCGATCTGCATCTTGATGGCTTCCGCCGTCGGTTCGCCGATGAGCAGGTTGTAGTTCTTCCGCAGGAAGGTGACGATCGACGTATCGAGTTCGTCGCCGCCGATTCTGATCGAGGTGTCGGCCACGATGCCCGAGAGTGCGATCACCGCGATCTCGGTGGTTCCGCCCCCGATGTCGATGACCATGTTGCCGCGCGGGGTTTCGATGGGAAGCCCCACGCCGATGGCGGCGGCCATCGGTTCCGCCACCATGTACACCTCGTTCGCGCCAGCCGCCTGGGCCGAGGAGCGCACGGCCCGCCTTTCGAGTTCGGTGATGCCCGAAGGCACCCCCACCACGACCCTCGGCTTGATCCGGAAGATCCGCTTCGACATGACCTGCTTGAGGAAGTGGCGGAGCATGAGTTCGGTGACATCGACATCGGCGATCACCCCGTCCTTCAGGGGCCTGACGGCTTCGATCCCGTCGGGGGTCCGCCCGAGCATGCGCTTGGCCTCGAGGCCCACGCTCATGATCCGCTTCGTGCCCCGCTCCACCGCAACCACCGAGGGCTCGCTCAGAACGACACCCTCTCCCCTGACGCAGACAAGTGTGTTGGCGGTCCCGAGATCGACGCCGATGTCGCTCGTCGGAACCAGCCGCTGCGAACTAAACCAGCTCGAGATTGGTGGCAACTGTCGTCATGAGCCTTGCGGGCTCCGGTTCAAGGGAGTTGACCGGTGGGACTTGCAACCATCCTAACCTACCGTAATCGCGCCCTTATTTCACGCCCGTGCTGCCGAACCCTCCGTCCCCGCGTCCGGTTGCCGACAGCGCGGAGGTCTCCTCCACAAGCGGCGCCAGACACCGGTTGAATACGAGTTGCGCGATGCGGTCGCCGCGCCCGATCTCGACGGAATCGGGCCCCAGATTCTGCATGAGGATCCTGAGTTCGCCCCGGTAGTCGGAGTCGATCGTTCCCGGGCTGTTGGGCAGGGTGATGCCGTGCCGTGCCGCGAGCCCGGAGCGGGGCCGCACCTGGCATTCGATCCCCTCCGGCAGTTCCATGACCAGCCCCGTGCGCGCCGCGTGGACACCACCGGGAGCCAGCCGGAATCCCTCGCAGCTGCGAATATCGTATCCGGCCGCTCCCCCGGACGCCCTCGCCGGCAGGGCCAGGTCGGGGTTCGAGGGGAGACGCTTGAAGCGGATGCGGTCGACGGCCCGGGGCGCCGCGCCGTCCAGCGACTCGCACACCATGCCGAACGCCTCCGCAACCCCGGGATGCACGATTCTGCCGCCGACGATGTTGATTCCCGGGGCGAAACAGTGGTCCTCTTCACAGGCTCGCCGCCACCCCTTGCACGCCACCTGGAGGGCGTACGGCAGCGTCGCGTTCGTCAGCGCGAGCGTGGAGGTGCGCGGGACCGCTCCCGGCATGTTGGTGACGCCGTAGTGAATGACGCCATCGACCTCGTAGACCGGATCGTCATGGGTCGTGGGACGGATCGTCTCCACGCACCCACCCTGGTCCACCGCGACATCCACGATTACGGAACCGGGCCGCATGGTGGACAGATCCTCCCGGGCCACCAGACTCGGTGCCTTCGCCCCGGGAACAAGCACCGCACCCACCACCAGGTCGGTGTCCCGCAACTGCTTCCGCACCGCGTAGCGGGTCGAGTAGAGCACGTTCACGTTGGCCGGCATGATGTCAGCGAGCTGCCGCAGGCGCGCCAGCGAAATGTCCATGATCGAGACGCGCGCCCCCAGCCCCGCCGCCATCTTCGCCGCATGCGTGCCGACCACGCCCCCACCCAGGACGAGCACCTTGGCGGGAAGCACCCCGGGCACGCCGCCGAGCAGTATGCCCGATCCGCCGTGGGGCCGCTCCAGGTACTTGGCCCCCGCCTGGATGGACATCCGTCCCGCGACCTCGCTCATGGGCGTCAGCAGCGGCAGCGAGCCGCGCTCCGGCCCCACCGTCTCGTACGCGATGGCGACCGCGCCGCTCTCCAGGACCGCGCGCGTGAGCGTCTCGGAGGCTGCGAAGTGGAAATAGCAGAAGAGGATCTGATCCTCGCGCATGAGCGGCCATTCGGGCGCGATCGGATCCTTCACCTTCATGACCATGTCCGAGCGCGCCCAGACCTCCTCGGCGTCCGCCGCGATCTCCGCACCCGCCTGCTCGTAGAAATCGTCGGTGAAGCCGCTGTTTTCGCCGGCTCCGGCCTGGATCAGCACCCGCTGCCCCGCCTGGGTCAAGGCCTCGGCGCCGGCCGGGGTCAAAGCGACCCGGTACTCGTTCTGTTTGATCTCCGTTGGTACGCCTACAAGCATGTTTTC
Organism: Gemmatimonadota bacterium; assembly: GCA_028873845.1. Taxonomy (GTDB): domain Bacteria; phylum Gemmatimonadota; class Gemmatimonadetes; order Longimicrobiales; family Gaopeijiaceae; genus Bin94. The sequence goes on along the minus strand of JAPPNO010000018.1, from coordinate 14,561 downwards.
ATCCCGTTGGGGCTGCTTGGGCCGAGGCAGAGTGCATACAGGCGCTCGGGATCGAGCACCTCCCCGGCCACACGGACAACATCGCACCCGGACACCGCGTCGATCATCCCCTGTACCTCGTCGAGGCCCGCGAAGGGCTCGTCGTGCAGCGCGAATCCCGCCAGCCGGTGGAGACGGGCGCCCGGAGCCTCGAGCGAGAGCATCATCTGACCCTTCACCTGCTCCTTGATCCGCGCCAGTTCTTCGGGGGGAAGACCGGTGGCGGACACGTCGCGGCAGACCTCGCGTACGGCATCGAGCGCGGCCGGCGCCCAGGCCGGGCGGGTGCCCACGTAGATGCCCAGCACGCCGGCCCGGGAGAAAAAGGACTGGTACGCGTATACCGAATACGCGAGCGCCAGTTCTTCGCGCACGCGCTGGAAGAGCCTGGAACTCATCCCGCCGCCCAGTGCCGCCGACAGCAGGATCAACGCGAAGCGATCCCTGTGCGCGTGTCCCGGCGTGTCGCGCCCCAGCACGATGTGAACCTGGGCCGACTCCCGCGCGACCCGGTCCGTTCCCGGCCGGACCTCACCCGGGTCGGCCACCGCGGGTGCCTCGCCCCCCGGCTCCATGTCGCCGAACGACTCTCCGGCGAGGTCCACGAAGGCGTCGTGCTCGACGCACCCCGCCGCCGCCACCACCAGGTTGGCCCCCACGTACGTGGTGCGGTGCAGCGCGGCCAGGTCGTCGCGCGAAATCGAACCGATCGTATCCCTCGTGCCCAGAATGGACTGTCCATAGGGGTGGCCGCCCCACATCCGGTCGCCGTGCAGTTCGAAGACCAGGTCGTCGGGCGTGTCCTCGACGGCCGCGATCTCCTCGCCCACCACCTCCTTCTCGCGGTCCAGGTCGGACTCGGCGAGCAGCGGGTTCCGCACCAGGTCCGAGAGCACGTCGGCCGCCTGCGGGAGGTGATCCGCCAGCACCCGCGCCTCGTAGCCCGTGTGCTCACGCGACGTGTAGGCGTTGAGCGATCCGCCCAGGCTCTCGAGCGCCAGCGCGATCTCCTGGCGGGAGCGGTTTTCGGTGCCCCGGAAGACCATGTGCTCCAGCAGATGGCTCACGCCCATCATCGCGGCGGACTCCAGCGCCGACCCCTGTCTGACCCACGCCCCCACCGCCACCGACCGCACCCCGCGCATGGTTTCGGTGAGGACGCGCACGCCGTTGCCGAGCCGGGTGGCCCGGTAGGCCTCACCGCCCGGACTTGTCCGCGGACTGCTGACCACCGGCTCCTACCCGCGCGCGCCGGCCTTCTTCGCGTTGGGAGCGCCCTCTTCCGCCACCGCGGCCTTCTTGGAGAGCCGCATCCGACCCTTTTCGTCGACCGAGAGCAGCTTCACCCGGATGATGTCGCCCCGGTTGACCACGTCCTCGGTCTTGCCGACCCGGTAGTCGGCCAGTTCGGAGATGTGGCAGAGCCCCTCCACGCCCGGCATGATCTCGATGAAGGCGCCGAAGGTGGTGGTGTTCTTGACCGGACCCTCGTAGATGCGTCCGACCTCGGGCTCCTGCACGATCGCCTCGATCATCTCCTTCGCCCGCGCCCCGGCCTCGCCCGACACGGCCGCGATCTTCACGACCCCGTCGTCGTCGACCTCGATGGTAGCGCCGGACTCCTCCTGTATCGCGCGGATGATCTTGCCCTTGGGCCCGATGATGTCACCGATCTTCTCGGGGTTGATCCTGATCGAGGTGATGCGCGGGGCGTGCGGGGACAGATCGTCGCGGTGGGTCTGGATGACCTCGTGCATGCAATCCAGGATGTGCATCCGGCTCTGGCGCGCCTTTTCGAGCGCCTCCTCCAGCAGCTCGAAGGTGAGCCCGTCGATCTTGATGTCCATCTGGATCGAGGTTACGCCCCGGCGGGTGCCGGCCACCTTGAAGTCCATGTCGCCCAGGGCGTCCTCCAGGCCCAGGATGTCGGTCAGGATGGCCACCCGGTCGCCCTCGGTGACCAGACCCATTGCGACGCCCGCGCACGCGGACTTGATCGGCACGCCGGCATCCATCAGGGAGAGCGACGCGGAGCAGACCGAGGCCATCGACGACGACCCGTTCGATTCCAGGATGTCGGAGACGATCCGGATCGTGTACGGGAAGTCGTCGTATTCGGGAAGGAGCGGCTGAATGGCACGCTCGGCGAGCGCCCCATGTCCCTTCTCGCGCCGCGAGGTGGAGCGGATCGGCCTGGCCTCGCCCACCGAGAAGGGCGGGAAGTTGTAGTGCAGCATGAACGATTTGGTGATCTGCTCCGCGCTGTCGATCGAGTCGATGCGCTGTTCGTCCCTGGAGGTGCCCAGGGTCACGACGCCCAGCGACTGGGTCTCGCCGCGCGTGAAGAGGGCGGAACCGTGCGTGCGCGGGAGCACTCCGGTCTCGCAGGCGATCTGGCGGACGTCGTCGTACGACCGGCCATCGGCCCGGGTTCCCTCGTCCAGGATGCGGGCGCGCACGCTCTTCTTCTCGAGCGACCGCACGACCTCCTTGACGTCCTTCTCGTCCACTTCCGCTTCAGGGTCGTCGGCCGCCAGCTGCCCGGCCACCTCGGCCGCGATCTCGCCGAGCGCCGCCATGCGATCCTGTTTTCCGGGGATTCGCACGGCCTCGGCCACCCGATCGGCGGCGGCGCTCTCCACGCGGCTGCGCACTTCCGGGTCGACCTGCCTGGCCTCCCACGCCATTTCCGGCTGGCGGCGCGGCGCGATCAGCACTTCCTGGATCTCGATCAGCTCCCGGATCGCCTCGTGGGCCACCTTGAGCCCCTCGAGGATCTCCGTTTCGGGCACCTGGATGGCGCCCCCTTCGACCATCACGATCGCGTTCTCCGAACCCGCCACCACGATGTCCACGTCGGCGTACTCGAGCTGCGTGAAGGTCGGGTTCACCACCCAGTTCCCCTGGATGCGCCCGATCCGCACCGAGGCGACCGGGGTGTGGAAGGGGATCACCGAGGTGTTCAGCGCGACCGACGCACCGATCAGCGTGAGCACGTCGGCGTCGTTCTCCTGGTCGGCACTCAGGACCTGGGCGTGGACCTGGGTCTCGTTGAAGAAACCGTCGGGGAAGAGGGGGCGCAGCGTGCGGTCCGTGAGCCTCGAGGAGAGGACCTCCTTCTCCTGGGGAGCCCCTTCTCGCTTGAAGAAGCCGCCCGGGATCTTGCCCGCGGCGTAGGCCTTCTCGCGGTATTCGACGGTGAGGGGGAAAAACGGGAGGTGGGTTGGCCTGTCCTGTACGGTCGCCGTCACGAGGACGACGGTTTCGCCGAATTGGACAAGGCAGGAGCCGTGCGCGAGACGCGCCATCCGGCCCACCTCGAGTACGAGTTTTCTGCCAGCGAACTGGCGTTCGATTCTTTCAGTCATCTTCTTCTTCCAGAGATGCCGTCCGGTCGGACGGCGAGGTAGCGGGGGGCGATGCCCACCCGGGCGCCGGAGGTGCCATCCGTGCTGCCATGCGCCGGGATCGGCGCGGCAAAGCCGTGGCAAGGCGCAATGAAGGGGTATGCAGCCGGAGTTCCTACCACAGGCTGCAAGAGGTCAGCGGTCGTTCGAGGGTCAATGACGCAGCCCGAGGTCCTTGATCAGGGCGCGGTAGCCGTCCACGTCGGTCCGCTTGAGGTATTCGAGCAGGCGCCGCCTGCGCCCCACCATCTTGAGGAGGCCCCGGCGGCTGTGGTGGTCGTGCTTGTGAGCGTCGAAGTGGCCGCGAAGGTGGTCGATTCTCGCGGTGAGCAGCGCCACCTGCACCTGCGTACTGCCTGCCCCGTTCTCGTGGGGCTGGTACTTCCTTACGATCTCTTGTTTGTCGATTCCCATGCCTGTTTCCGTGTCTTGTACTGCGTCGCCCGGATCGTCGCCGGGCGGACAGCCATATAATGTAGCCGATGGGGAGGTGGGAAGGAAGCTCAAGTCTTGTCCAACGGGAAGTGAGCCTGAACTCGAGGCGGGCTTCGCCGACCGGACGCCGCCGCGTCCCTGCCTCGAGGGCGATTCGCTCCGCAGGCTACCGTGGCAAATAAACCCGCAGAACGTCGAGGGTATTCGCGCCCAGCTCGGTGAATCCGTACCCCAGCACGGTCCTGTCGTCGAGAAGAACCAGCATTTGATCGTGCAGCTGCGACGCGACCAGGGTGCAGGTCGCCAGATCGATCACATCGAGGCGGCCCTGATACATTCCGGTGAGGACATCCTGCGCGGCGTTCGGGGGGATGTCGCCCGATTCAGCTCCCATGATCCGCACCAGCGTGTCCAGCCAGTCGGACCGCAGGATGAGAAGGGACACCCAAAGGAGGCCGCCCGAGTCGGCGCGAATCCTGAAAACGCCGCTGGGGGGCGGGTTGTCGGGGGATGGAGGTTCCCGCGGCGATGTCTCCGCGTTCAACGGCGGTTCCCCGCGGAGCGCACCAAGGCGGACGCCCTCCTGGGACCACGCCTCGATCGCATACTCGAGCGGGTGCGCCGCGAACACGCGACCTTCCGGGCCGCCCGCAAGGCGCAGATCGTCGGATCCGAGCCAGGACGCCTCGCCCGGCCCCTCCCCGGCGCCGAACGACTTCAGGACTCCCGAGCCACCGATGATGTGAAGGGGCATCCCCGTCCTTTCAGGCCCCTCGATGGAGGCCTGGACGACGTATCGTACACCGTCGTTCAATGCCGCTATCTCCGAGACCGCAGGCAGCGTCTTCTCCTCGACCAGCGTGAACGCTTCGTCGATTACCGATATCCTCAGGTTGTACGCGTCGACCACATGGACTCGGCCGGCAGCATCCGCATGCATCGGCGCGGCGCGGCCGAACTCCATCGGCCCTTCTCCACCGCGGCCCACCGACCGCCGAAAAGTGCCTTCGGCATCGAAGACCTTGATCTGCTCTTGCTGGCCCACCCAGTAGTTGCCCCGGTTGTCCCGCACGACATTCTCCAGGGTTCCCCGGTCGACCAGAAACCCCGGGCCCAGTTCGTCGCTCCCGAGGCGGGTGACGTGTGCGAACTCAAGGCAGTTCTCGCAGAGCGGCGCCTCAAGGTCCAGAACGCAGCCGTCTCCGAAGAAGGAGCCCGACTCGCGAGCCTCCTCTTCGGCGCACGCCGCAAGGGCCACCAGGAGCGCCAATCCCACGCCGAATCTTCCCGTCATGGTTTCCCTTCCCCTCTTGATCTGCGTCGCCGCTGGGCAAGCGCCACTGGTACATCCTCTCGCGGAAGACGTGAATCACCGCCATCAGCAGCACATAGTAAACCAAAGTTGACATTTAGTAAATCAAAGTTGTCAATTCCGCCAGTCATGCCCAAGTCGAGACGAATGCGCGGCGTCTCTCTCAGCCCGCCAACACCTCCCGCGCCCGCCGCACATCCGCCCGCATCTGCTCGGCCAGCTCGTCCGCCGTCGCGAACGCAGCCACCGGCCGCAGCCGTTCGGCCAGCTCCAGCCGGAGCTCGCACCCGTACAGCTCGCCGTCGAAGTCGAGCAGGAACACCTCGACCGCGGCATCCGCCCCTGGAAAGGTGGGCCGCGGACCGATGTGCAGCGCGCCCATGAACCTCCCCGCGGGCACCGTTGCATGGCAGGCGTAGATGCCCTCCGCGGGCACGAGCTTGTCGGCGCCGTGGACGCGCAGGTTGGCCGTGGGGAAGCCGAGCCCGCGGCCGCGGCCGTCTCCGGAGACGACGGTTCCGGTGATCGGATACGGGCGTCCCAGACCGCGGTTCGCGTCCGCCAGCCTGCCCTCGGCGAGCGCCCGGCGGATCGAGGACGAGGAGATGGCGGCCTCGCCCGCGTGCACGGCTTCCACCACGTCCACCGCGAAGCCCAGTTCGGCGCCGATGGTGCGGAGCGTGTCCACGTTGCCCGAGCGGCCGCGCCCGAAGCCGTGGTCGTAGCCGATGACGAGCTCGCTCATCCCCAGTCCACCGAGCAGGATCTCGGTCACGAAGCGGCGAGGCGAGTATTCCCGCAGCTCGGGTGTGAAGGCCAGGAACACGACGTAGTCGAGACGGCTTCCCGCCAGCACCACCTTCTTCTCGTCCATCGTGGTGAGCATCTTCGGGGCCGCGTCGGGGCGGACGATCCGGAGCGGGTGCGGTTCGAAGGTGACGAGGACGCTCCTGCCCCCGCGGGCCGCGGCGCGTGCGCCGATCTCCTCGAGCACGCTCCAGTGTCCCCGGTGCACGCCGTCGAAGGTGCCGACCGTGACGATCACGGGACGATCGTCGCGCGGGAGGCCGGAGGTGCCCTCCTGGAAGACGGTCACGCGCGGTTCCCCGGGAAGACGACCACGCACGCGCCCCCCTCACGCACGGTGGAACACCTTCCGCGGCTCGAGCACGCCGTCCCGCACGGCCCCCACCGCCACGAGCCGGTCGCCCGGAAGCGCAAACACGGCCGCCCCGCACTCCGGCGCTCCGTTCGGCACCTTCTTCCCCGTCGCGAGCATCGCGGCCTCGCCCGGCTCCACCACCACACGCGGCAGGTGGGCCAGCGCGGAGACGGCATCCACCCGGGCACGCGCCGGGATCCCCCCCCTCCGCACCGCCTCGAGCCCCACCGCGTCACGCACACGGAAAGTGCCCACCCGGGTACGCCGCAGCGCGGTGAGGTGGCAGCCCGTGCCGAGCCGCTGCCCCAGTTCGACGCCCAGGCTGCGCACGTAGGTCCCGCTCGAACACGCCACCCGGAAGCGCACCTCGGGGAGGTCGACCCCGACCACCTCCAGTGCGTGCACGGTCGCCTCCCGCGGCGCGAGTTTCACGCTTTCCCCACGGCGGACCCGGCGATGCGCGGGCACACCGTCCACCTTGACGGCGGAGTACACCGGCGGCGAAAGCAGCAGCGATCCGGCCATCCCCCCCGCAACCGCCCGGATCCGATCCGCGGTGACGTCCTCCCAGCGATCATCCTCGGCGATCACCTCGCCCTCCGGATCCTGCGACTCGGTCGCGACCCCGAGGCGGGCGGTCGCCTCGTACTCCTTGTCCAGACCCGTCAGGTACTCCAGGAGGCGGGTGGCCCGTCCGATCCCGAGCACCAGGAGGCCCGTGGCGAAGGGGTCCAGCGTGCCCGCGTGGCCCACCTTGCGGACCTCGAGCACACGCCGAACCACCGCCACGACATCGTGCGAAGTCACGCCCGCCGGCTTGTCGACCAGCAGCATCCCCATGGGCGCCGACGGCTCGCTCAACGGTCGTCCTCTTCAGCGTGGGAGCCATCGTCGGCGTGACCGTTCCCCTCGTCATCCCCCGGCAGCACCTCCTTCAGAATCGCCTCGATCCGCTGCCCGGCCTCGATCGACGTGTCCCGCTCGAACCTCAACTCCGGCATTCGCCGAATATGCAGCTCCCGCCCCAGCACCGAACGCAGGAACGGCGCCGCGCGGGCCAAACCCGCCAGCGTGCGCGCCTGCTCGTCCTCGCTGCCATGCGGCTCCACGAACACGCGCGCGAACCACAGATCCGCGCTCACGTCCACGCCGGTCACCGAAAGCGGGCCCACCTCCGGATCGCGCACCAGGTACCGGATCTTCGCCGAGAGCTCCCGGCGCAGCTGCTCGCCCAGGCGGGCGCGGCGGCGCGAGGACATCAGAAGCGCTCCGTCGAGTTGGCCACGACCACCGCATCCCGCGCCCCGGCGACGAGCCGGTCCACGGCCTCCTGGATCGAGTCCGCCTGCGCGGAGTGGGCGGCCAGGAACGCCACCGATATTCGCGCCCGGTTGCGCACGTCCTGCAGACCCGACTCGGCCACCGACACGTTCATGCGCGCAAGCCGGTCCTTGAGCGAACGAAGAACCGAACGCTTCCGCTTGAGCGACCCCGAACCCGGGATTGCGAGGTCCCATGTGGACACGGTCACCACCATCGGGGGTCGTGGGCGCGTCTGGGGGACGGACGTCCTCAATCCCGTTCGGCGCTCGCCAGGGTGCGCGCGACCTCCTGGACCTGGTAGGTCTCGATGACGTCGCCGGTCTTGACGTCGTTGAAGTTGGCGATGCCGATGCCGCACTCGAAGCCTTCCTTGACCTCGCGCGCGTCGTCCTTGAAGCGCCTGAGCGACCCGATCTCCCCGTCGTAGATGACGACGCCGTCGCGGATCACCCGCGCCAGAGCTCCGCGCTGGATCATTCCGTCGACCACGTAGCTGCCCGCGATCGTGCCGACGCCTCGGATCTTGAAGATGACCCTTGCCTCGGCGGCGCCCGTCACGCTCTCCCGCCGCTCCGGCGCCAGCAGTCCCTCCAGCGCGGCCCTGACGTCGTCGACGGCCTCGTAGATCACGTCGTAGGTCTGGATGTCGACGGCCTCGCGCGCGGACGCCTGCCGCGCCCCGGCGTCGGGACGCACGCGGAAGCCGATGACGACCGCACCGGCGGTCAGCGCGAGGACCACGTCGGACTCGTTGACCGCGCCCACGCCCCGGTGGATGATCTCGACCTGCACCTCCTTGGCGGAGAGCTGTTCGAGGGCGTCGCACAGCGCCTGCACGGAACCGTCCACGTCGCCCTTCACCACCAGGCGCAGCGTGCTCACGTCTCCGGCGGCCAGGAGCTGGGTGAAGTCGCCCAGCTTGATGCCGCGCTCCTTGATGCGGAGCTGCTTCTCGCGGTCCAGGCGCTGGCGGTTGGCGGCGATCGAAGCGGCCTTGTCGGCGTCCATGACCTGGAAGACATCCCCCGCCTGGGGCACGCCGGCCGCCCCCAGGATCTGAACGGGAATCCCCGGCCCGACGTCGTCGACGTGGTGGCCGCGCTCGTCGAGCAGGGCCCGGATGCGGCCGTCGTGGAGACCGACCACGAAGCTGTCGCCGACGCGAAGCGTGCCGCCCTGCACCAGGATCGTGGCGAGCGGGCCCTTGCCGATGTCGAGCTCGGCCTCCACCACCGCGCCCAAGGCGTCCCGGGAAGGATTGGCCTGGAGTTCCAGGATTTCGGCCTGGAGAAGCACCTTGTCGAGCAGATCGTCCATCCCCTGGCCGGTCCTGGCCGAAACCTCCGCCACCAGCGTGTCCCCGCCGAAATCCTCGACGGTGACGCCGTGCTGCAGGAGGTCCTGGCGGACACGCTCCGGGTTCGCCGCGGGAAGGTCCATCTTGTTGATCGCCACGATCATCGGGACTCCGGCATTCTTCGCATGGCTGATCGCCTCGATGGTCTGCGGCATGACGGCGTCGTCGGCGGCCACGACGAGGACCACCAGGTCGGTCACGTCCGCGCCCCGGGCGCGCATGGCCGTGAAGGCGGCGTGGCCCGGTGTGTCGAGGAAGGAGATGGTGCGGCCGTCGTCGAGCTCGACGTGGTACGCGCCGATGTGCTGCGTGATGCCGCCCGCTTCCCCGGCCACGACGTTGGTGTCGCGGATCCAGTCGAGCAGCTTCGTCTTGCCGTGATCGACGTGGCCCATGACGGTGACGACGGGGGGGCGCGGGCGCAGGTCGGCGGGATCGTCCTCCTCGATTTCCTCGCCGGGCGGCAGGTAGTCCGTCTCGCGGACCGCCTTGAAGCCGAATCCTTCCAGCAGCAGCTCGATCTGATCGAAATCGAGGCGCTGGTTGATCGTGACCGGAAGTCCCATGTTCCGGAATGCGGACCCGATGATCTCGGCGGCGCTGGTCTCGACGAGCTCGGCGAGTTCCGCGACCGTGAGGAACTCGTTGACGCGGACCGTGCGGGCCTCGGCCGCCACCTGCTCGGCGGCCCGCTCCTCCGCGGCTACACGCTCCTCCTTGGCGGCGGCCACGGCGCTCTTGCCCTTCCGGCGCTTCTTCTTGCCGCCCTTGATCTCGGCCATGACCCGCTGGATGTTCTCCCTCGCCTTGTCGCGGTCGGCCCCGCGGCGGCGCTTGCCCCGCCTGCGCTCCCTCTTCTTGCGGCCGTCGGAGGTGTACCCCTCGGCCTGGATCCGCACCTTGCCGCCCGGGCCGGCGCTGGCCGCCGGCGCCGGTTTGCTCCTGACCGGGGCCAGGCCGCCGGGGGCACCGTCTCGGGCGGGAGCCGGCTTGGACCCTGTGCGAGCCGGCATGATCGGAGTTCGTTCCGCCGGCGCGGGCTCGGGCTGGACTCCGGGAGCCTGGGCGGCGATGGGTGGAACGGCGGTCTCCGATGGAGGCACATCCGCACCGACCGAAGGCTCAAGAGGCAGGTCGGGGGCAGGCTCCGGCCGAGCAGGTTCCTCCACGACCGGTGTCGCGATGACCGCGTCCCCGACCTCGGTCTCCACCGGCGGGGCCGGTGCCGCGGCGTCCGCCGGTACGGTCTCTTCGGCCGGGGGCGCGGCCTCCACCTGTTCGCCCACCCCGTCCGCCTCCACCGTCACTTCAGGTGCTGCCGCCTCGGCGGTCTCCAGGGCGGCTTCCCCGTCCGCGGCAACGGCTTCCTCGGGCGGGGCCTCGGCCGTCGCGGAGGGTTTGGGGGTCGCTATCCGCCTGCGCCGGCGCCTCCGGCTCGTGGGCTTGTGCGCCTTCACCACCGCGCGCATGACATCGGCCGCGTCGCCGTGTCCCGCCCTCCGCTCCCGTTCGAGGCGAGTCCGCACCCTGGCGACGTCCGTATCCTGGATGAAGGCGTCGGGGTGGCCGACGCGCACGCCCGATTCCCTCAGGAACCTGAGGAGGACATCGGCGTTGACCCTCAGGTCGACCGCGAGTTCCCGGACCCGCATCAGGCCGTCTCGTCCCCGGCGGCTGCCGCATCCTCACCGGCGGCGACCGGCTCCGCTTCGACCACGGTGAGATCCTCGATCAGCGTGAGGAGCTGCGCGGCCGCCTCTTCGGTGACCCCGTCGACCGCCAGAAAGTCGGCCCGGTCCAGGTCGATGATGTCGAGGAAGCTGCTGTATCCCGAGCCATTCAGCGCGGCGAGGGTGTCGCCGTCCAGGGCAAGTTCGCTCAGCGGAAAGTCCGCGGTCTCGTAGGAGTCCGTCTCGTCCTCCACGAAGACCGACATGTCCGCCCCCCGCTCCAGCCATTCGCGGGAACCGTAGAGATCGATCTGCCAGCCGATCAGCTGCGATGCCAACCGCACGTTCTGGCCGTTCCTGCCGATCGCCAGCGAGAGCTGATCCTCGTCCACGATCGCGGTGATGACCTGTCGCGACGGGTCCGAATGGACCTTGGCCACGCGGGCGGGCGCGAGCGCGCGCCGGGCGAAGATCTCGGGCGTGGGGTGCCAGGGCACGATGTCGATCCGCTCACCGCCCAGTTCCCGCACCACCGCCTGGACGCGGGAGCCCTTGAGCCCCACGCAGGCCCCCACCGGGTCGATGGAGTCGTCGCGGCTGTGCACCGCGATCTTGGTCCGCCCGCCGACCTCGCGGGTGGACTCCTTGATCTCGACGATGCCCTGGTAGATCTCCGGCACCTCCAGCTTGAACAGCGCCGCGACGAAACCGGGATCGGCGCGGGAGAGGATCAGGCGGGGCCCCTTGGGCGTCTCGTCCACCTTCTTGAGGACCGCCCGGATCGACTCTCCCTGGCGAAATCGTTCGCGCGGGTTCTGTTCCTTCCAGGGAATGATGGCCTCCGCCTCGCGGGAGCGATTCAGGATCAGCACCAGCTTGCCCCGCTCGATCTGCTGCACCTCGCCCGAGAGCAGGTCGCCCACGCGATCGGAATACTCGTCGCGGATGCGCTGCCGCTCGCCCTCGCGCACCAGCTGCACGATCCGCTGCTTGGTGGCCATGACGGCGTTGCGGCCGAACTCGGTGAACTCGACGGGAAGCTCCATCACGTCACCGACTTCGTAGGTGGGATCGTCCCACCGCGCCTCGTCCACCGAGATCTCCGACGACGGATCCTCCACGGTCTCGACGACCCGCTTGAGAACGACCATCTCAATGTCGCCGGAGACGTCGTCGATGAGAATCTCGGCGTTGACGTTGGCGCCGAATATGCGCGCCAGGCCGGCGTGAATCCCGTCCCTGATGAGCTCGTTGACCTGGTCGAACTCGAGGCTCTTCGCGTCCATGATGTCGCTGAACGCCGCCCTGATCTGCGCGGTGTTTACGCTCATGACACCTTCCAATCGTGGACCAGGCGGGCTGCCGACACCCGCGACCGTGGAACCTCGACCTCGTCACCCCCGTTCAGGCGGAGCCGGATGGATCCCGGGCCGCCGTCTTCGCCGCCCAGACCGAGCAGCTCGCCCTCCAGGCGCGAACTGTGGCCATGAAGCGTCTCGGTGCCGGTGACGGCGATCTTCCTTCCGCGGAACCGGTGGAAGTCCCTGTCGCGTGTCAGGGGGCGCTCCAGGCCCGGCGAGGATACCTCGAGGACGTACCGCTCCGGCACCCTCGCGTCCTCGTCGAGCCACGCCTCGATGCCCCGGCTCACCGTCGCGCAGTCGTCCAGCGATACGGGGCGGTCCAGCGCCTCGCGCTCCACCCGCAGCCGGATGACCGGACGCCCGGCGGTGCCCGCCCAGTCGAGCTGGACCAGCTTGTAGCCCAGGCCGGAAAGCCGCGTTTCCAGCTCCTCCCGGATTCCCGCCCGGTTCGCTTTCAAGTCGTCACCCCCTGCAACAGTGGATAAAAAAAGCGGGGGATGCCTTCTCCCCCACTCAAACGCCGCCGGCCAGGGCCGGTCGGTTCGGGACCACCTTACTGTAGTATAGCCGTGACGCGGTCTCCCGGTCAATCGTGGCAGGGCACCGTGGTGACGGGGTGCCGCGGTGTATTCTCCGCCGACCGCTACCCCCGGCGCTCGATCCGCGCGCCCAGCGTCCGGAGCCGCTCGTCGATCCTCTCGTATCCGCGTTCGATCTGTCCCGCGTTGCGGATGAGGCTCTCGCCGCGGGCCCCCAGGGCCGCGATGAGCATGGCCATTCCCGCCCGGATGTCGGGGCTCTCCACCCTTGCGCCGCGCAGGCTCGACGGACCCACGACGACGACCCGGTGCGGGTCGCACAGGATGATGCGGGCCCCCATGCTCACGAGCTTGTCGGTGAAGAACATCCTGGACTCGAACATCTTCTCGTGGATCAGGACCGTACCCCGCGCGCTGGTGGCGGCCACCACGGCGATCGAGGTCAGGTCGGCGGGGAAGGCCGGCCAGGGTCCGTCGTCGACCTTCGGGATGTGCCCGAAGGCGTCCATCCGGATGACGGGTTCGGTGCGCCCGTCGACCACCAGGTCGCGGCCCTTCACGCGGCAATCGATCCCGAGACGCCGGAAACCGAGGAGGATGGAGTCGAGGTGCGCGATGGGGGCGTCCTCAATCACCAGCCGGCTGCGCGTAACCGCCGCCAGACCGATGAAGGAGCCGGTCTCGACATGGTCCGGGCCGATCTCGAAGTCGGCGCCGCCCAGGGTGCGCGCACCGTGAACGGTGAGATTGGAGGTCCCGATTCCTTCGATGTGCGCACCCATTGCGTTGAGGAGGTGGCAAAGGTCCTGCACGTGCGGCTCGGCCGCCGCGTTGCGGATCAGCGTTTCGCCCTCGGCCATCGACGCGGCCATCACGGCGTTCTCGGTGGCGGTGACGGAGGGCTCGTCCAGGAACATGTTCGCGCCCCTCAGCGCGGGCGCGCGGATGTCGAGACCGGCCGAGGTCTCCACCTCGGCTCCCAGCGCCTCGAAGGCGAGGAGGTGCGTGTCGAGGCGGCGGCGGCCGATCACGTCGCCCCCGGGGGGAGGCAGCGAGAGGGAGCCGAACCGGGCCAGCAGCGGTCCCGCGAGGAGGATCGATGCGCGGATCCGCTCGGAGAGTTCGGGATCGAGGTCCCCGGCCTCGACGTCGGCCGCGCTGACCACCACCGTGTTGGCGCCGTTCCACGTGACGGACGCCCCCAGCGACTCCATGATCTCGAGGAGGGTGTGGACGTCGCGGATCCGGGGGACGTTGCGGACGGTCACCGGCTCCGACGACATGAGGGTCGCCGCGAGAACCGGCAGGGCCGCGTTCTTGTTGCCGGCGGGCCGGATGGCGCCGCTCAGCTCGTGGCCGCCCGATACGATGAATGATGGCATCGGCTGAAAGATACCGAAATCCGGCTTTCTCTGGATAGCTTTCCCCGATCACGCCATATTGCGGGCCCGAATCACGCCAGCGGAGCCATCATGTCACCCACATTCACTGCCGCGTTGCAGGACACCACCGTCGTCGAGCTGGCGCGCGACGGGCTCGCGGTGGTGTCGGCGTGGACGATGATCGGGTTGGGGCTGGCGTTCCTGGCGATCCTGGTGGTTCTGCTGCTCGTGCTGGCCGAACTCCGCACGCTGTCGCGGACGTGGACGGGATTTGTGGCCACCACGACCGAACGGTCCGGGCCGCTCGTGGAGCACGCGAACAACGCCGCCCGCAACATCGACCACATCACAACGGTCGTGCGGGCCGAGATCGACCGGCTCAACGGCATGATCGAGGGCGTGACCGACGACATCGGGGAGGCCTCGGTCGAGGTCAGGCGACGGATCGCCGACCTGTCGGCGCTGCTTGACCTGGCGCAATCGGAGGCGGAGGACGCGGTGCTGGATGCGGCCGCCAGGAGATAGCTTGTTCTCCCCGAAATAGCTTTAGGGCTAGCGTTGTGAGTTGGGT
>JAPPNO010000029.1:6015-36326 GCA_028873845.1 Gemmatimonadota bacterium | reverse complement strand
ACTTCAACCGGGGCAAGCGGAAAGCAATTCCGAGACGTTCTGCCATTTTGGCAGATTCCGGCACCCACGACCCCCCAAACCCTGCCAAAATGGCAGCTTTCGCCAAGCCGAACCGCAACCGGAGATAGATGACCGATGAACACCGACCGACTCACCGTGAAGGCCGCCGAGGCCGTCTCGGCCGCCGCCCGCGGCGCCCGCACCAGCGGACACCCCGAAATCGAGGGCGCCCACCTCCTCAAGTCCCTCATCGAGCAGGAAGACGGCATCGTCGCCCCGGTCCTCGAAAAGCTCGAAGTCTCGCCCGCCCGGGTCACCGCCGCCATCGACACCGAACTCGCCCGCCGCGCACGCGTGAGCGGCGGAGCCGTCCCCGGCGCATCCCGCGAACTCCGCAAGGCGTTCGACCTCGCCGAGGAGGCAGCCCGCAACCTGAACGACGCCTACGTCTCCACCGAGCACCTCCTCATCGGCCTCACCGCCGGCAAGGGCGACGCCGCCCGCATCCTCAGGGACCACGGCGTCACCCGCGACCGCCTCGACACCGCGCTGGAGGCCATCCGCGGCTCCCACCGCGTCACCGACCAGAACCCGGAGGACAAGTACCAGGCGCTGGCCCGCTTCTCCCACGACCTCACCGAGCGCGCCCGCCGCGGCAAGCTCGACCCCGTCATCGGCCGCGACGACGAGATCCGCCGCGTCATGAAGGTCCTGGCTCGCCGCACCAAGAACAATCCGGTGCTCATCGGCGAACCGGGCGTCGGCAAGACCGCGATCGCCGAGGGGCTGGCCCAGCGGATCGTGGCGGGCGACGTGCCGACTTCACTCAGCGGCAAGAAGCTCGTCTCGCTCGACATCTCCGCCATGCTCGCGGGCGCGAAATACCGGGGCGACTTCGAGGAGCGCATGAAGGCGGTCATCAAGGAGGTCACCGAGGCCGAGGGGCACTACATCCTCTTCATCGACGAGCTGCACACCATCGTCGGGGCCGGTGCGGCCGAGGGCGCGGTCGACGCCGGCAACATGGTCAAGCCCGCCCTGGCCCGCGGCGACCTCCGCATGATCGGCGCCACCACCCTGGGCGAGTACCGCAAGCACGTCGAGAAGGACCCCGCCCTGGAGCGACGCTTCCAGCCCGTCTACGTCGCCCCCACCTCGGTCGAGGACACCATCACCATCCTGCGCGGCATCAGGGAGCGCTACGAGGTCCACCACGGCGTGCGCATCACCGACGACGCGCTGATCGCCGCGGCCACTCTGTCCGACCGCTACGTAGGAGGACGCTTCCTTCCCGACAAGGCCATCGACCTGATGGACGAGGCGGGGAGCCGGCTGCGCATCGAAATCGATTCGCTCCCGCAGGAGATCGACGAAGTGGAGCGCAGGATCATCCAGCTCGAGATCGAGAAGCAGGCGCTGGCCCGCGAGGACGACCGGGGCGCGCGCGAACGCCTCGGCGGCGTCGAGGCCGAGCTCTCCGAGCTGCGCGAGTCCAGCCAGTCGATGAAGGCGCGCTGGCAGGCCGAGAAGGTCCAGATCGCGCGCATCCGGGAGCTCAAGGAGCGGGTGGACGGGCTTCGCACCGAGGCGGAGCGGGCGACCCGCCGCGGCGAGCTCGGGCGCGCCGCCGAGATCCAGTACTCGGAGATCCCGGCCGCGCAGGCCGACATCGGGAAGGCCGAGGAGCGCCTAGCCTCGCTCCAGGCCGGGGGCAAGTTCCTGAGCGAGGAGGTCACGGCCGACGACATCGCCGAGGTCGTGGCCGAGTGGACCGGGATTCCGGTGACCCGTCTCATGGACTCGGAGCGGAAGCGCCTGGCGGGCCTCGAAGCGCTCCTGGGAAGGCGCGTCGTCGGGCAGGACAAGGCGCTCGGCGCCGTCGCCCGGGCGGTGCGCCGCGCCCGCGCCGGCATCCAGTACCCCGACCGCCCCGTCGGCTCGTTCCTCTTCCTCGGGCCCACCGGGGTGGGAAAGACCGAGACGGCGCGCGCCCTGGCCGAGTTTCTCTTCAACGACGAGCGCGCGATGGTGCGCATGGACATGTCCGAGTACATGGAGGCCCACGCCGCCTCGAGGCTCGTGGGCGCCCCGCCCGGCTACGTCGGCTACGACGAGGGCGGCCAGCTGACCGAGGCCGTGCGGCGGCGCCCCCACGCGGTCGTCCTCTTCGACGAGGTCGAGAAGGCGCACCCCAAGGTCTTCAACGTCTTCCTGCAGATCCTCGACGACGGCCGCCTCACCGACGGCCAGGGCCGCACGGTCGACTTCCGCAACACCGTCATCATCATGACCTCGAACATCGCGGGGCCGGAGATCCTGGCCGGGGCGGAGCGGGCCGTTGCGGGGCGCAGCGGCGCGGAGCGCCCCGATTCCGCCGCCTGGCGCGAGGTCGAAGAGATGGTGCACCGCCGTCTCAAGGAGCACTTCCGGCCCGAGTTTCTTAACAGAGTGGATGATGTGGTGGTATTCAAGCCGCTGTCGCGCAGCGAGTTGGAGGAGATCGTGGATTTGCAGCTTGAAAGGGTGGTGAAGCTGGCGGCCGGGCAGGATGTGGCGCTTCAGGTCTCTGACGGGGCGAAGGAGGTGATCGCGAAGGAAGGGTACGATCCCGCGTTCGGGGCGCGGCCGCTCAAGCGGGCGGTCCAGCGCCTGGTGCAGGACCCGCTGGCGATGGCGATCCTGGACGGGGGAGTGGTGCCGGGGAGCGGCGTGCGGGTGGAGAGGGGTGGGGACGGCGGGCTCACGTTCAGGGGAATGGAGGAGGGGGGAGGGTAGAGCCACGCTGACGAAGCGCTGATCACCGCCGCAAGATTGTGCAGCCGGTCAAGGGAAACGGTCCCTCCAGGCCAGGCAGACCGAAGACCATCCAGCCCGGGGAGATGCGACTTGCGCACAACGCCATGGCTCCTCCTGCCGACCCTCGCCGGCTGCGCCGGGACACCTGCCCGCGACACCCCCGGTCCCCCGCTCGGCCCGGACCCGGAACCCGCCCGCGTCGTTGCCGAGTTCCTCGATGCCGCCAACCGCCGCGACCACGCCGCCATGGCCGCGCGCTTCGGTACCTCGGGCGGGCCCATCGGCGAAACGGGCGGTGCGATCGGGTGTGCCTTTCGCCGGGTCGGGTCCTGGATCGGCCTGGGCGAACGGTGTCTCAGCCGGGCGGAGGTCGAACTCCGCATGGACGTGATCGCCACGGTCCTCGCGCACGAGTCGTACCGGGTGCGAGCGGAAGAGGGGGTGGTGGGCAAGGGGCGGCCTGCGGCACGTGTCGAGGTGGAGGTAGTGAAGGGTGGGCGGCGGGTGGTGGTGCCCTTCGTGGTGATCCGTACAGACGGTGGACGGTGGCTGGTGGAGGAGGTGGGGCTGCGGTCGATGGTGGGGTGAAACAGGCTGTAGCCTCCGGTGTACGTCATGTCATCTCCGGATGACGGTTTCGCCTCTTCCTCTTCTACCGGGTGGAAATATGGGACTTACCAGGACCGCGAAGCGTGCTGCCAGGCCCTTCTACATCGCCACACGCCTCGCCGGGGAACGTCTCCGGACCGGCGTCGCCTGGTGGCCCCTGTCTCGCCGCTACATCGCGGATCCCTATCCGGTCTATCAAAGGCTCCGCGAGCGCGATCCGCTCCACCGGAGCATCCTCACGCGCCAGGTCGTCGTCTCGCGCTACCGGGATGTCGACCGCATCCTCCGCGACTGGCGGAGCTTCAGCAACGATCTGCGCCGCGGGGACGCCTCCAGCGATTCGGTCAACGCCCGCCGCCAGCTCAAGCCCAGCATGCTGGTCCTGGATCCGCCGGACCACACGCGCCTCAGGCGGCTGGTCAACCGCGCCTTCACACCCAGGCAGGTGGCGAAGATGGAGGACTACATCCGCGCCACCGCGCATGCGCTCCTCGACGACGTGGGTGACGCCGGCGAGTTCGACCTGATGTCCGCCTTCGCGGTGCCGCTTCCGACGATCGTGATCGCCAGGATGATCGGTGTACCCGAGGAGGATCTGCGCTACGATTCGCCGGTGCAGGTGGACGGGCGGACGGCTGTGCGGGACGCGGAGGTGGGTGGCACGACCGTGAAAGCGGGCACGCGAGTGGCTCCGCTGATCGGGTCCGCCAACCGCGACCCGGCGAAGTTCGACCGGCCCGGCGAGCTGGACATCACCCGCTCCGACAACGGGAACATCTCGTTCGGCCGCGGCATCCATCACTGTCTGGGGGCGCCTCTCGCGCGGCTCGAGGGCCGGGTGGCGCTGGAGGTACTGCTGGAGCGCTTCGAGGATGTCCGGTTCGGCGCGCGCCGGCCTGTCTTCCGCCCCACCATCGTGTTGCGGGGGCTGCGGCACTTCGATGTGCGTGTGCGGCGGCGGCGCTTCAGTCCCGCTCCACCAACTCCACCAGCACTCCCCCGGCCGACTTCGGATGCATGAACGCGATCCGGTGTCCGCCGGCCCCCGTCATCGGCGCCGCCGAGGTGAACCGGTAGCCCCGGGCGGCGAGTTCCTTCATCAGCGCGCCCACATCCGCCGCCCGGTAGGCGATGTGATGCAACCCCGCACCCCGCCGCTCGACGAACCGCGCCACCCCGTTGTCACCCGCCAGCGGACGGATCAGTTCCACCCTCCCCACGAAGCACACCTCGACCCCCTGAGACTCCACCCGCTCCGGCGGAGTCGCCGCCACCCCGCCCAGCCGCTCCAGCAGCGGCAGCACCTCGTCGAATGACCGGAGCGCGATCGCCACGTGGTCGAGTTCGAGCCCATCGAGTGCCTCGGGGCCCGCAGGCGACCGTCCTTCGCCCGCGTCCGCTCCGGCCCGCGCTCTCGCGACGGCACCGCCCCCCCCGGGTTCCCCCGTGTTCAACTTCCCGGCCTTGTCTGTGTAGAATACATGGTGAGATTTCCCGGCACGATCACGGTCAGGCCCCTTCACCCCAAGGACATCCAATAATGGCGGACAGCGCAAACCTCGTCACCATCACCGACGACAACTTTCAGGACGAGATCGAGAATCACGGCGGCCTCTCCATGGTCGACTTCTGGGCCGAGTGGTGCGGGCCCTGCAGGCTCATCGCACCGTTCGTCAGCGAACTGGCGGACGACTTCGCGGGGCGCGTCCGTGTCGGCAAGCTGGATGTGGACGCCAACATGTCCACCTCCATGCGCTTCGGGGTCCGGTCGATCCCCAGCGTGCTCTTCTTCAAGGACGGAGAGCACGTCGATACGGTCATCGGAGCGGTGCCGAAGGCGCAACTCGAGCAGAAGATCGAGCAGCACCTGTAGCGGACGGGGGGATTCCGGCCCCCTCCCCGAGGCGCGTCAGCTACCTGCGCGCGACCGGAATCTCGACCCTGTAGCTCTCCCAGCGAAGGACGAGCGTGGCCGCGTCGGCGGAGGCGTTCTCGAAGGTCATGTTCATGGTTTCCACGTGCTCGTTGGCGAAGGCCGGCGCGGTGCCCGTGCCCACGTCGTTGGCCGCGTTCATCTGGGTGCCCCAGCGATCGGCCACCGAGTTGACGTGGATCCCCCAGGAGTCCGGCCCCGGGACCGTGTAGATCGAATAGGACCCCGCCTCGACCTCGACGCCGGCCACCGTGGCCGCGAAGGGCAGGTGGATCGCCGTCGCCTCGTTGGCGCCGGTCCGCCAGGGCTGGCCGAAGGGATGCGTGCCACCGTCACCCACCATCGTGCGTCCCCGTGCGGAGGGGGCGCCGTAGCAGACCTTGACGACATCGTCGCCCATGGTCACAACGGCGGAGTCGAGCGGACTGGGGCGGCCGTCGGTGTTGCCGTTCGTCCAGCAGTTCTGGGCTTCCAGGTTGGCGGGAGCCAGCATCGACGCGCACGCCAGCGCCGCTGCGAACAGGGTCATTCTTTTCATTTTTCCTCCTTGCCCGGGAGACGGGCGGTGAGATTGGTTGGGGGCGTCCGGTTCCGGATCGTCCCCGTTGCGGAAGCGGAATCTGCCACCGGACGGCCGCGCAGGCCAGACGCACGCGCTCAACGTCCCTGTTCCCCCGGCTTACGTAATCATGGGGAACAACTCCGCGGCAGGATCAGGATGGTGCACCATGGAAAGAACCCGGACAGGGAGCGGGACGCTGTACATCGTGTCGACGCCGATCGGCAACCTGACCGATCTGTCGGCGCGCGCCCGCGAGACCCTGGCCGCCGCCGATCACATCCTCGCCGAGGACACGCGGCGGGCCCGGGTCCTGCTCTCGCACATCGGGGTTGCCGCGCGCCCGACCTCGCTGCACGCGCACAACGAGGCCGGCCGCATCGCCCGCGTGCGCCGGTGGCTGGCCGCGGGCGACAGCGTGGCGCTGGTGTCGGATGCGGGCACGCCGCTGCTCTCGGATCCGGGCGAGCGCCTGGTGAACGCCGCCATCGGGGACGGCTGTGGCGTCGTGCCGGTCCCCGGGCCGTCGGCGATCCTCGCGGGACTGGTGGCGTCGGGCTTACCTTGTGTCCCGTTCACCTTTATGGGATTTCTGCCGCGCAAGGCGGGAAGGCGGGCCCGAGCGCTGGAGCGAATCATAGACGCCACCGAGACGACCGTGCTGTTCGAGTCTCCGTCACGATTGGCCGGCCTGCTGGACGAGCTTGCGGCCCGCGCGGAGACCGCCGCGCCCGAACGCCGCATCGCGGTGTGCCGGGAGCTGACCAAGGTGCACGAGGAGGTCTTCCGCGGTACCCCGGCCGAGGGTGCGCGCCATTTTCGGAAGAACCCCCCGCGTGGCGAGGTGACGGTCGTGGTGGAGGGGTGCGGGGTGGGGACCGGAGGCGCGGACGCGGCCGCGGTCGACGCGCTGGCCAGGGAGGCGCTGGACGCGGGAATGGCCCCCACCGTTGCGGCACGGGAGGTGGCAAGGCGTTCGGGGGTGGCCCGGGGCGCGGCCTACGAGGCCGTGATGCGCGCGAAGGGGGAAGCGGGGAAGGGTGGGGCCGGGTGAGGGGTAGGAGGTGCGGCGGCCGGGTCGCGCTGGTCCACGGACTGCTGGCGGTCATGCTGACCGTCTGCGGGCCCCCCGTCCACGCCCAGGGAAGCGGCCCCGTCACCATCGCGCGCCTCCACTACGACGGCGGCGGCGACTGGTACGCCAATCCATCCTCCCTCCCCAACCTCCTCGCCGAAGTGCGGGAACGCACCGGCATCCCCACCGCCGACCGCGAAGTCGCGGTCCGTCCCACCGATCCTTCGCTCCGCGACTACCCCTTCCTCTACATGACCGGACACGGCAACGTCCGCTTCACCGACGAGGAACGCCTCGCGCTCCGGCGCTACCTGCTCGGCGGCGGTTTCCTCCACGCGGACGACAACTACGGCCTGGACGAGTCCTTCCGCCGCGAGATCGCCCGCGTCTTTCCGGATCGCGAACTCGTCGAGCTCCCGCCCGAACACCCCGTCTTCCACGCCCCCTACGAGTTCGCCGAGGGCCTGCCCAAGATCCACGAGCACGACGGCGCGCCGCCGCAGGCTTTTGGTATCTTCCATCAGGGCCGGCTCGTTGTGATCTACACCTACGAGACCGATCTTGGGGACGGCTGGGAGGATCCCGAGGTGCACGAGGACCCGCCGGAAGTCAGAGAGGACGCGCTCAGGATGGGCGTCAACATCTTCGTCTTTGCGATGTCGCAGGTGGCGTCGTGAGCGCGGCTTCCAGGATCGCGCGCGCGGTCGGGGGCGTGCGCCGCCACCTGTCGCGGTCGCTGGGACTCATGGTGGCGGCGTGGTGCGGTGCGGCCGTGCTGCTGCTGCTCGTCGTGGCGGTGGCGGCGGTGGGCGGGGGCGGCTGGAGCGCGGGCAGTCCGGGACCGCTGCTGATCGTGACGCTGATCGCGGCCGTCGTCCCTGCCGGAGTCTGGATGTGGCGCCGGCTTGGACGGCACTGGTGCGCCGAGCACCGGGTCACCCGGGCGATGGACCGGATCGCGGGACTGGACGAAGGTGCGGTGCTGGGTGGTCTGGAGCTTTCCCGCGCGGCTCCGCCGGGCACTTCGCCGGGGCTGCGCGACCTCGCCCTCGAACAGGTGGGGAGCCGTCTCGGACAGGACTCGAAGACGCTGGCGGGACCGCTCGGCGACAGGATCGGGCAACGTGTCCGGCGTGGCATGACCGCCTTTCTGGCCGCGCTTCCGGCCGCGCTCCTCGTGTTGGCGCTGGCGCCCTCGCGCACCGTGAGCGCCTGGGCCGGCCTGCTCAACCCCCTGGCCGTGCTGGTGGAGCCCGTGCTGCCCCCGGTCACCGTCGAGCCCGGCACGATCGAGGTGTCCCGCGGCGCGGTCGTCGAGGTCACGGCCCACGCCCCGCTGCGCGACAGCGTCACCCTGCGCTGGGACGTGACCGGCCAGGTCACCCGCGCCGAAACCGTGGCCCTGGCGGAAGGAACGGGCGGGGCCACCCTGCCGCCCGTCAGCGCGGAGACGCGCTACTGGATCGAGGCGCCCGACGGCGCGGCGAGCGATGTCCACGTCCTCACCCCGGTCGATCCCCTCTTTGTGAACGATTTCACAATCGAGGTCACGCATCCCCCCCACACCGGCCTCCCGCCCGGCGAGTACCAGAACGAGGTCCCCGCCCTGGCCCTCCCGGCGGGCACCCACCTGCGCATCCGCGGACGGGGCAGCCGCGCGATCGGCGCCGGAGTCCTCCTCGACGGGGAAGGGCGCGAGGTGCTCAACCTCGAGGTACGGGGCGCGGACTTCGAAGGGGGCTGGGTTCCGTCCCGGTCGGGCACCTACGCGTGGCGGTTCAGCGACGAGGCGGGCGGCGAGGCGGCGTCCTCACCCGGTCCGCTCGACATCGAGGTCGTCCCTGATCTGCCCCCCGAGGTCGCGGTCGTCTATCCGGGCGTCGACACGATCATGCCGGTCGGCCTCCGGCAGCCGCTCGTGATTCACGCGGGCGACGACTACGGGATCGCGCGCGTCGAGATCGTGGTGCGGCGGATCAGTTCGTTCGGCGAGGCCGGGGAACCGGTCGTGCACCGGGTGGAGCTGGGCGGGTCGGCGGGGGCGATCGTTCGTCCGGTGCTGGACGTCTCCGCATGGACGCTTGTCCCCGGCGACACCATCCGGTACCTGGCCCTCGCGGTGGACAACAACCCCGTGCCGCGCGAGGGGGAGAGCGTCGAATACGCGCTGTGGATCGGTGGCGCCACCGAGCTCGAGCGCGCGGCCGAGGAGGAGCTCAGCAAGGCGGCCGAGGGCGTGGAGGATCTCGCCGAAGAGGCCCGCCGCGCCGAGGACGAGGCGCGTGACCTGCAGGCTCGCAACGAGGCGGAGGGCAACCGGGACGGGCGCGAGGACCGGGCCCGCTTCGAGGACCGCGAGGAGATCGCCCAGGCGCTGGAGCGCCAGGAGGAGATGATGGCCGCGGTGGACTCGTTGCAGCGCGAACTGGCCGGGTTGCGCGATGCGCTGCGCGATGCCGGGCTGGCGGACCCGGAGCTGCAGGACCGGATCGGGGAGCTGGAGGAGCTCCTGAGCCAGGCCGCGCCCGAGGAGGGTCTGGACGAGCTGGACGCACTCGCCGAGCAGCTGTCGGAGATGGACCCCGAAGAGCTCGCCGCGGCCCTGGAGCGGATGGCGGAGGACCAGGAGCGGCTGCGCCAGCGCCTGGAGGACTCCCTGGAGCGGTTCCGGGACGCCGCGATCGAGCAGGACTTCCGCGCGACCGGGCAGGAGGCCGAGGAGCTGGCCGAAGAGCAGGAGATTCTGGCCAGAGCCATGCTGGAGGGAGGTGAGGAAGCGCTCCGGGCCGAGCAGCAGGAGGCACTCGAGGCGCGGGCCGAAGAGCTTCAGCAACAGCTGGAGGAGCTGCAGCAGCGGGTGCAGGAAGCGGGCGAAATGCAGGCGGGCGCCGGCGTGCAGGAGGCGAGGCACCAGCTGTCGCAGGCGCGCCAGCAGATGCAGCAGGCCGCGCAGATGGCCCAGCAGGGGCAGCAGCAGAACGCGGGACAGCAGGCGCAGCAGGCGGCCGGTGACCTGTCGCAGGTGGCCCAGCAGCTGAACCAGGCACAGATGCAGATGCAGATGCAGCAGATGGAGGCGATCCGTGCGGCGCTCGGCCGGACGGCCGCCGACGCGCTCGCGCTGGCCCGCCGCCAGACCGAACTCCGGGGCGAGATGCACGGGGCGAGCCCCGACGAGCTGGCCGCGCTGCGGGGCGACGAGGCCGCGCTCGCGCAGGGGATCCGGAACCTGGCCGAGAACTACGCCGAGGATACCGAGATGGCCGCCCCGGGGGCGCGCGACCTGCTCACCGCCCTCGGCACCGCCATGGAGCAGCTCGACGGCACCATCGCCGCCATGGAGAACCCGCGCACCCAGGGTCCGTCACCGGCGGCCGCGGCCGAGCAGGTGGTGCGCACCCTGAACGAGGTGGCCCGGATGGCCATGACCTCGGGCCAGCAGCAGGGTCAGCCGCAGGGCGCGGCATCGGCCTCCGAGCAGATGATGCAGCAGCTCCAGCAGCTCGCCGAACAGCAGGGCGAGATCATGCAGGACGCCTCCGCGCTCACCCCGATGCGGCTCGGAGAGGAGACGCTGCGCGAGCAGGTGGAGGAGGTGGCCGAACGCCAGGAACAGGTGGCCGAGGAGCTGGATGAGATGAACCGGGAGGGCACGGAGGAGGGCGATCCGCTCGGTGATCTGTCCACACTCGCCGAAGAGGCGCGGCGCCTGGCCGAGGCGCTGGCCGGGGGACGGCTCGACCCGGAGGTGCTGAGGCGGCAGGAACGGCTCTTCCACCGCCTGCTGGACGCCGGGCGCACCCTCGAGCGCGACGAGGAATCGGAGGAGCGCGAGGCGGAACAGGCGGGGGCATTCACGCGCGAAGGCGTGAGCGCGCTCAGCGCCGGGGATCTGAACGTGCTGCGCTACGCGCTGCCGGGTGCGGCGGCGCTGCAGGCGCTGCCGCCGGCGCAGCGGGCGCTGGTGGTGAAGTACTTCGAGCGACTCAACCGGCGCGGGGGAGGGGAGACGGGGAGGGAGGGGGGACGGTGATGCGGTTGCGGGGTGCCAGCGGTGTGGCCCGCTTGGTCCGGGTAAGACCGGCCGCCCTTCTCTGGTTCTTCAGCTTCCTCGCACTGACCGCCGCCTCTTCCCTGGACGCCCAGCGCCGCCCCGACCGGCGCGAGGAGAACCGCATGCTCCGCGAGGCCTCCACCCACGTCGCACGGGGTGAACTGGCGGAGGCCGAGGCCACGTTGCGGGAACTCCTCAAACGGCAGCCGCTTTCGTCGTCGGCGCTCCTGGCGCTGGAACGCGTACTGCGCGCCGACGAGCGCATCGCGGACCTGCTGCCCGTGCTGGACACCCGCCTGGCGGACCAGCCCGCGGCGAACCACGTGTGGGCGCTGAAGCTGAAGGTCCTGACCGACATCGGGGACGAGGACGAGCTCAAGAAGACGGTGCGTCAATGGATCCGGGCCGTCCCCGACGCTCCCGATCCCTACCGCGACGGGGCGCGGGCGCTGCGAGAGGCTCTCGGGCCGGACGAGGCCGCCGCGGTGATCCGGGAAGGGTTGGCGGCACTGGGCGATTCGCCCCGGATGCTGGTCGAGCTGGGAGATGCGCTGATTGCGGCGGGGCGCGCCGAAGAAGGAGCGGCGGCATGGGCGCGCGCGTTGCGACTGGACCCGGAGCGCGACACGGACATCCGGGATCGCCTGGAGAAGCTGGGTGACGGCGCGCCCCCGGTGAGCGCGGCGATCGTCGCGGCGCTCATGGCGGACCCGGTCACCCTGCCCGGTCTGGAGGTTGGCGCCGCGCTGGCGCTCTCCGCCGCGGACACGGCCGCCGCGCTCGAGGCCCGGGCGCGCATCACGGGCCTCTACCCGCCGGGCACCTCCGATCGCACCACCGCGTGGGCCGAGGAACTCCGCATACGGGTCGCGGCCGGAGACCCCGCCGAGGCGGCCACCGCACTGGCCGGATTCCGGGACGCGCACCCCGAGTCCGCCGACCTGGACGAACTCGCCTCCACCCTCGCCCCCCGCCTCCTCGCGGGCGGGATGCGCGAGACCGCGCTCTCGGTGCTGGAGGGCATCGAGGGTCCCGGCGCCGCCCTCGAACGGGCATTCCTCCTCCTCGAAGGCGGTGCGTATCCGGACGGCATCGCCGCGGTGCAGGCCGCGCTGCCCGAACTCGCCCCGTCCTTCCAGACCGAGATGCTCGACCTGGCTCTCGTCCTGAGCGAGGTGACGACGGTCGGTGCGAGCCTGGCCGCCAGGGCCGCCATCGCGCGGCACCGGGGCCGCCCCGGCGAGGCGGTGACGATCGTGCGGGAAGGGATCGACCGGGTGCCGGCGCCGGACCGGCCGGCGATTCTGGCGCTGGGCGCCCGCGTGGCGGACCAGGCGGAGCTCGCCACCGAGGCCGCGGCGTTCAGGCGCCGCATCGTGGCCGAACACCAGGGCGCGCGCGAATACCCCGAGGCCGCGCTGTTGCTTGCGCGGGCGGTGGCGGAGGAGCCGGGTGGCCGTGAAGAGGCGGCGGGCATCCTCGAAGCGCTGATCGTGGCGCATCCGGACAGCCCCGTCGTGCCGGGCGCGCGGCGGGAGCTGGATCGGATTCGGGGCGGGGGGGGGCGGTGACGGTACGGCTGCGGATCCTCGCCATCCAGGCCGTCGTGGCGGCGGTGGGGATGGGCGCGGACACCGCCACCGCGCAGCTTCTCCTCGTCCCCATGGACCGCGCCCAGGCCGACCACCTCAAGGCCTACGGACTCGCCTACCGGGTGCTGGAGCAGGACGGGCGCGCGGAGTGGCTGCTCAACTTCCAGGGCGGCGCGTTCCTTCTTCCCGACACCGAGGGAACCCGGCGTGAGGCGGCGCTCATGGGCGTCACCGTCCAGCCCGTGGGAGTGGCCGACGAGGCGCGCATTCGCGGGATCATCGCCCAGTCGAACATGGAGTCGGTCGTCCTCGAGAAGGCCACCCGTATCGCGATCTACACGCCGCCCAACAGCGCTCCCTGGGACGACGCCGTCACCATGGCGCTCGACTACGCCGAGATCCCCTACGAGAAGGTCTGGGACATCGAGGTGCTGCGCGACGGCCTCGACGACTTCGAGTGGCTGCACCTGCACCACGAGGACTTCACGGGCCAGTACTCCAAGTTCTACATCACCTACGCGGGGGCGCCGTGGCTGGAGGAGGAGGTGGCGCGCAACGAGGAGGCCGCGCGCGAACTCGGCTACTCCGACGTCCCCGCCCTCAAGAAGGCGGTCAGCCGCGCGATCCGCGACTACGTGGAGCAGGGCGGATTCCTCTTCGCCATGTGTTCCGCGCCCGAGACCCTCGAGCTGGCGCTGGCGGCCGCCTCCGTCGACATCGCCGCCGCCTATTCCGACGGAACGCCGCCCGACGCCGACGCCGACGGCAGAATGGACTGGGAGCTCGCGATGGCTTTCCACGACGCCCGCATCCAGCTGTCGCCCTCCGTCAACTCCTTCTCGGACATCGACGGGCACCAGGTCAACACGCAGTGGAAGGAGCAGCTGGGCGCCTTCACCCTATTCGACTTCTCGGCCAAGTTCGACCCCGTCCCGGCCATGCTCACCCAGAGCCACGAGTCGGTGTTGGCGGATTTCTACGGACTGACCACGTCGTTCGCCATCGACCGTCTCAAGCCGGGGGTGGTCAAGCTAGGCGTCGAGGGGGCCTGGGCGAAGTACATCCACGGCAGTCTTGGCGAGGGCACCTGGACCTACTACGGGGGCCACGACCCGGAGGACCCCGAGCACCAGATCGGCGATCCGCCGACCGACCTGGCGCTGCACCCGAATTCGCCCGGGTACCGGCTCATCCTCAACAACGTGCTCTTTCCGGCCGCGAAGAAGAAGAAGCTGAAGACTTGACGGTGGTGGGGGGCGCGGCACTGATGCGTTGACATCACGATGCGATGATGTCATGATGTCACCATGAGAACCACACTGACACTGGACCCGGACATCCATCACGCGGTCAGGAGCATCGCCAGGGAGCGTGGCGAAAGCCTGGGCAAGGTGGTGTCTTCGCTTGCGCGGGCCGCCCTTCAGCCCCGCGATTCCGCTACCCGCGCCGATGGCTTTCCCGTCTTTGACGTGGGTTCCGGCGCGCCACCGCTCACGCGGGAAATGGTCCGCGACGCGCTGGAGGACGTCTGACAAGGCTCCTGGACGTGAACGTGCTCGTCGCGCTCGCGTGGCCGAATCACGTTCATCACGGTCTCGCGCACGGCTGGTTCCGGGCGCATCGGCGGAACGGGTGGGCCACCTGCCCGCTCACGGAGTCCGGCTTCGTGAGAGTGTCGAGCAACCGCCGTGCCATTCCCGGGGCGGCCACTCCGGCCGAGGCCATCGCGCTGCTCGGACGGATGCGCCGGCTCGAGGGCCACGTCTTCTGGGCCGACGATGTCTCGCCCGCCGATTCCACCGCAAAGCCGTTCGCGCGCGTCGCCGGCTACCGCCAGATCACCGACGCGCACCTGCTGGCGCTTGCGTTGCGCCGCGGCGGCGTCCTGGTCACGCTGGACCGGGGGCTGGCGGAACTCGCGGGTCCGGATGAGAGCGACGCGCTGGAAATGATTCGGTGCTGACGTGCGCACTCCGTGATGGATATTCCCCTCCGCCTGGCTCCGGAGGCCGCCCGCGTCATTCGCGGTGAAATCGCCCGCGCCGGGGGGCGCGAGGTCTCCTTTCTCGCCGAGGTGTCCGGCAATCGGGTGATTTCCAACCCGCGCGCCGTCGCCCGCGGCAACCGCTCGGCGGTGCTGGCAGTGGCGCGCGATGCACCCGACGGCGGGGTGATGATCCACAACCACCCGAGCGGAGAACTGGAACCTTCGGACGCGGATCTGGCGGTGGCCGCCCGCATCTACGAACAGGGACTGGGGACGGCGATCGTCAACAACGAGGCGACCCGGATCTATGTGGTCGTCGAACCGCCCGAGCCGCGCGATGTCGAGCCGCTGCGGGTCGACGAACTGTCCGGACTGCTCGCCCCCGACGGGCCGCTGGCGAAGCTGCCCGGCTACGAGGACCGCCCGGGTCAGCGGGAGATGCTGCGCTTCGTGGCGTCGCACTTCAACGAGGGTGGAGTGGGGCTGGTGGAGGCGGGCACGGGTACGGGCAAATCGCTCGCGTACCTGGTGCCGGCGGCGCGCTGGGCGCTACGCAACGGAGAGCGCGCGGTTGTGTCCACCAACACGATCAACCTGCAGGAACAGCTGGTGGGGAAGGACCTGGGCATCGTGCGCGAGGTGGTCGGCGAGGACTTCAAGTGGGCGCTCATGAAGGGGCGGGCGAACTACATTTCGATCCGCCGCGCGCGCCTGGCGGCCGACTCGGCACCGGATCTCTTCCCCGGCGACCGTTCCGCGGAACTCGAGGCGCTGCTCGACTGGATCGACCGGACCGAGGACGGCTCGCGGAGCGATCTCCCGTTCTCTCCCAGCCACGACGTGTGGGAGGAGGTGAAGAGCGAGACCGATGCCTGTCTGCGCGCCAAGTGCCCGCACTTCCAGCAGTGTCATTTCCAGCGCGCGCGGCGGACCGCCGCCGGCGCGGACCTGATCATCGTCAACCACGCCCTCTTCTTCTCCGACCTGGCCGTGCGGATGGTCACCGGGAACTTCCGCGACTCGGCGGTGCTCCCGTCGTACAGGCGGGTGATCTTCGACGAGGCGCACCACATCGAGGACTCGGCGACGTCGCGTCTCGGCGCAGAGACCTCGCGGACGGGGATGTATCGCGCGCTCAGCCGCATCGACCGCGGCGGCAAGGGGATCCTGGCCTCGATCGGCGCGCGGCTGGCGGGGGTGCCGGCGTCGATCACGGCCCAGCGTCTGCGGAAGCGCATCGACGGCCGTGCGCGCCAACAGGTGGGCGAGGCCCGGGAGGCATTGAACGGATTCTTCGAGGTGATCGAGCCGTGGGTGGAGGGCAGGGCGGGGAAGGGTGCCCTGCGGCTGGGTCGGCCGGCGAAGCCCGGCGAACCCGGAGGGCCGGAACCGGCCGACGAGCCCGCCATCGCCGAGGCGCTGGAGCGGGTCCTCATCACCCTGGGTGACCTGGCACGCGAACTCGACGACCTCGCCGAACAGCTGGGCGATCAGGACGAGGTGCTCGAGGCCGTGGAGGGCCGGCTCCTCGACCTGCGTGGATCCCGGACCCGGCTGGAGAACATCGACCGCGCGCTCCGTTTCTGCCTGTTGCCGGACGATTCCGACGGTCCCGCGCTGGTGCGCTGGCTCGAGGTGCGCCGGTCCGGCGTCCGCCGCATCGCCAATCTGGTCTTCGCGGCCGCTCCCGTCGAGCTGGGACCCACCCTCGCCGCCCACCTCTTCGGCAACACCGAGACCGCGATTCTCACCTCGGCGACTCTCGCCGCCAACAACGACTTCGGCTATGCGCGGGGCAGGTTGGGCCTGGGCGGTGGCGCGGCGTCCCCCGAATCCCTCGCCGATTCCGATTCCACCGACCTCCGCGTCGCCGAGACCGTCGTCGATTCCCCCTTCGACCACGCCACCCAGAGTCTGCTGGCGATCCCCACCGACCTCCCGAGCGCCCGCAACCGCACCGCCGCCGACGCCCACCACCGCGCCGCGGCCGCGGTGATCCACGATGTCGCCGAAATCACCGGCGGTGGCGTCTTCGCGCTCTTCACCTCGCACGCCGCACTCCGCGCCGTGGCCGCGGATCTTCGCGGTCGCGGCGCCGAAGGGCGGTGGCCCCTCTTCGTCCAGGGCGAGGGCGACCGGTCCGCGCTGCTGCGCGACTTCACCCGCTCGGGCAAGGCGGTCCTGCTCGGCACGGCCTCCTTCTGGGAGGGCGTCGACGTGCCGGGCCGCCCGCTCCGCGCCCTGGTCATCCAGAAGCTGCCCTTCCGGGTCCCCAGCGAACCGATGACCGAGGCCCGGATCGAAGTCATGGAGGAGCGGGGCGAGAACTCGTTCCGCGGATACATGGTCCCGGACGCGGCGATGCGCCTCAAGCAGGGGGTCGGGCGCCTGATCCGTACGCGCACCGACCGCGGCGCCGTCCTGATCCTCGACGACCGCTTGCTCAGGAAGCGCTACGGGCGCGACTTTCTCGATGCGCTGCCGCCGATGCCGCTCGTCAGGGGAGGTTGGCGGGAGGTGAGGGGGAAGGTGAAGGAGTTCTACAACCGGGAGTAGCACCGATGAAGAGCATGGCCGCCGGCGTTTCGTCCACTGTTGGCCGCGGGCGCGGGCGCGTTTCGCTCGCCCTGGTCGCGGCCGCCTCCGCGCTGGCCGTCACCGGATGCACCGGCGCCCCCGCAAGTCGGGATCGGCCGGCTCCCCTCACCGGGGCCCGCGAATCCTCCACACCCACCTTCCGCGACTGCCCCCACTGTCCCGAGATGGTGATGGTGCCTGCGGGGAGCTTCCTCATCGGATCGCCGGAATCCGAGGAGGGACGGGGTGCGGATGAGGGGCCCCAGCGCGAAATCACTGTCCTGAAGCCCTTCGCCATGGGCATCTACGAGGTCACCTTCGAGGAATGGGATGCATGCGTGGACGATGGGGGCTGCGACGGCTACCGCCCCGGGGACTGGGGGTGGGGACGTGGGCGCCGCCCGGTGACGGAGGTGAGCTGGCGGGATGCGCGCAGCTACGTGGAGTGGTTGACCGAAGAGACCGGGCACCCCTACGGCCTCCCGAGCGAAGCCAGGTGGGAGTACGCGGCCAGGGCGGGAACGCGGACCGCCCGCTACTGGGGAGAGAGCGCCGAGGAGCAGTGCCGGTACGCAAACGCATTCGACCGGACCCTCGCCAGGACGAACGACAAGGGTCTGGCGATGTTCGAGGAGCACGGCCTGACCTACCCGTTCTGCTCCGACGGCCAGGGGGATGGAACGGCGCCGGTGGGATCGTACGAGCCGAACGCCTTCGGGTTGTACGACATGATCGGGAACCTGACGGAGTGGACCGACGATTGCTGGAACCCGGACCACTCGGAACGGCCGGAGCATGCCGGAACCCGGTTCTCCGGGGACTGCTCCCGGCGCATGCTGCGCGGAGGCACATGGGCGTACCCGTCGGAATTCCTCCGTTCGGCGTACCGCTTCCAATTCGAACTCGACCACCGGGACAACGGCCTCGGATTCCGGGTGGTGCGGTTCGACCGGTGATGCGTTCCCCGGCCCCCGTGTCGCCCGGTCCGTAGTTGGCGCCACCGCCGCTCGCGCGCATTCGTCAACGGTTCGCTAGATTTGATCGGCCGGGCGCGCCCGCCCGCGTCCCCGCCCGTCTCCCCTCCCACCCCGATCCCCAGGTAGCAATGAAAAAGGCCCTCGGTTTCTTCGCCGGACTCGTCCTTCTCTCCCTGGCCGCCGGCGCGGCCCGCAACGCCATGCTGGGCTGGGGGGGCGACCACACCGATGTGGGCTTCTGGTGGACGGTCATCACCGTCTTCCTCGCGATCGCGGGCTTCGGCGCGCTCGTAGGCACGGCCATCCACACCCGCAGGACCGGGTAGCCGCCGTGACGCGACGCCCCGGCAAGATCGTCTGCGTGGGGCGCAACTACGCCCGCCACGCGGCCGAGTTGGGCCACGATGTCCCCGGTGAGCCCCTGATCTTCCTCAAACCCCCCTCTTCGGTCGTTTCGGGCGGGGAGCCGGTTCTCATGCCCGAGGATGTGGGGCGGGTCGACTACGAGGGCGAGATCGGTCTCGTGGTG
Organism: Gemmatimonadota bacterium; assembly: GCA_028873845.1. GTDB lineage: Bacteria > Gemmatimonadota > Gemmatimonadetes > Longimicrobiales > Gaopeijiaceae > Bin94. The sequence goes on along the minus strand of JAPPNO010000029.1, from coordinate 17,638 downwards.
GGACGACGCTGCCGCCGCGTCCCCGAGAGCGCCGCGTGGGACCACCTGCGCGGGGTCGTCGCAGTCAACGATATGACCGCGCGTGACTTGCAGCGCCGCGACAGCCAGTGGACCCGCGCCAAGGGACTGGATACATTCTGCCCCGTGGGCAATGTGGTCGAGGCCGCCGCGGTCGATCCGGCCGACCTCTCCGTGACCACCCGGGTGGACGGCGAGGTCCGGCAGTACGGGACAACCGCGGAGATGGTGTTCTCGATCCCAAGGCTTGTGAGCTTCATCTCGCACGTCATGACCCTGGAGGAGGGGGACCTGATCGCGACCGGGACGCCGGACGGGGTCGGGCCCGTTTCTCCGGGTGAAACGGTCGAGGTGTCGCTCTCGTGCGGATCGTCGGTGCGGAGCCGCATCGAACGAGGTGCGCCGATCGGTGTATCCACTCATGTACGAGCCGGATAGGAGCCAGATGAGAAACCGGGCCGAGGACCAGCGCAGCGAACCGCGGCGGAGGCGTGCGCGCCTGCGCGGTGAGCGGCGCGGGATCGTCGCCGGCCTGATCGTCTCCGGGCTGGCCCATCTCCTGCTGATCGTCCTCTATCCCTTCTTCACCGTGCCGTATCCGGGGGGACTGCCCGACCCCTTCCCTCCGCTGCCGGCTCCCGAGCCGGGGGGGATACAGGTCGTGCAGATCGTCGAGATCGTCACGCCGGAGACGGAAGACCCCGCCGACCCGGTCGAGATCGACCCTCCCGACCTGCCCGAGGTGGCCGTGGAGGTTGCCGATTTCGAAGAGGAACCGCCCGTACGTTTCGACCCGTACTACAGCGCGGCGGAGCGGTTGCGTCTGGGCCCGGGGGATCCACGCCTGTGGCAGCCCATCGATCCCGCACTGGCCGAGCCTTCGGCGGATCATGTGCTGGAAACGCTTCTGGCGATCGCGATCAGGGAGAGCAACGATTCCATCGCGGCCGCGATCGAGGCGGCGCGCGCGGCGACCGACTGGACCCACACCGACGACGAGGGGAAGAAGTGGGGCGTGTCTCCCGGCAAGATCCACCTGGGCGACCTCACCATCCCGCTGCCCTTCGGCTTCGGACCGCCGCCCGACTACAGCGGTGACCGCGCGGAGATGGCCTTCCGGCTGCTGGACATCGAGCGCGCGGCCAGCAGGGGTGCCGTGCAGAGGTCGTGGAAGGAGCGGCGCGAGGCCATGAAGAAGCGGCGGGAGGAGCTGCGGGCCCGGAGACAGCAGGAAAAGGGGAAGGAGAAGGAGGCGAAGCCGCCCGTGGTCAAGCCGGACACCACCTCCAGCCGGCCGGGACGGCGATAGGCTTGAAACCCCTCGTGTTGCCCAAGACCTTCGACCCGGCCGCGGTCGAAGCGCGCATCCTGCGCATGTGGGAGGAGGGCGGCCATTTCGGCGCGTCCGCGGGCGACGTCGAGGCGGGCGGTGATCCGTACGTGATCGTGATTCCGCCCCCCAACGTGACTTCCGTTCTGCACATGGGTCACGGTCTCAACAACACCATCCAGGATGTGCTGATTCGGTGGCGGCGCATGCAGGGGCGCGTCGCGCTCTGGGTTCCCGGCACCGACCACGCGGGCATCGCGACCCAGAACGTCGTGGAGCGGCGCCTCGCCGCCGAGGGCAGGACGCGCCACGACCTGGGCCGCGACGCGTTCGTGGAGCGCGTGTGGGAACATGTGGAGCTGACCGGGGACCGGATTCTGGGCCAGCTCAAGGCGATCGGCTGCAGCTGCGACTGGACGCGCACCCGGTTCACCCTCGACGACGGGCTGTCGCGGGCGGTGCGCGAGATCTTCGTCAGGCTGTACGAGCGGGATCTCATCTACCGGGGCGAGTACATCATCAACTGGTGTCCGCGGTGCCTGACCGCGCTGTCGAACGAGGAGGCCGAGGGCGCGGAGGCGGACGGTTCGCTGTGGCACATCCGCTACCCGCTGGTGGCCGGCCACGAGGAAGCGGCGGCGGCAGCCCGGGAAGCCGGCGCCACGGCGGTCGGCCGCCTCCCCGGCGGCCGCTGGTACCTGACCGTGTCCACCACCCGCCCCGAAACCATGCTGGGCGACACGGGGGTGGCCGTGAACCCGGGCGACCCGCGTTACGGCTCCCTCGTCGGCACGGCCGCCCACCTCCCCCTCACGGGACGCACCATCCCCATCGTCGCCGACCGGCACGTGAGCGCCGAATTCGGGACGGGTATGGTCAAGGTGACACCCGCCCACGACCCCAACGACTTCGAGATCGCGGGACGCACCGGCCTCGAGGTCCTCAACGTCATGACCGAGCGCGCGGTGATGAACGAGAACGCGCCCGCGGCGTTCCGCGGCCTCGACCGCTTCGACGCGCGCCGGGCGGTGGTGAAGGCCGTTGAAGGAGAAGGACTCCTCGCGGGCCGCGACGGCCACGCCCACGCCGTCCCCCGCTGCTACCGCTGCGACACGGTGGTGGAACCGCGGCTCAGCGAACAGTGGTTCGTGCGCATGAAGCCGCTGGCCGAACCGGCGCTCGCGGCGTCGCGCGACGGCACCGTCACCTTCGCCCCCGGCCGCTGGACGCGCGTCTATGAGCAGTGGATGGAGAACATCCGCGACTGGTGCATCTCGCGGCAGCTGTGGTGGGGCCACCGCATCCCCGTGTGGTACTGCCGCGACTGCGGCGCGCAGATCTGCGCGCGCGAGGACCCGTCGGCGTGCGCCGAATGCGGAAGCGCCGCCCTCGAACAGGACCCCGACGTGCTCGACACCTGGTTCTCGTCGTGGCTGTGGCCGTTTTCGGTCTTCGGCTGGCCCGAAGAGACGGACGACCTGAAGGCCTTCTACCCGGGCCACACCCTTTCGACCGCGCCCGAGATCCTCTTCTTCTGGGTGGCGCGCATGATCATGGCCGGGTACCAGGCGATGGGGGACACGCCCTTCACGCGCGTCTACCTGCACGGCACCGTGCGGGATGCCCAGGGCCGCAAGATGTCCAAGTCGCTCGGCAACGGGGTCGACCCGCTCGAGGTGGTGGAGCTCTACGGGGCCGACGCGCTCCGCTTCACCGTGCTGGCGAGCGCCGGGGTGGGCGCCGACATCCGCCTCGATCACGAGGACCTCGAGTCGGCCTTTGCGCCGGGCCGCAACTTCGTCAACAAGCTGTGGAACGCCGGCCGCTTCGCGCTCATGAGCCTGGGCGACGATCCCATCCGCCCGCTCTCGGAGGTGAGGGATGAACTGAGGCTCGAGGACCGCTGGATCCTGTCCCGCCAGCAGCAGGCCATCCGGCGCGTGGACGAGGAGCTGGAGGCCTTCCGGATGCAGGGCGTCGCGGAGGTGCTGCGCGACTTCTTCCGGGGCGAGTTCACCGACTGGTATCTCGAGTCGGTCAAGCACAGGCTGCGCCCCGGCGGTCCCGGACGCGAGGGCGCGCGCTCGGTTCTGGCCCACGTGCTGGACCGTGTCTGCCGCCTCCTTCATCCCATGGTTCCCTTCGTGACCGAGGAGCTGTGGGGATTGCTCCCCGGAGGCGAAGACCGGAGCGGCCCCCTGATCGCGGCCCGCTGGCCGGCCGTGGACCCCGAGCTCGAAGACCCCGCAGCCGAGGACGCCTTCGGCCGGCTCCGCGAGCTGATCGCGCGTGTGCGCGGCATGCGCAAGGAGTACGGCGTCGGGGAGGGGCGGGAAGTCTCGCTGCACCTGACCGGGGGAGGGCACGACCGCCTGGTGGAGGGGCGGGGGGAGATGTTGCGGCGGCTCGCGCGGATCGGTTCGGTGGTGACGGCCCCTCCGGCGCCGGGAACCGCCGGCGCCGGCGGTGTCCTGCGCGACGGGACGGAACTCTTCCTCCCCCTCGAGGGAGTCATCGATCTGGAGCGCGAGCGGGCGCGAGCCGTGCGTGAGATCGGCCGCCTCAACGGCCTTCTGAAGGGAATGGAAGCCAAGCTGGCCAATCACAACTTCGTCACCCGCGCACCCGAGGCAGTGGTGGAGCGCGAGCGCGAAAAGCTGGCATCATGTCAACTGCAGTTGACTAAATGGAATGAAAAGTTGACATCCTTGGGGGGTGAGGGGCGGTGAGGCGGCTGGCGGGGTCCATTTGCGCCGGATTCGCCGTGCTCATCGCGGCGGAGGCCTGCGCCCGGTCCGAGGCCCCCACCGGCGGGCCGGAGGACGTCTTCCCGCCGTATGTGATCGAAACGGTGCCCGACACCTTCGCGACCGTCGAGCCCGGGCTCCGCGAGGTGCGCTTCTGCTTCAGCGAGCGGATCAGCGAGCGGCCCGCCGACGGTCGGCTGAACGACGCCGTCATCGTGTCGCCCTCCACGGGAGACATCCGGGTCAGGCACGGCCGCGAGTGCATCACCGTCGAGATGGAGGAGGGGCTTGCCCCCGGCCTCGTGTACCGGATCACGGTGCGTCCGGTCATCCGCGACATGTTCGCCAACAGCCTGCGCGACGCCTTCGAGCTGGTCGTCACCACCGGGGCCGAGATCGTGTCGAACGTCGTGGCGGGCATGGTCGAGGACCGGGTGACGGGCGACGCCACCCCCGGGGTGCGCGTGGAGGCACGCTTTGCACACGGGGACGACACCCTCACCCACTGGAACTTCTCCGACCCGGGCGGCGTCTTCTCGCTCCGCTACGTCCCCGCGGGCGCCTTCGAATTGCGCGCCTGGCAGGACCAGAACCGAAACGGCGAGGTGGACGGGAGCGAACCGCAGACATCGTTCGTCCCGGGCGACCTGGCCGAGCCGCCGGACACGACCCTCGAGATCCTCACCCTGATCCAGCCGGACACGACCGCGCCCCGTCTGACCCGGGTCAACGTCGAGGACTCGGTGACGCTGAAGATCGAGTTCGACGACTACATCGAGCCGACGATCCCTCCGGGGACGATGCGGGGAACGCTCACGGTGACCGAGTACGACGACTCGCTGCTGGCCGTGCCGGTGGTGGAGGAGGAGGCCGGGGTCGTGGACACCGCGGGCGCGGGCGAGGTGGTCGAGGACCCGGGCGAGGTTGCGGCGGCGGACGACCCCGAAGCCGAACAGGAGGCCGGGGCTGCCGAACCCGAACCGGTGCCGCCGCCGGAGCCGGGCACGACGTTTCGGATCCGGATCTTCCAGGAGCACGAGTACCGGATCTGGCTTGACGCCCGCGAGGACTCCGTTGCGCGGGCGGACTCGATCGCGCGGGCTGAGGAGCTGGCGGCACAGCCGGGCGACTCGGCCGCACCGGGTGATGCGGCCGGCGAAGAGCCCGAGCCCGCCGGACGGGCCGCCGCGCCGTCCGACCCGGGGCCCGAGACCGGCGAGGATCCCGGTGAGGTTTCCGACACCGCCGACGGTCCGGCGATTCCCACGACGCTCTCGGGCCTCAGGCTGCCGTCTCGCACGCTTGTGGGCGTTCTGGACGAGGGACTGGTGGCGAGAGTCCCGTATGAACTGGTGGTCGAGGGAGTGGAGAACATTGCGGGGGCGGAGGATGGGGGGGGCGTGGACACCCTGGCCTGGGAGCCGCCGCCCCCGGAGGAGGAGGAACAGGTGGAGGAAGAGGGGATGGAAACGGGCGACACCGTGCCGGTGGACGACACGACCCAGGTGGACGACACCACGACCCCACCCCCCGATACCACGACTCCCCCCGACACCACCACCCCTCCCGACACCAACCGGATCGCGCTCCGCCCCACCGATGACCCCCTTCCGCCCCTCGCGACCGCCTCGGACCCGGCACCGGCCCGGCGAGCTCCCGGCCCGGCACGCCCCACCACCCCCTTCCGCCACCGCTCGGCCTTCCGCCCGCCCCTCCCTCCCACGCCCACACGCTGACGCCCCATGCCCGCACGCCGTGATCATCGCCGCGCGATCCCGGGTGTCGACCGCCTGCTGGCGCGTCCCTGGTGCCGCCGGCTCGCCGAATCGCGCGGCCGCGAATGGGTCACCTCACGCCTGCGCGCCGTCCTCGACGACGTCCGCGCGGGCCGTGTCGCGCTCCCCGCATCGGAGGAAGGCTACGAGGACCTGCTGCGCCGCGGGATCGCGGCCGCCGAGACCCCATCGCTCCAGCCCGCGGTCAACGCCACCGGCGTGATCCTGCACACCAACCTGGGTCGGGCCCCCCTGGCTGCCGAGGCCCGGGAAGCCATGGCGCGCGCGTCCGGATACGGCAACCTCGAGTTCGACCTGGAGACCGGCGGGCGCGGTTCGCGGTATGTGCACTGCACCGAATTGGTGCGGGAGCTGACCGGCGCCGAGGCGGCGCTCGTGGTCAACAACTGCGCGGGAGCGGTGGCGCTGGCGCTGACGGCGTTCGCGTCGGGACGGGGGGTGGCGGTGTCTCACGGAGAGCTCGTCGAGATCGGCGGAGGCTTCCGCATCCCCGAAGTGGTGGAAGCGGCCGGCGCACGCCTGGTCACCGTCGGGACGACCAACCGCACCCGCCTGGCCGACTACGCGCGGGCCGTCGAAGCCGGGGAGGTGGGCGCGATCCTGAAGGTGCACCGCTCGAACTTCTCGATGTCGGGGTTCACCGAGGATGCCGGGCTGGACGAACTGGTCGCGCTCGGGGCCGGGGCCGGCGTTCCCGTCATTCATGACCTGGGGTCGGGGTTGCTGGCCGACAGCGCCGAACTGGGGTTGCCGAAGGAGCCCACGCCGGCCATGAGCGTCGCCGCAGGCGCGGATCTGGTGGCCTTCTCGGGGGACAAGCTGCTCGGCGGGCCGCAGGCGGGGATCCTTGCGGGGACGCGCTCCGGGGTGGCCGGGGCGAAGGCGCACCCGCTGTGCCGCGCGCTCCGCTGCGACAAGGTCACGCTGGCGGGGCTCGAGGCCACGCTGGCGCTGTACCGGGACCCGCGACGCGCGATGGAGCGGATTCCGGTTTTGCGCATGATCAAGGCCCCCGTGGAGGAACTGGAGGGCAGGGCGAGGGCGGTGGTGGAGAGGGTGGCCGAAATGAGGGTGGCGCGTGGCGAGGCCCCGCTGGCCGCCGACGTTTCGCGGGGGCGGTCGGTGGTGGGCGGGGGAACCTTCCCCGACGCGAGACTGCCCACGGCCGTGATCGAAATCGACGCCGGCGACGCGGCCGAGCGGTGGATGGCGGCGTTGCGCGCCCACGACCCCCCGGTCATCGCGCGCAGCCGGAAGGGGCGCGTGATTCTCGACCTCCGCACCATCGCGGTGGAGGAGGAGGGGGCCGTTCTGTCGGCGCTGGCCTCGGTGGGGGGGACGGGCGGGGGGGCGGGGTGAAGGCATCGCCGTCCACGCGCCGGGCCGTCTTCGCGGACCGGGACGGCACCATCATCGAAGACCATCAGTACACTGCCGATCCGGACCGTGTCAGCCTGATCCCCGGCGCGGCGGACGCCCTCCTGCGCCTGCGCGAACTTGGCTTCGCCCTGGTCATCGTCACCAACCAGTCGGGGATCGGGCGCGGGCTCTACACTCCGGCCGACTACCACCGCGTGGCCGCCGAGGTGGCGCGGCAGCTGGCCCACGCCGGGGTGATCATGGACGGGACGTACTTCTGCCCCGACGGTCCCGGTGGCGACCCGCATACGACCTGCCGCAAGCCGAGCCCGGTCATGTACCGCCGGGCCGCCGCCGACCTAGGCCTCGAAACGGCGGGCTCGTACTATGTCGGCGACAAACGCAGCGATGTGCTGCCCGCGCGGACCCTCGGAGGCACCGGGATCCTGGTCCGCACCGGACACGGAGCCGGCGAGGAGGACCGGGTTGGCGGGGAAACTCACGTCGTGGACGATCTGGCCGCGGCTGCGGCGCTGATCGAGCGGCTGGAGGGTGGCGCCGCTGCCCCCGCCATCCCCTTCGTTGACCCCCTCCCGGGCCATGGATAGCTTTCTGGAGGCGGGCGGGAGGCCAGCTCCGGCTGCCCCGCGCCGGCCCGATCGAATTCGAATACGACGAAGTGCGAGATAGACCAAAATGGACCTGACCCTTACGCCCAATGCGGTCAAGATGGTGCAGGGATTCCTCAGGGATCACGGCGAGACCCCCGAGGCCGGACTCAGGGTCGCGGTGCTTCCCGGCGGATGCTCGGGATTCCAGTACGGGGTGGACATCGACAAGGGCCCCGAGGGCGACGACGAGATCCTCGATCGCTACGGAATCCGGATCTTCGTGGACCCGTTCAGCGCCCAGTACCTGGAGGGGATCGAGATCGACTACGTGTCGTCGCTGATGGGCTCCGGCTTCACCTTCAAGAACCCGCAGGCCACCGGCGGCTGTGGCTGCGGCAGTTCGTTCACGGTGTAGCTCCTGGAAATCCTGACCTTCACCGGCGGCCCCTTCGTCCAGAATACCTTCCTGGTCGTGTGCGCCGACGGCCGCACCGCGCTCCTGTGCGACCCCGGCGCCGCCACGCCCGAGGCGCTGGCCGCGGTCCGTGCGCGGAAGCTCGAGGTCGCCGCGATCCTTCTCACGCACGCGCACCTGGACCACATCGAGGGCGTCGCACAGGCCAGGCGGGAGACGGGCGCCCGGGTCTATCTCCATCCGCTCGACCAGCCCCTCTACGACAGCGTGGCGGCCCAGGCGGTCGCCTTCGGAGTCCCGTGGGAAGAGCAGCCGCCGCCCGATGTGGATCTCGTTCCCGGCACGAACCTCACCTTCGGCGGTTCGGAGTTCGAAGTCCTCTTCGCGCCGGGCCACGCACCCGGCCACGTCATCTTCCTTTCGACCTCCGAGCCGGTCGCGATCGCGGGCGACGTGGTCTTCGCCGGATCGATCGGCAGGACGGACCTTCCCTTCGGCGACTACCGCGTCCTGATGGAATCGATCCGCACGCAGGTGCTCACCCTGCCGGACGAAACGGTGCTCTACCCGGGCCACGGACCCGAAACCACGGTCGGGCACGAGCGGATCACGAATCCGTTCCTGATCCCCGTGTACGGCGGCGAGCTGGTGTGAGCGCGGCGTGAAGGTCCCGTACGCCGTGCTCGCGTCGGGGTCGGGGACCAACATGCAGTCGCTGCTCGACCACGAGGACCACGGTGCCGCCTACCGGATCGAGGTGCTGATCGTGGACCGGCCATGTGCGGCCGAGGAGCGGGCGCGGGCGAAGGGGAGGGCGGTGTACCGGGTGGATTTCGGCAGTCGGTCCGCCGGGGCCGAGGTGGTCGGGCTGCTCGAGCGCCACGGGGTGCGGGGCGTCCTGCTCGCGGGCTTCCTCAAGCTCCTGCCGCCCGAGGTCTGCCGCGCCTTCGAGGGCCGGATCCTCAACATCCATCCGGCCCTGCTGCCCGCCTTCGGGGGGAAGGGGATGTACGGCCACCACGTCCACGAAGCCGTCCTGCGCTCCGGCGCGAGCGTGTCGGGCCCCACCATCCATTTCGTGAACGAGCGCTACGACGAGGGACGCATCCTGGCCCAGTGGCCGGTCCCGGTGGAGCCCGATGACACGGCCGGCAGCCTGGCCGCGCGGGTCCTGGAGGTGGAGCACCTGCTCTTTCCCGCGGCCGCCGACGCACTGGCGCGGGCAGACCTCGCCGCCCCCGCCTTTCGCTGGCCCGGCACGGGTGTCCAGGCGGGCCGGGACCTGAGGGAATCGATCGCAACAGCCTTTGGAGGGGCCGGTGAATAGCCGCAGAGCACTTCTGAGCGTGTGGGACAAGACGGGGATCGTGGAGTTCGCACGGGCGCTGGTGGACGGGGGGTGGGAGGTGCTGTCGACCGGTGGGACGGCGCGGGCGCTCAGGGAGGCGGGCGTCCCGGTGACGGGTGTGTCGCTGGTGACCGGTCATCCCGAGATGATGGACGGCCGCGTGAAGACGCTGCACCCTGCCGTGCACGCCGGGTTGCTGGCGCGGCGCGACCGGGCGGACGACATGGGGGCGCTGGCGGACCGGGGATATGCCCCGATCGACCTGGTCGCCGTCAACCTGTACCCGTTCCGCGAGACGGTGGCCGACCCGGATGTGACCCTCGGCGTGGCCATGGAGAACGTCGACATCGGTGGCCCCACGATGATCCGCGCCGCCGCGAAGAACCACCGGGACGTGTGGGTGGTTGTCGATCCACGCGACTACGGCGCGGTGCTGGAGGCCGTGGCAGGGGAGGGGCAGGGGGGGCTGGAGGGGCAGAAGGAGGGCTCTCCCGCCCTGCGAAAAAGGCTTGCGGCAAAGGTGTTCCGGGAGATTTCGTCGTATGACGCGGCCGTGGCGGGCTACCTGGAGGGGGAGGGGGAAGGGGATCTGTTGGGCGAGGCGGTCACGCTGCGGCTGGGAAGGCGGGGGGGGCCGCTGAGGTACGGGGAGAATCCGGGCCAGAGCGCGGCGTTCCACGTCGAGGGCGGGCGCCGAGAAGGTGTTGCGATACTCGAACAATTGCATGGCAAGGCACTGTCATACAACAATATCCTTGATCTGGACGGAGCGCTGTTGAGCTTGGCGCCGTTCGCGTTCGCACCCGATCCGGCGATCTGCATCGTGAAGCACACGACGCCGTGCGGGGTGGCGGTGCGGGACTCGCTGGCGGCGGCCTTCGAGCGCGCGCGGGTGACGGATCCGGTGTCGGCGTTCGGCGGGGTGATCGCGGCGAACCGGGAGGTGGACCGGGAGACGGCGGCCGGGATCGCTTCGATGTTCGTGGAGTGCGTTGTGGCGCCGGGGTTTACGGCTGGGGCGCTGGAGGTGTTGAGGGCGAAGAAGGGGATCCGGTTGCTTGCGTTGCCGGGTGAGGGGACATCGGGGGGGACGGCCGACGCGCATCCGTGTGAACCGGCGCGCGCAGAGTGGTGGGTGTCGGCGGATGAGGCGCTGCGGAGTGCAGCGAGATTCCTGGCGCGGGCGGGGGGGCACGGCGAGGCGCGTTCGTTCCGGTCGGTGTATGGGGGCGTGCTGTTTCAGTCGTTGCCGGATCCGCCGTTTTACGCGGTGGAGGATTCGGGGTGGAGGGTGGTGACGGAGCGGCAGCCGACGGAGGCGGAGGAGGCGGATCTTTCGTTCGCGTGGGCGGCGGTGGCCGGGGTCAAGTCGAATGCCATTCTGCTGGCGAACGACCGGGCCACGGTGGGGATCGGTGCGGGGCAGATGAGCCGGGTGGATTCGTCGAAGCTGGCGGTGCGGAAGGCGGGGGAAGCGGGGTTGGGGGCTGATCTGGACGGGTGCGTGCTGGCGTCGGATGCGTTCTTTCCGTTCCGGGACGGGGTGGATGCGGCGGCGGAGGCGGGTGCGCGCGCGATCATCCAGCCGGGGGGGTCGATCCGCGATGAAGAGGTGATCGCGGCGGCCGACGAGCACGGGATCGCGATGGTGTTTACGGGGCGGAGGCTGTTCCGGCACTGACCCGTGGGGCCAACAGGGCCAGGCCGCGGCGGCTGAAGGGGATGGGACGATTCGCCTTGAAGGGGATCGGCGGCGGGGCGTTATCTTATCGGGAACTGGAGGGGTGGCAGAGCGGTTCAATGCACCGGTCTTGAAAACCGGCGTCCGAAAGGACTCGTGGGTTCGAATCCCACCCCCTCCGTTGAGCGTCAGCGATCGGAGGGGAGGGGATTCGGACGGTGTCGAGCCGGAGGCGGGGGGGGGGGGCGGCGGCCCCCGGCGCGCCGGCCCCGCCCCCGCCGGCCCCCCCCCCCCCGGCCCGCGCGCCGGCCGATATAA
>JAPPNO010000029.1:0-6005 GCA_028873845.1 Gemmatimonadota bacterium | reverse complement strand
TTTAATTTCTCATCGCCCCCGCCAGGCGTTCGCGGTTTTTTTTGTGGGGGGGGGGGCGCGCCGCGCGGCGGGCGCGGGGGGGGGCCCCCCCCCCGGCCCCCCACGCTGGAGACGGCCGAGGAGCGGCGTCAGCCGCCCCGGAGGCCCATCCCACCCCCTCCGTTGAGCGTCAGCGATCCTCGGATGGGGGTGATGGGGAGGGCGGCGGTGGTGGAGGCGAAGGTGGAGGATTTTTCCGCGGTGGCCATCCGCCCCCGCGTCGTTCCGGGATTCCTACTTCCTCCCTAGATGGCTGGGAGGGCGTATCGGGGATCGTTCTGCCTCGCGATTTGATTCTGCTTCTGGGCCTCCCAGTACTCATCCGCCTGCTTCTCCGTTGAATCGCGCAGTTTCTCGTTCATCCTACCGGAAGACATCAGCGAGGTGATCTCGTTCATCCTCCCGGAAAGTCTCTTCCACTGTTCCCGAACTTCGTCCGTCGGCAGGTGGTCGACCTGCTGCCACAGTTGCCGCCACTCCACCATGAGGTCACCAAGGCGCTTTTCGCAGTACGTTGCAGAGGTCACAACACCACTGACACGATAGACCAACGGCAAGACGCTGGTCGCCACCGCGATCCCGATTGCCACCGAGGTCCATGACGCCCCTACACCAATGAGCGAGACGACCAGACCAACCGTGGCGAATAGCGATGTTGCGACAGTCATCGCTCTTTCACGCCAAGCCAGCTTGCCTGCCAGTTCCCCGTAGTACCGCACCAGGCCGTCGGTGTGGATCATGTCGTTCCAGACATCCGTCCGCAATTCGCTGTCCATGGGTCCTTACTCCGTCTGGCCGGGCTCTCTCCCATCTCCCACCACCCGACTTCGCACCGTATCGTTTCCTCATAGAACTGTACACCATCTGTGGGACCCCAGGCAATCTCTCTCGGATTGGCCCGTAGCCAGCCGCCCAGGACGTGGCGAGAATCGCCCGGACCATCTCTTGGATCTCGTGGCGCTATGGCCGCAAGCCAACCCGACGCCCGCAAGCCATCGTCCAACGTTCTACATGGACTACATGCTGAGATCCCTGACCATGATGGCCACCGTACTGGTCGTCGTCCTCGGCGTCCTCTCGACGGCGATGCTCCTGCTGCACCTCTTCTTCCACCTCTGGGACCGATTCGCGGAGCGTGGACTGCCCACGCGCCGCCCTCTTCGCCGCAAACGGCGGCGCGGGAAACCCTGAGCGGTTCACGACACGTACAGTCGTCCAGGGAACGGCAACCGCCCCCGCCCGCCCCCCGCAACCCCGTGAGAGCCAACATGTTACCCAGAACCCCCATCCTCACGCTCGCCACCGTCACCCTCGCCGCCTGCAGCGCCGACCCCGCCCCCCCGGCCACGCGAACCACCGAAGTCATCGGCGACACCACCATCGTGCGAAGCCACGGACCGGGCGAATGGGGCGCCCCCGCCACCCTCGTCCCCGAGGTCTCGGTCGGCGAACTCGAAGGCCCCGACGAATACCTCTTCGGCACGGTCGGCTCGATCGCGGTGAACGACGACCGTACCGTCTACGTCCTGGACACGCAGGCGCAGGAAATCCGCGTCTTCGACGCCACCGGCTCATACATCGAGACCCTGGGCAGACGCGGTGAAGGTCCCGGCGAGCTCAGACAGGCCGAGGCCATCGCCCTGCTCCCGGACGGCCGGCTCGTCGTTCGGGATCCCGGCAACTCGCGGGTCCAGGTGTACGGTCCCGGGCCGGGCGAGACGGCCGAGTGGGGGTACAGGGCGACCACCGACTACACGGATGAGCCCATGTATACGGACGCCCGCGGGCGCACGCTCCTGGTCACGCGGGACCAATCCCGGGAGGATTTCACCTGGCAACTCATCTTCCTCGGTCCCGACGGCACCCCCCTGGACACCGTGCCGCAGCCCTCCAGCGACTACGAGCCGCCGACCCTCACGGCTGAACTCGTCACCGGCAACTCCAGCAGCTCGACAAGCACGCTCGTCCCCTTCTCGCCCACCTTCGCGTGGGCCCTTCACCCCAGCGGCCACTTTCTGACCGGTCTGGCCACCGAGTACCGGATCGAACTCGGGCGCGACGACGGCGTTCTCCGCATCGAGCGCGACTACGAGCCGGTTCCGGTGTCGGCCGGCGAACGCGGCTTCTTCCGGGAGATGATCACGCAGCAGATGCGGGGCACCCAGCCCGACTGGAGCTGGGACGGACCGCCCATCCCGGACTACAAGCCGCCCTTCCTGCAGCTTCACCCCGGCCGCGACGGCCGGATCTGGGCGCTGCCATGGCCGACGTGGGACTTCTCCGAGAGCGATGAACGGGACCCCGCCGACCCCCCGGCCGGACCGATGATGAACCTGGTCTGGGCGAGCTACGATGTCTTCGACGAGGACGGCACCTTCCTGGGTACCGTGCAGGCGCCGGAAGGCTTTTCCGCACTGCCGGTGCCGGTCTTCGACGGCGACCACGTCTGGGCGGTGTCGCGCGACGAACTGGGCGTCGAGCGGGTGGTGCGCTACCGGATCCTGGTCGAGGGAAGGGACATCGTCGCGGCCCAGGAGGCGCTGACCGGTGTGGTAATGGCGCTCGGGGGGGTGGCCGGGACGGCGGTGGGGGACTGTGGCGGCGAGAGCTGCATCAAGGTCTACCTGACCGCTGCTTCCGCGGCGGTGGAGGAGGAGATCCCGGGGGAATTCGGCGGGTTTCGGGTGGTAACCGAAGTGACTGGGGAGATGCGGGGGCGGTAGGATTGCGCCTGAATCCTGGGAAGATATATTTTAGATATCTTTGAATTCAATTCACCAGACGAGGAGTCAGATGGGGGCACAATCGACCGTAGCCAAGTGGGGTGCCAGCCTGGCCATTCGCATTCCCAAGGCGATTGCCGAGCAATGGGGTGTTCGCGAGGGGTCGGCCGTAGAACTCGAGTCCCACGGCGAACAGGTCGTGATCCGTAAGAAGCGGTATGACCTGGCCGAGATGCTCGCGAAGGTTTCGCCCGATAACCTCCACTCCGAGGTGGACTTCGGACCACCAGTCGGACGCGAGGAGTGGTAGGGCCCGCAAACGTTCCGGACATGGGCGATCTGGTGTGGCTTTCGTTTTCGCCACAAGCGGGACACGAGATGTCGGGACGGCGCCCGGCACTGGTGCTCAGTCCCCGGAGCTACAACGAGAAGACGGGGCTTGCGCTGGCCTGCCCGGTGACTTCCCGGTCCAAGGGGTATCCGTTCGAAGTTCAACTTCCCGCGGGAGGGTCCATCACGGGTGTGGTCCTGGCGGATCAGGTCAAATGCCTGGACTGGCGGGCGCGACGAGCCGAGTTGGCGTCCCGGGCGTCTCCCCGCACCATTGGCGAGGTCCTGTCGAAGCTGGGCGTGATCCTGCCGGGAGTTTGACGCGGGGCCTGGCCGGGCCAAGAATCTTTCCCAGCCTGCCGTGTCCCACAGCCCTGGAACGACACCCCAGCACCCGATGATCCGCCGCATCCAGGCCCTCAACTACCGCTGTCTGCGGCACCTGGATGTCTCCCTGGGTCGCTTTCACCTCCTCGCCGGCCCGCACGGAACGGGCAAGAGCACGCTCTTCGACCTGCTGGTGTTCCTGGGCGATCTGGTCCGCGAGGGTCCCAACGCGGCAGTTCGGAAACGCACCGACGACTTCCGCGACCTCGTGTGGGCAAGGCCGGACGAGGATCCAGGGTTCGAACTGGCGATCGAGTTCGAGATACCGGAATCGTGCCGGGATCTGCTGCCGGAGGACCGCGACTTCCAGATCTATCGATACGAGGTGGCCGTCCGGGGTAGTGGAGAAGGCGTTCGGATACACCATGAGCGGGGGATTCTGTTGCCCGCGCCGAAGCCGGCTCCGGCCCAGGCGAACCTCTTTCCGGAGATGCCGGCGCCGCCCCGGACGGTCTTGGCGGGCGGAAGGCCGGGGTGGAGCACGGTGCTCTCCAAGACGCCCGCCGGTAACGACCGTTTCCAACGAGAGACGGATGAGGACAGGGGATGGGACGTCCGCATCAGCCTGGGCCCTCATCGGTCCGCTCTCGGCAGCCTTCCCGATTCGCCGGACACGATGCCGGTGGCTACCGCGCTGAAGGACTTTCTGACGGGTGGGGTCCGGCTGCTTCGGCTGGAGGGCGGCGCCCTCGGCCGTGCGAGCCCGCCGCACCTGGCCCGCATGGGACTTACCGCGGATGGCGGCAATCTGCCGTGGGTCGTCAAACGCCTGCGGGACGAGCATGCCGCCGGCTTCCAGGCGTGGTTGGCGTGGACCGGGGCCGTCTTGCCAGGCCTGGCGGACGTTGACGTGGCCGAGCGGGAGGTGGACCGGCACGCGTACCTGGTGCTGCGGTACGCAGGGGGCCTCAAGGTCCCCTCCGGCCTCGAGTCCGAGGGCGTGTTGCGGCTGCTGGCCCTCGGCCTGCTCCCGCACCTCCCGGAGAAGGGGCGAATCCACCTCGTCGACGAGCCGGAGAGCGGTGTCCACCCGGCTGCGCTGAGCGCTCTCGGTGAATCACTTGCTTCGGTCGATCGTTCGCAGTTGCTGGCAGCCACCTGTTCCCCGGCGCTGGTGGAACGCGCGGAGCCGGAGGAGCTGATCTGCTTCGCAAGGAACGCGGAGGGCGTGATCGGGGTGATAAAGGGGAGCGAGCATCCGTTGCTGAGTCGTCGTGAGGGGCCCGTGGATGCAGGCGTGGTGATCGCGGGAGAATCCGCCGCGGACGTGCCGCCCGCCGTCGACTGACCGGGCCTGATTGAAAGAGAAGAGATGAGGCCGTCCATCCTGGTAGCCACCCTTGTCTGCAGCGCGGCTCCCGTGGCCGCCCAGGACTGTGAGGACTGGGGCGCATCCCACTTCTTCTCCCCGGCCACCCCCGAAGAGGTTCAGAGCTGCCTGGATGCCGGCGCCGATGTGAACGTGCGGCTCGAACTCGGGGCGACTCCCCTGCATATGGCGGCCAACCGGACCCGGCACCCCGAGGTGATCACCTTGCTGGTGGAGGCGGGGGCGGACGTGAACGCACGGGACGGCAGTGGTGCCACTCCATTGCACAGGGCACGAAGCGCCGAGGTCATCAACGCGCTCGCGGCGGCCGGTGCGGAGGCCGAAGCAACCGACGACCGTGGCCGGACAGCGCTTCACCTTGCAGCGAGAGAGGCCCGCGTTTCCAGCACGATCGCTGCTCTGGTCGCTGTGGGGGCGGATGTGAACGCACGCGACCTGACCGGGAGAACCGCCCTGCACGAGGCTGCCGAGCGTGGCCGCGCCGAAACCATCGCCGCGCTGGTGGCGGCTGGAGCAGATGTCGACTCGCCCGATGCCACCGGCAACACGCCCCTGCACTTGGCGGCACGGGTCCGCGATCCGTCCGTGGTCGCTCTGTTGCTGGAGGCGGGAGCGGACCCGCGGGCACGCAACGCAGCAGGCGAAACCCCGCTGCACAGGGCCATCGCGGCAGGAAACAGCGAACAGGTGGATGCGCTTCTGCGCGCCGGCGCGGATCCCAATTCACGCCCCACCGACGGAGGCACGCCCCTCCACCTCGTGATTTCGCGAGAGGAGCCGCGCGCCGTGGACAACTGGGGGATGAATCCCTGGGTCCATGAACGCAACCGGCGAGAGAATCCTCATGTCCTGAGCGAAGAATCAGTCCGCCGCGACACAGCCATGTTCGGGACCCTGGTTCGCGCCGGGGCGGCTGTCGTTGCACGCGATGACAAGGGCCTTACCCCACTCGGCCTGGCCATCAGAAACGCGCGCTGGCGCCTTGCCGCCAATCTGCTTGAACTCGGGGCCGGCCCGGCAACTCTCGAAGAGATTTCCGTCCTTCCCCTGGTGTGTGACTGGGCCAACTACAATCTGTTCGGCATCGCGCCGGTCTCCACCCTGGAGGGATGCCTGGAGGCGGGCGCCGATGTGAACGCGCGCTACCAGCGGACTGCATCAGATTCGTATCTGTTTTTGCCCGTGCTACTTACGGG
>JAPPNO010000111.1 GCA_028873845.1 Gemmatimonadota bacterium | reverse complement strand
ATTTAACTCATTCACAAAGGCTCCGCGGAACGGACTTTATCCACGGCCTGCTAGCCGGCGACGCCAGCCCTGCACGGAGCCGCCCGCTTCCGTACCTTTCGGTTCGCCCATCCCTGACCCGAAGTCAACCGACACCCACCACGGCCGAGAGAGCCTCCATGTCTTTCAGAGAACGAACCATCGGGCGCGTCACCGTCTACGATGTCGACGGACAGCTGATCGTCGGGAACCGCCACGAACTGAAACGCATGGTGCTCGACGCCCTCGAAGGGGGCGCGCGCCGCTTCGTCATCGACTTCTCGCGCACCGGCTACATCGACTCGTCCGGGCTGGGGGTGCTGATCACCCTGTCGAAGGAGATTCGGGCGCGGGACGGGGACATGAGGCTGGCCTCGCTCAGCCCCGACCTCCAACGGCTCTTCGAGTTGACCAGGCTCGACACCTTCTTCCGGATCTGCGAAGACCTGGGGGAAGCGCTGGCGGAGTAGCAGGCGTGACCGGAAGCCCGGGCGCCCCGCCCTCGCCGCCGGGCACCCCGGCGACGGGCCCTGCCCGCGATCGCTCGCCCGACGCCCCGGGCACCGTGGTCTTCTTCCTCCCCAGCGACATCGGTGCGATCGAGGATGTGGTGGACCATGCGGTCGCATGTTGCGCTCCCGCCGGTCTCGACAGGGACCGCCTCCTCTTCCACTTCCGGGTCGGTCTCACCGAGGCCATCTCCAACGCGATTCTCTTCGGCAACGTGGAAGACGCCGAGAGGCACGTAAGGGTCGAATTGCGGACGCGGCCCGGCGAGGTGTGGGTGCGCGTGAGCGACGTGGGTCGCGGCTTCGACCCCGATGAGGTCCCCGATCCGCGACGGCCGGAGAACATCGGCAAGGACACCGGGCGGGGCATCTTCCTGATGCGGGCGCTCATGGACGAAGTGCGCTTCAGCGACGCGGGCAACGCGGTCACCCTCGTATTGCGGGACGCTCCCGGCGAGGAGGCCCCCGGTCCCTCGCCGGCCGCGGACGAGGCGGACGGCGGGAGGCCGGGCCCGGCAACGCCCGGCGCCGGGCGGCGAACCCGCGAGGGACAGGCGCTCGACAGCCTGTCGCACGAGATGAAGCTCGCCCACGACCTGCAGATGAAGCTGCTCCCGCCGATCCCGCGCGTCCGGGGCGTGGAGGCGGCCGCGCGCGTCGTTCCCGCCGAATCGGTGGGCGGTGACTTCTACCAGGTTCTGCCGCTGTCGGGGGCCCGGACCGGTGTCATGATCGGCGATGTCTCCGGTCACGGCTTCCCGGCCGCCCTGATCATGGCGCTGGTCATGAGCGCGGCGGCGATCTCCGCACAGCAGGGCGGGGCCCCCGCGACCGTGCTGGAATACCTGGACCAGGCGATCGGAGACGAGCTGGAGTCCACCGAGATGTACCTCTCGCTGTGCTACTGCGTGCTGTCGCCCGGGGCACCGGAGGTGGTGTATGCGAACGCCGGACACCCCCATGCCTTCGTCGTGGAACCCGGGGGGACCGCGCGGCGGCTCCTGGCCACCGACCCGCCGATGGGGATCGGGGGGGCGCCCTTCCGCGAAGCACGCGCGAAGTGGACGCCCGGAGAGGACCTTCTGCTCCTCTTTACCGATGGACTCTCCGACACGGTGGCCCGGCGCGGGCGCAAGAGTGGCGAGGACCTGGTGCTGAAGACGGTTCTCGACAATCACCGGGCGCCGGCGGTCGAGATCCTGGACCGCCTGTTCGAGATGTCCGCCCGGTCGGTGCCGCTCATCCCGGCGGACGATCGTACCGCGGTCGTGGTGCGCGCGGAGTAGCAGGCGGTGGACGCTTCACCGGCCGGGCGCCTCACCACTCGCGGTGCCCGGGCGACGGCTCTGTCCACGGACCGGTAGGCATGCAGCAGCGCCGCCGTGCCAAGCGCTCGCTGGGACAGAACTTTCTGGTGGACCCGAATCTCCAGCGCAAGATCGTGGGGGCGGTGCGCGCCGGGAGGGACGACCCCGTCCTGGAAATCGGACCGGGGCGCGGCGCGCTGACCGCGCACCTGGCCGAGCGGGGTGTCCGCCTGAACCTCGTCGAGCTGGACGACCACCTTGCCGCGGAACTGGCGGCCCGCTACCGGGAGGATCCCCGGGTCAGGGTGGTGCACGGCGACATCCTGTCCCTGGATCCGGCCGCTCTCGGCGGTGAATGGGCCCGCACCACCGTGGTGGGCAACATCCCGTACAACATCACCACACCCATCATCTTCCGTCTTCTGCGCCTGCCGTACCCGCGCGACATCGTGCTGACCGTGCAGGCGGAGGTGGCCGCGCGGATCCTTGCGGGGCCGGGAACACGGACATACGGCGCCCTGTCGGTGGGTGTGGGGCTCCACGCACGCGCATCCCGCATCTGCAAGGTGCCGCGCACCGCCTTTCGGCCGGTTCCGAGGGTGGACTCGGAGGCCATGCGAATCACGCCGCACTCGCCCCCGCGGCTGACCCGCTCCGCCGCCGCGCGCGTTCGCTCCCTGACGCGCGCCGCCTTCTCGTGGCGCCGCAAGCAGCTGGGTACCATCCTGGCACGGCACCCCGACCTCCGCTGCCCGCGCGATCGGAGCGAAGCCGTACTCGCCGACCTCGGGTTGTCGTCCACGGTGCGGCCCGAACGGCTGTCGCCGGAGGACTTCATGGCCCTCGCGGAGGCGTTGCTGCCGGAGGACGGCGCGGATCCCCGACTCTGACCGGGGGCGACGCCGAGCATGGCCCCCCGGCGGCCCTTTTCGCTAGCTTCAGCTTGTGAACGAATTCACAAGCCGAATCCCGGACGCGACGGTCCGTCGCCTTTCGCTCTACCTCCGGTTTTTGGAGGACTTCGAGCGGCTGGGCGTGACAAGCGTGGCCAGCGTCGCGCTCGCCGAGCGGGGCGGAACCACGGCCGCGCAGGTACGCAAGGATCTGTCCCACCTGGGCTCGTACGGCAAACGCGGCCTGGGGTACTCGGTTGCCGAGCTCACCGGCGTCCTCAGGGGCGTGCTGGGACTCGACTGCGTCTGGCGCGTGGCGTTGCTGGGCGCGGGCCGGATCGGCACCGCCCTCTTCGAATACGAGCCCTTCCGCCGGCGTGGCTTCCACATCACGACCGTCATCGACAACGACCCCTGCAAGGTCGGCACCGGACTCGGCTCGATCCGCATCCGGGGTCAGCACGAGCTTGAAGACGCGCTGTGCGAGGACCGGATCGATCTCGTGATCGTGGCGGTCCCCGCGCCCGTGGCGCAGGGACTGGTGGACCGGGTGGTGGCGGCAGGGGTCAAGGCGGTGCTCAACTACGCGCCGGTGCAGCTGCGCCTTCCCGCCGATGTCGCACTGCGCAACGTGAGCATGCTGGTGGAGCTGGAAAGTCTGTCGTACGCGCTGGCACGCCACCGGACGTGACCTCGCAGCCGGGCCGGCGCTCCCTCCTGCAGGGCGCCTGGGAGGTGTTGCGACGCGGGCCGCTCCCCACCACCGAAGTGGCCCGGCGCGTGCTTGGTCTGAACGGGCATCCGGGCGCGGCTTCCGCTGCTGTCTTCGCGCTGCTGGGCGGCGACGACCGCTTCGAGGTGGACGGCGAAGGCGTGTGGAGTCTGAGCGGGGGCGCCCGCCGCCCCGGAGCGCTGCTGTCGAGGCTTTCGTATGCGGTCGTGGACGTGGAGACGACGGGTGGCCGTTACGAGGGCGGACACCGCATGACCGAGGTGGCCGTGGTGGAGGTGCGGGGGGGTGCGGTGCAGGACGTTTTCGAGACGCTGGTGCACCCGGGGCGCCGGGTTCCGCGCCGGACCGTCGAACTCACCGGGATCGACGACCACATGCTCGCCGGGGCGCCCACCTTCGACGAGATCGCGGAGGAGGTGTTTCGGCGCATCGCCGGCCGGGTCTTCGTCGCCCACAACGTGAGCTTCGACTGGGGATGGGTGAGGGCACAGCTCGGGGACGCGCTCGGCGACGTTCCCGAGGTGGAGCGGCTCTGCACGATCAGCCTGGCCCGGCGCCTCGCGCCCGAGCTGCGCCATCGCAACCTGGACGCGCTGTCGGAGTTCTTCGACATCCCGATTCACGGCCGCCACCGCGCCCGCGGCGACGCGCTCGCCACCGCTCGCGTCCTGCTGCGCCTGCTGGACCGGGCGGAGTCGCTGGGGATCGGGGATCTGCGTTCGCTGAAGCGGTACCGGCCGCCGCGGGGGGCCCGGTATCAGCGGGATCTTTTCGCGCACGGCGGGTTGGGGCGCCGTGGGTGAGACTCCGGCAGGTGCCGTGAAGCGGGGCCTCTTGGTATACTGTTGGATGCCGATTGTTGCGAATGCGCCCACTCCCCGGCCCCTGGCCGGCCTCCCCCTCGCGTGGGGCCCGCCGGCCCGGCGCCTCACCCATCCCGATGCCCGCGCGGCCCTGTCCACGGACAGGCGGCCCGCGGACGCGACACCGCCGTGCCCGACCCAGCGCGCACACCCGTAATCCTGGACGGGGTCCGCACTCCGATCGGACGCTTCCTGGGGGGTCTCGGCCCCCTATCCGGCCCCGACCTGGGCGCGGCCGTGGTGCGCGAAGCCGTGTCGCGCGCCGACATCGACGTCACGGAAGTCGACGAGGTGATCATGGGCAACGTGGTGAGCGCCGGCGCGGGACAGGCCCCCGCCCGCCAGGCCGCGGTGAACGGGGGGGTGCCGGCGAGCGTTCCCGCGGTCACCGTCAACAAGGTGTGCGGTTCCGGGCTGAAGGCGGTCATGCTGGCCGCCCAGGCGGTCAGGGCGGGCGACGCGCGCCTGGTGGTGGCCGGGGGCTTCGAGTCGATGTCCAATGTGCCGTACTACCTGCGGGGAATGAGGGGCGGGGTGAAGTTCGGGGATCGGACCGTGCAGGACGGGCTCGTCCACGATGGTCTCTGGTGCTCCTTCGGGGACTGCCACATGGGCGGACACGCCGAGTACACGGCCGCGAAGGCCGGCGTGACGCGGGAAGAGGCGGACTCGTTCGCGCTCGGGTCCCACCGCAAGGCCGTTGCCGCGATGGACGAGGGAGGGTTCGGGCCGGAGATCGTCCCGGTCACGGTCAGGACGCGCCGCGGCGCAACGACGGTGGACACCGACGAGGGGCCGCGCCGGAACACCTCCCTGGAGGCGCTCGGCCGCCTGCGCCCGGCCTTCCCGCGCGACGCCCCCCGGGGGCTCGACGAACTGGTCGTGACCGCCGGGAACGCGCCGGGACTGAACGACGGGGCTTCGGCGCTGGTCGTGGCCAGCCAGGAGTACGCCGTGGCCCACGGATTGCCCTTCCGGGCCGTCATTACGGGGTACGCCGCGGGCGGCACCGAGCCCCGCGACCTCTTCTTCGCGCCCGTCAGGGCCGTTCGCAACCTGATGCGGCTCGAAGGAACCGAAATCGCGGACTACGGACTTGTGGAGATGAACGAAGCGTTCGCGGTGCAGGCCATCGCGGACATGCGGGAGTTGCGCATGGACCCCGACCGCGTGAACGTGCGGGGTGGTGCGGTGGCACTGGGGCATCCCATCGGGGCGTCGGGTGCGCGGATCCTGGTTACCCTGCTGGGCGCGATGGCCGCGCGGGATGTGGAGACCGGGATGGCGACCCTGTGTCTTGGCGGCGGCAACGCGGTCGCCCTGGCCGTACGCACGAACTGAACCGAGGACGGCGGAATGATCCACTCTCGAACGACCACAGACGTTGCCCTGGCCGAACCGGAGAATCCGGTGGCGGCGCGCTTCTCACGCCTGTTGGCGGCGCACCGCCCGGTTACCCTTCCGGTGGCGGTCGTCCTGTTCGCGGCCCTGACCGCGGTGGGCGCCCATGTTGCCGTACCCCTCGGCTTCACACCGGTCCCCATGACGCTCCAGACGCTCTTCGTGCTCCTTGCGGGCGTGCTGCTCGGGCCGGTCGCGGGCGCGGCCTCGCAGCTGCTCTACCTGGGGCTGGGCCTGGCCGGGGTCCCCGTCTTCGCGATGGGCGGAGCCGGACTGCCCTGGCTGTTGAGCCCGACCGGCGGCTACCTGCTGGCTTTCCCGGCGGCGGCGGCGCTCGCGGGCTGGATTGCCGGTCGCGATAGGCGTCGGGTCCGGACGGCGGTCGCGCTCGTCGTGGCTACCGCGCTGATCTTTGCCTCGGGTGCCAGCTGGCTGTCGGTCGTGACCGGGCTGAATGCGCGCGAGGTTTTCGCCTCGGGTGTGCAGCCGTTCCTGCCGGGCGCGGCAATCAAGGCCGCCATCGTCTACCTGATAGCTCGGGGCGGGTTCTGGCGGCGGTCCCGGGAGAGCGGGCAAGGCTAGCAGCCACGCCCCACGATCCGGGTCCGCACCACAATCCGGATTTCCGTTGTCGGCGCGGCGGCGGTGGCAAGAACCCGCAGAGGAGATTGAATGACGATCGAACGAGTGGCTGTCGTGGGCGCCGGCACGATGGGGAACGGCATCGCCCACGTTTGCGCACTGGCCGGGCTGGAGGTCGTCCTGGTGGACTCGGACCCCGGCGCGCACGAGCGCGGCCTCGCCACGATCGGGCGCAACCTCGAACGGCAGCGGTCGAAGGGGAAGATCGGCGAGGCGGAGCGGCACGCGGCACTGGGCCGCATCGAACCTGCAACCGCGCTGGAGCGCGTGAGCCGGGCGGGGCTGGTGGTGGAGGCCGTGCCCGAGATCGCGGAGCTCAAGTACGGGATCTTCGAACAACTCGACCGTCTCGCACCACGCGATGCGATCCTGGCCTCGAACACCTCGTCGATCTCGATCACGGCGATCGCCGCCGGCACGACGCGCCCCGGGCAGGTCATCGGGATGCACTTCATGAATCCGGTCCCGGTCATGAAGCTGGTGGAGGTCATCCGCGGGCTGCGCACGGACGACGCCACCACGGCGACGGTGATGAACCTCTCCCGGGCCCTGGGCAAGGTCCCCGTCGAGGTGCGCGACTTCCCCGGCTTCGTCTCCAACCGGATCCTGGCCCCGATGATCAACGAGGCCGTGTTCGCGCTCATGGAGGGGGTGGCGGAGGCGGAGGCCATCGACACGGTCATGAAGCTGGGCATGAACCACCCGATGGGGCCGCTGGCCCTCGCCGACCTGATCGGGCTCGATACCTGCCTGAACATCCTGGAGGTGCTCCACAGGGAGCTGGGCGACGACCGCTACCGCCCCTGTCCGCTGCTGCGCCAGTACGTGGCGGCGGGGTGGCTGGGACGCAAGACGGGGCGCGGGTTCCACATCTACGGCGGAGGCCGCTGATCGTGCTCACCGCCGAACAGCGCGAGATCCGCGACCTGGCGCGCGAGTTCGTCGAGGGCGAGATCGTACCCCGCGCGGCCGCGTGGGACCGCGACCGGGGCTTCGAACGGGAGGTGCTGGACAAGCTCGGCGAGCTGGGCTTTCTGGGCATGCTCACGCCCCAGGAGTACGGCGGACTGGGTTTCGATGTTCCCACCTACCTGGTCGCGCTGGAGGAGATTGCCCGCGGGGACGCCGCACTGTCCCTCACCGTAGCCATCCAGAACGGGCCCGTTCCCCACATCCTCCTGGTGCACGGCACCGAGGCGCAGAAGTCCCGATGGCTTCCCGCGCTCGCCTCGGGCGAGAAGATTGCGGGGTTCGCCCTCTCCGAGGCGGAGGCGGGAAGCGACCCGTCCGCCATGAGCACGCGGGCGTGCGTGGAGGACGGGGTGTGGACCTTGTCGGGGTCGAAGAAGTGGGTCACCAACGGTTCCCGGGCCGATGTGGTCATCGCCTTCGCGCGGACCGGGCCGTCCGGGCCGCGGCCACCGATCGGCGCCTTTCTGGTCGACACCGACGCCGAGGGATACCGGGTGGGAAGGCGAGAGAAGACCATGGGCCTGCGCGCATCGGAGACCGTCTCGGTGGAGCTCGACGGGGTTCGGGTCGGCACCGGGCGGCTGGTGGGAGATCCGGGCAGGGGACTCGGCTATGCGCTGGGAGCCCTGGACCTGGGACGGCTGGGGATCGGGGCCCAGGCGGTGGGAATCGCGCAGGCTGCACTGGAACACGCCACGGGATACGCGCGCGAACGGCGCCAGTTCGACCGTCCCATCGCGGAATTCGGGGCCATCCGGAGCAACCTCGCGCTCATGGCCACGAAGGTCGCCGCCTCGCGGGCACTGGTCATGGAGGGGGCGGCCGCCTGGCAGGCGCGGCGTGGGAGTGACGGCGAAGACCTCCCGGTCACCGCGCGCTCGGCGATGGCCAAGCTGCTGGCCAGCGAAACGGCCATGTGGGTGACCGAAGAGGCGGTTCGCATCTTCGGCGGTTATGGTTTCATGCGGGAATTCCCGGTGGAAAGGCTCATGCGGGACGCCAAAGGCACCGAGATATACGAAGGGACCAGCGAAGTCCTCAGGCTGGTGATCGGCCGCGCGGTCACGCGCCCGTCGTGAGCCATCGGAGGGCGTTCGAAGCGGCCGGCCGAACAGCAGCGGGAGACAGGATGAAGGAAAGCGAACGCCCGATGCGGTACCTCGAAAAGACGGACGAGCGGGTCTATCGCGCCGTACTGGGCGAAGCGTCCCGGCAGCGGGGCCAGCTCGAGATGATCGCGAGCGAGAACTTCGTTTCCCCGGCGGTGCGGGAGGCTCTCGGCACGGTCTTCACCCACAAGTACGCGGAGGGATTGCCGGGCAGGCGCTACTACGGAGGTTGCGAGTTCGCCGACCGGGTGGAGGAGCTGGCCCGCACCAGGGCCACGGCGCTCTTCGGTGCCGGCCACGCGAACGTCCAGCCGCACTCGGGGGCGCAGGCCAACATGGCCGGGTACTTCGCTTTCCTCGATCCCGGCGACCGGATCCTGGGCATGAACCTGAGTCACGGAGGCCACCTCACACACGGCTCGCCCGTCAATTTCAGCGGACGTTTCTTCGAAGTTGCCGCCTACGGCGTGCGCGAGTCGGACGCTCGGATCGACTACGACGCGGTGCGCGAGACCGCTCTGCGAACCCGCCCGAAGATGATCGTCACCGGGGCCTCCGCCTACCCCCGCACCATCGACTTCGAGGCCTTCGGCGCGATCGCCAGGGAAGTCGGCGCCGTCCACATGTGCGACCTGGCGCACATTGCGGGTCTGGTGGCGGGCGGGCACCACCCCAGCCCCGTGGCCCACGCCGACGTGGTGACCACGACAACCCACAAAACCCTGCGCGGTCCGCGCGGGGGCCTCGTCATGTGCCGCGAGGAGCATGCCGGCGCGATCGACCGGATGGTTTTTCCGTTCATTCAGGGCGGTCCTCTCGTGCACGTGATCGCCTCGAAGGCGGTCGCCCTGGGGGAGGCGCTTCTGCCGGGCTTCAGGGAGTATGGGCGGAGGGTTGTGGAGAATGCCCGCGTGCTGGCGGACACGATCATGGAGCGGGGTTTGCGTCTCGTGTCCGGGGGAACCGACAATCACCTCATCCTGGTGGATCTCCGAGACCGCGACCTCACGGGAAAGGACGCCGAGCAGGCGCTGGAGCGTGCCGGAATCACCGTCAACAAGAATACCGTCCCCGGTGAGACCCGATCTCCGTTCGTGACTTCCGGGCTTCGCATCGGCACACCCGCAATCACCACGCGCGGCATGGGTCCCCGGGAGATCCGCTCGATCGGTGGCTGGATCGCCGACATCCTCGAGCGTCCCCGCGACGAGGACGGCATCCGGCGGATCCGCGCGATGGTGGGCGAATTGTGCGCCGCCTACCCGCTGTACGGCGAACTGGCGCCCCCCACCTGACCATGTGAGATTGCGTCATGAGCGCCTGCGACCACTTCGAAACCCCGGCCACCGTTCAGTCGGCGGACCTGCGTTTCCACCGCGATGCCTACAATTTTCTCCTCGACGCGCTCCACGGGGTGATTTCGAGGCTGAGTGAACGGCGCCACATCTCCGGAGAGGAGTTGGCGGACGCGGTGCGGACGCTCGCGATGGAACGCTTCGGGCCCATGGCACGCACCGTCCTGGAGTACTGGGGGATACGCTCGACGGGCGATTTGGGCGAGATGGTCTTCGACCTGGTCGAGCTGGGGATTCTGGTCAAGGACCACAGCGACCGCCCCGAGGATTTCGCGAATGTCTTCGACTTCGAGGAGGTCTTCGACCACGACTACCCGTGGACCGTCTATCCGTGGAAGGTGGCGACCTTATGTCCCTGGACGGTGGCCACAACGGTCGAATGAGGGGCCGAGAGGCGGTTTTCCGGGGAAAATGGCGGCCATGTCTGGCAAACGGACCGGTTTTCTGATAGCTTCCGCCCCGGAGCAACTTGCGGGGACCGATGGCGCGAGACAGGGTCGCGGAACCGCAAATCACCCCTGGAGGCGACCTTACGCGGGTCGTCGGGATAGGCTAATGACGAGGGTTCGATGAACACGTTGGATGACAACAGTTTTGCCAGCTGCAGGAAGTGCAATGACGGAGTCTTGCTTCCCATGTCCGACTATGGACGCGATGGAGCTCCGATCCGTTACAAGGCCTGGGTATGTTCGAACCCGGACTGCGGATTCAATATCCGCATCGATAACGGCGAGATCACCTTCGGGCGGTCGATCGGGCAGAGCTACAAGTAGGCCGTGAACCCGGGCCGCCTGACAGGGCCGTTCGGGAAGACAGAGGTACGAGCGCCGACCGCCGATCAGGCGGCGGCATTCGATCACACCGCAATCGTCGAGCGCGGAGTCCCCGAGGCGGCACTCATGGAGAACGCCGGCCAACGGGCAGCGCTGATCGTCGAGCACCTCCTCCCGTCGGGACGAGTCGTGGCAACGGTCGGTGCCGGGAACAACGGGGGTGACGCGCTCGTTTGCCTGAGGGCGCTCGCGGCGTGGGGGCGTGATGTCCTCGCGGTTGCCGTGGGCGGGCGGAACCGATCCGATCCGGTCCTGCACGGCTGGGACATTCCCTGCAGGCGATTCGATCCCGGGCGGCCCGGTGCGGCCGAAGAGCTGGCGGGGGTCCTGGCGGGCGCGGGCGTGGTGGTCGACGGACTGCTGGGCACCGGGATCCGGGGCGCGCCGCGCGCACCGCACGCGGCGGCCATCGGACTGGTGAACGAGGCCGGGCGCCCGGTGGTCGCGCTGGACGCGCCCTCCGGCGTGGACGGCAACACCGGCGAGGTGCGCGGGGAGGCCGTCCGTGCCGACGTGACCGTGTGCTTCGGGTGGCCGAAACTCGGGACGCTTCTCTACCCGGGGCGGGACCTGTGCGGCAGGGTCGTGGCCGTCGAAATCGGGTTCCCCCCACCCGAAACGGAGGGCTGGGCACGACTGGCGACACCGGGTTGGGCGCGCGAGGCCTTCCCCCGCCGGCCTTCCGTGACCCACAAGTACGACGTGGGCGCTTTGGCCGTGGTGGCCGGTTCAGCCATGCCGGGGGCGGCGATCCTGTCCACCCGGGCCGCATTCCGTTGCGGGGTGGGGCTCGTGCGGGTCTGCGCCACCGGTCCGGCTGCGGCGGTGCTCGGAGAAGTTCCGGAAGCGCTCTTCGTGGACACCGCCGACGAGGAAGCGCTGCGCGACGCGGTGCTGCGAAGCGACGCGCTCGCCATCGGTCCGGGCATGGGCACGGGGGCGAGGGCGGGTCGGCAGCTGCAACTGGCCCTTCAAGCGCGCGAATCCCGGCCCGCCGTCATCGATGCCGATGCGCTGACCCTCCTGGCGGGGCGCCCTGGCGGGGGCCCCGGACAACGTCTCGGGGCGAACACCGTCGTCACGCCGCACCCCGGCGAGATGGCCGGCCTGACCGCGCGTACCGTCGCGGCGATCCAGCGCGACCGCGTGGCCACGGCCCGGGACTTCGCCGCCGCGCACGGTGTGGTGACGCTCCTCAAGGGTACTCCGACACTGGTGGCCGATCCGGAGGGGGGACTGCTGGTCAGCACGCAGGAAGGCGGGTCCGACCTGGCGGTGGCGGGGATGGGTGACGTGCTGACCGGCGCGATCGGCTCTTTTCTGGCCCAGGGAGTCGAGCCGGTCGCCGCGGCGGGCCTCGCCCTTCACGTGACGGGACGCGCGGCCGCACGTGACGGACTGGGGGCCGCGCTGGTTCCCTCGGATGTCGTGGAGGCGATCCCCGAGGCCCTGAGCGAGGAGGGCTGCGGCGACACCGACCTGCCGTTTCCCTTTGTCACATTCGATCAGCGGCGCCACGGATAGCAGCGCGTTGCAGACCCTTCTCCACCTCGCCGCGCCCGGTGGCCGCAGAACCGGGAAACCGCCGGGACGGGACGCCGACGGCTTGCCGTGAACGAAAACGAGCTGGTTCGCCGCCTTGTCTCGATCGGCTGGAGGGGAAGCCGGGCCGTACGGCTGGGTCCGGGCGACGACGCGGCCTTCCTGCGCGGGGGCATGGTGATCTCCACCGACCTGGCGGTCGAAGGGGTGCATTTCCGTCTCGACTGGATCTCTCCCGAGGAGGCGGGATTCAGGGCCGGAGCGGCCGCCCTGAGCGATCTGGCGGCCATGGGCGCGGCGCCCGAGGCGCTTCTCGTGTCGCTGGCCGTCCGCGGGGAACCGTCGCTGGCCCTGGAATTGCAACGGGGTGTCCGCGCTGCGGGAGACCGGGTCGGGGTGGCGATCGTCGGGGGCGACGTGAGCCGGTCCCCGGGCCCGGCCGTGTTGGATGTCGTGGCCGTGGGACGGGCGCGCACCGTGACTGTGCGGGGTGGGGCGGAGGTGGGGCAGGGGGTTTGGGTCTCCGGAGCTCTGGGTGGGGCCGCGGCCGCGGTGCGAGCCTGGGAAGCGGGGACCGAGCCGGATCCCCGTGCCCGTGAGAGGTTTGTCGCACCTCCCGACCGGGTGACGCTGGGGGTGGCGCTGGCCGATGCCGGGGTGGCCCGCGCCATGATCGACATCTCGGACGGGCTCGTAGCCGACGCGAGGCGGGTGGCGGACGCTTCCAGGGTCATGATCCGCCTCGATGCCGGCGCCATCCCGGTGGACGACGGCGCGGGGGACTTGAACCTCGCCCTCGAAGGGGGCGAAGATTATGAACTGATGTTTACCGCCCCGGCCGGGGCCGGATCCCGCATCAGGGCCCTCGGACAGGAGATGGCGGTGGCGCTGACTCGCATCGGCAGGGTTGACGAAGGGGAGGGGGTCGTCCTCGAGGACTCCCTGGGCCGAGTCCGCGCACCCGGACGAGGAGGCTATGACCACTTCGCGACCCCGGACCCCGGTGGCGCCTCGTGATCCGGTCCATCTGGGGCTACGCCGTCATCATCGGCGCGACGCTCTATTCGGGCGGACGCGCGCTGATCTACTACTTCCTGTGGCCACGGCACTTCCAGCGGCGCGCGGACAGGCTGACCGGCGAATGGAGCTCGATCATCCTGTGGGGCGCGGGCATCAGGCTGGTTGTCAGGAATGCCGACCGGCTGGGACGCGGCCGGGGCCAGATCCTGGTTTCCAACCACCAGAGCTGGTTCGACATCTTCGCGCTCGGCACCGCGCTCCGGGACAGGTTCAGCTTCGTCGGAAAGAAGGAACTCTCCCGCATTCCGGTGGTGGGCGCCGCCTGGGAAAAAGTCGGGAACATCGCCATCGACCGGTCCGACCAGCAGGCTGCCGTCGACTCCCTGAGGCGAGCGGACGACCTGATGAGGGAAGGGAGGACGATCATCATGTTCCCCGAAGGCACCCGTTCCCCGTCCGGCGAGATGGGGCGCTTCAAGAAGGGGGCCTTCGTCATGGCGATCAAGTCGCAGGTGCCCGTGCTTCCCGTGGCGGTCGTCGGCACGCGCCGGATCATGAAGAAGGGCAGCTGGAGGATGTTCCCCGGAACGGCCACCGTTATCGTGGGCGATCCCATCGACACGACGGGTCTCACCCTGAGGGACCGAAACCGCCTTTCCCGGGAGTGCCGCGACGCGATCGAGGGACTCATGAACGGAGCAGGGGAGGGGTGATGCCGGTGCTCGTGAGGCTCCCCGCGGGGCATGGAGAACCCTGATGTCGGTGATCGGGAAACTCCCTTCGGGGCCGGGGGCAGTCTGATGTCGGCGATCGTGGACGTCCGCGGGCGGGAAATCCTGGACTCGCGCGGCAACCCGACCGTGGAGGCGGAGGTGGTCCTCGCGGGCGGCCACCGGGGGCGCGCGGCGGTGCCGAGCGGGGCTTCCACCGGCGAGTACGAGGCGGTGGAACTGCGCGACGGCGATCCCGGGCGCTATCTCGGCAGGGGTGTCCTCAACGCGGTGCGCAACATCGGCACGGAGATACGGAGTGCGGTTCTCGAACGCGACGCGGGCGACCAGCGCGACATCGATCGCACGATGATCGCCGCCGACGGGACCCGGGGGAAGGGTCGGCTGGGGGCCAACGCGGTGCTGGCCGTCTCGCTGGCGGTGGCGCGGGCGGCGGCGGCCGAGCAGGGCCTTCCGCTCTATCGCTACCTTGGCGGGGACGAAGCGCGCACGCTGCCCGTTCCCATGATGAACATCGTGAACGGCGGCGCGCACGCGTCGAACAACGTGGACATCCAGGAGTTCATGATCATGCCGGTGGGCGCCGGCTCCTTCTCGGAGGGGCTGCGGATGGGGGTGGAGGTCTTCCACGCCCTGAAGGCGGTGCTGACGGGGGCGGGCAAGAGCACCGCGGTGGGTGATGAAGGGGGGTTCGCTCCCGACCTGGGATCCGACATCGAAGCTGCCGAGGTGGTGATGCGGGCGATCGAGGCGGCCGGCTATCGTCCCGGCGAGGACATCCTGCTCTCCGTCGACGCCGCCGCGTCCGAACTGCATGCCGATGGTGCATACGCCTTCCGCAAGTCCTCGGGCGCTTCGCTGGACACGGACCGGATGATCTCCTTCTGGGAGGAGATGATCGCGCGCTTCCCCCTCGTCAGCCTCGAGGACCCCCTGGACGAGGACGACTGGTCCGGCTGGGCGACGCTTACCTCCCGTGTGGGCGATCGTTGCCAGATCGTGGGCGATGACCTCTTCGCCACCAACCTGACCCGCCTCGAACGCGGCATGCGCGAGCGCACCGCCAACGCCATCCTCGTGAAGGTCAACCAGATCGGCACCCTGACCGAGTCGATCGACGCGGTGCGCGCCGCGCAGCAGGCCGGGTTCGGTACGGTCATCTCCCACCGCTCGGGCGAGACCGAGGACACCTTCATCGCCGACCTCGCGGTGGCCACCGGCGCGGGCCAGATCAAGACGGGCGCGCCCAGCCGCACCGACCGGGTCGCCAAGTACAACCAGCTGCTGCGGATCGAGGAGCAGATCGGCGCGCGGGCCGGCTACGCCTCGGCAGGGTGGCGCCGATGAGCCGGTGGAAGCGGCTGGTCTTCCCCTGTCTGGCGGTGGTCGCCGGCTACGTCGCGATCGCGGGAGGGCAGCACTCGCTCATGGATGCCCGGCGGGCCGCAGTGGAACTGGCGGACAGGCGCGCCGAACTCCGGACCGCCAGGAACGAGATCGATTCCCTGCGCGCATGGGCCGATTCGCTGCGACACCACGACGACGCCCTGGAACGCCTGGCGCGCGAGCGGTACGGCTTCATCCGCGACGGCGAATACCTCTACCGCATCTCGGAGGAATCGGCGGAGGAGAAGCCGGACGTGCCGTAGGCCAGGCGCAACACCGGGTCACCCGCCTGGCGCGCGAGAACCCTGCCGGTCCGCCTTCAACGCACAGCGGGATTCCCCGGAGATTCAGTCCTCGGCCTCCTCCGCGGAGGCATCGGCTACGGTCTCCTCCTCCCCGCCGGTCCCGACCGCCAGCCCCAGCGCCTTCTTCGCGCCCTCCAGAACCTGCTCCACGTCGCCCGCCTCGAGCGCCGCCGCGACCTCATCGGATCCGGCCCCCAGGCTTTCCACGGCGGCCTCGGCAAGCGCGAGCGCCTCATCCTTGCCGAGCCGGCTGGGGAACCCGCCTCCCTGCACCCCCGTCGCCTTCTCCACAAAGGGCGCGAAGAGGTCCACCGGGATAGGGAAGAGCGTCGTGGAATTGTTCTCGGCCGCCACCTCGACCACGGTCTGCAGGAAACGTAGCTGAAGCGCAACCGGATGCTGCGAGATCACCTGCGCGGCAGCGGACAGCTTGCGCGACGCCTGGAACTCGCCCTCGGCGGCGATGATCTTGCCCCGCCGTTCGCGCTCGGCCTCCGCCTGCTTCGCCATCGCGCGCTTCATCTCCTTCGGCAGGTCGATGTCCTTGACCTCGACGGACGTCACCTCGATCCCCCACGGATCGGTCTCCAGGTCGATGATCCGCCGCACGATCTCGTTGATCCGCTCCCGCTGAGCCAGCAGTTCGTCGAGCTCGGACTGTCCAACCACGCTCCGCAGCGTGGTTTGTGCGATCTGACTTGTAGCGAAATAGTAATCTTCCACCTCGACCACCGCCTTGGCCGGGTCCACGACCCGGAAGTAGACGACGGCGTTCACCGTGCAGCTCACGTTGTCCTTGGTGATCGTGTCCTGGGGCGCGATGTCGAGGGCGATGATGCGCAGATCCATCTTCCGCATCCGCTCGATGCCGTACGGCACCAGGAACACGATCCCCGGCCCCTTGGCGCGCGTCAGCTTGCCGAGTCGAAAGACCACGCCCCGCTCGTACTCCCACAGAATGCGAAGCGAACTGAGCAGGCCGATGACGCCGAAGGCCGTGATGCCGGGGATCAGGAAAAAGCCGAAATCCATGGGAAGTCCCTCCTTGGTCGTTTGATGCAGTGCCCCGGAATAGGTGGTTGCCGGGCGTGGTTGACAAGGCCGGGGCGCCCGGGCCGGGTGCGCCGGCAAGCATTGACAGGAACCCCGAGGCCTTGGAGCTTTCCTGCTCTTCGCCGGAGTAGCTCAGTTGGTCAGAGCAGCGGAATCATAATCCGCGTGTCGGGGGTTCAAGTCCCTCCTCCGGCATTGGCGACGCGGGGGTTCGCCACGGACCCGGCAGCCCGTGGCGAACCCGCCGAACCCCTCGACCGGCGAGGCAACCACCGGCTGCCGGCCGAACCACATGGACCCAACGCCTGCGAAGACGTCGTTCCACCGCCGCGTCGCCGTGGACACCCCCGAGCACGTCCGGCTCGACTATGTGCTCGCCGACGTCGGATCGCGGGCCGCCGCCCTGGCCATCGACCTGGCCGTGCTCATGGTCGGGCTGCTGTTGCTCGGTCTGGCGTTCTTCTACATCGGCCGCCTGGGCAGCTTCTTCGGGTCCGTGAGCGGCACCCTGCTGTTCTTCGCCACTTTCTTCGTCCAGTGGGGATACTTCCTCCTCTTCGAGGCGCTCGGAGGCGGGCGCACGCCGGGCAAGCGGGCGATCGGGCTGCGGGTGGTGCATGTGGGCGGCGAACCCCTGTCCTTCCAGGGCTCCGTGCTCCGCAATCTGATCCGGATCGTGGACCTGCAGCCGGGCATAACCGGGGTGGCGGGCGCGGTCTGCATCCTGGCCAACAAGCGGGCCCAGCGGCTGGGCGACATGGTTGCGGGAACCATGGTGGTGCGCGACGCGGGCGGCGGAGAGCTTCTGGCCACCGATGCGCTGCCGTCGGGACGGGTGGGGCGCCCCCTCCTCTCGGTCGAGCAGTTCGAGCTTCTGGCGGGCTACATGGCCCGGCGGGAGGCACTGGACCCGCTGGTCAGGCGCCGCGTGGCCGATTCGGTCCTGACCGCCCTCGGCTCCGCGGTCGACCTGTCGCCGGTGGACACCCGGACCGCCTCGGAGCGGGTACTCTCCCGGCTCCACGAGGAGGAGGCGCCCAGGCACGCCGCCCGGCGCGGCGGCGCCAGCCTTCAGGCCGCGACCATGGCCCGCGAACAGCGTGAGGAATGGGCGGCGTACTCGGAACTGGTGGAAAAAGGGCGAAAGCGGGGTCTGAAGAGCTTTACGGAAGGAGAGACACGCCGGTTCGGACAGCTCTACCGCGGCATGGCTGCCGATCTGGAGCGTGCCCGCACCTATGGAGCGTCGCCGGGGCTGCTGGGAACCGTACAGCGCTGGGCCGGGGCCGGGCACAACCTGCTCTACCGCGCGCGGGGGCGGGCCACGGTTTCGCTGGGGCAGTGGATGTGGGCCGGGTTCCCGCGTTCGGTGCGCCGCTTCCACCGCCCGATCCTGCTGGCCGCGCTCCTCTTCTTCGGTCCCATGGTGGCCACCTACGCCGCGGTCGGCGGCGAACCGCAACTGGGGCGCTCGCTCATGGGACCCGGAATGCTCACCAGGGCGGAGAACACCGTCAAGGACGACATCGATGCACCGTACATCGGTGAGATCGGCGCCGCGGCAATGCCCCTCCTTTCCTCCAACGTGATCACCAACAACATCGGGGTCACGTTCCTCACCTTCGCCGGGGGTTTCCTGGCGGGCGCCGGGACCCTGTTCATCCTCGTCCTCAACGGCATCGTGATCGGCGCGGCCCTGGGAGCGTATGCCAACGAGGAAGTGCTGGGGGTGATCCTCGCCTTCGTCTTCTCGCACGGCTTCATCGAGCTCGGCGCGATCTGCATCGCGGGGGGGGCGGGGTTCGGGCTTGGGTCTGCGCTGCTCATGCCGGGACGGCGCACCCGGGCGGAGGCGCTCAGGGAACGCGGCCGCACCTTCGTCTCCCTCCTCGCGGGCACGTCGCTCATGCTGGTGATCGCGGGACTGATCGAAGGCTTCTACTCGCCCTCCACGCTGCCCGCGGTGGCGAAGTTCACCTTCGGCTCGGCGACCGCCCTGCTCATGCTGCTGTACTTCGGTTTCGCCGGCAGGAAGACGCGGACCCCCGCGTCAGCTACAGCAGCCCCCGCTCCTTGATCTCGACGTACTTGTCCAGCGTGCGGACCAGGGTGTCCCCCGGGGGGGTGTCCACCACCAGGATCCCGGACTGGCGCATGACCTGGAGCGTCGTCGCGCGAGCCTGAACCAGCTCTTCGGCGGCGGCGCGGTAGTAGCCGTCCTCCGGCTTCGCCACCGCCTGCGTGGCCGCCCCCTCCAGCGCCGGATTCCGGATGGCGATCGCCAGCGGAAGGTGCGCGCGCCCGATCCGGCTCAGCGAACTCACCAGCGCCCGCGACACCGACCCGTCGATGATGTCGCAGAAGAGGATCACCAGCGAACGCTTGCGGAAGGTCCGCCCCAGCGTGGCGAGCGCCAGGGGATAGTTGGGTTCGACCAGCTGCGTCTCCACGCCCGCGAGCACCCTGGCCAGGCCGGACGGATCGGCCCGGCGCGGCGGCGACACATGACGGACCCGGTCGTCGAAGACAACCACCCCGATCCGGTCGCCGAAGTTCTGCGCCCGGCTGGCGAGCATCATGCACGCCCCGAGCGCGTAGTCGATCCGTTCGCGCAGCGGCGACAGCCGCTCCCGCATGTGCCGCCCCGCGTCGATCGCCAGCACGATGTTCTGGCTCCGCTCCGCCTCGTAGTTGCGCACCACGTACTTGCGCCGCTTCGCCGACGCCTTCCAGTCGATGGCGCGGGGATCGTCCCCCTGGGCGTAGTCGCGCAGGCTCTCGAACTCGCGCCCCTCGCCCCACTGGCGGTTGCGCCGCTGCCCGGGGGTGCGGAGCGGGCGCTGGATCGCGTGGCCGCTGCGGCTGCGAAGCAGGTCCCGCACGCCCGGCTGCACCTGCAACGTATGGGAGATCTCCACGCTCGAGCGGCGCCACGCCAGTCCCCACGGGGAAAGCGCCCGCAGGTGAACGGCGCCGAGTGCGAGGAAGCCCCGCGTCCTTGGCGTCACGCGATAGGGGCACGCCACCGACGAACGCGCCGGAATCCCGACCTCGACCCCGTCCTCCCACGGGTCCGCGCCATCGGCGCCGCCGACGCGCCGAAGGCAGGGGTCGAGGTCGTCGGTCACGCGCACGGTCACGGCGCGCCCGGCGGGGTTCGTGACCGTCAGCGCCACCTCGGTCACGGCCGCCAGCGCCGAGATCCTCGGCACCTCGCGCTCGGCCGAAGGCGCCCGGGTGCGCCTGCCGTCGACGAAAGCCAGCGCCAGGATCAGGGCGTCGGCCGCCAGAGCCAGCCCGGTGTCCACCAGCAGCAGGAAGGACGCCGCCAGCAACAGCCAGAGCGTGCGCGCGCTCGGGATCCGCGAAAACAACACTACCGCGGCGCCTCCAGCGTCTCCAGCAGCGACTGCAGCTCCTCGTCGGACGAGCGCCCCTCGACCTCCGCCTCGGCGGTCAGCACCACCCGGTGCCTCAGGACCGGGAAGGACAGCGACTTGACGTCGTCGGGAGTCACGAAATCGCGTCCGCTCAGGTACGCTTCGGTCCGTGCCGCCTGGAAGAGCGCGACCCCGGCCCGCGGACTCGCCCCCAGCACGAAGGCGGCGTCGTCGCGGGTGGCCCTCACGATGTCCGTCACGTAGCGCCGCACCCGCTCGTCCATGTGCACCCCGTTCACCGCGGCCCGCATCTCCAGCAGCTCCTCGCGCGAAGTGGGATCGCCCATCGGATAGGTCACCTCGTCGTCGGCCCTGAAGCCGCCTTCGTGCCGGTCGAGGATCTCCCGCTCGGCCTCCTCCGGGGGATAGTCCACCACGATCTTCATCAGGAAGCGGTCGACCTGCGCCTCGGGCAGGGGGTAGGTGCCCTCGTACTCGACCGGGTTCTGGGTGGCGAAGACGGTGAACGGGGGCGGCAGCGGCCTCGTCGTGCCGTCCACGGTGACCTGCCGCTCCTCCATCGCCTCCAGGAGCGCGGCCTGCGTCTTGGGCGGCGCGCGGTTGATCTCGTCGGCCAGCAGCAGGTCGGCGAAGACGGGCCCGGCCCGGTAGGTGAACCCGCCGTCGCCGAGGATGTTGACGCCGACCAGGTCCGTCGGCATCAGGTCGGGGGTGAACTGGACCCTGCCGAAGTCGAGCCCCAGCCCCTTGGCCAGCGCCCGCACCGCGAGCGTCTTGGCGGTCCCCGGAACGCCCTCGACCAGGGCGTGCCCGCGGGCGAGCAGGGTGATCATGAGCTGGCGCAGGACGGGCTGCTGGCCGAGGACGACGTTGTCGAGGTCGCCGAGGAGGCGCAGCGCGGCGTCGGGTGGTGTCATGGGAGGTTCTCCTTTTGGGGATTCATCCGCGGGCCGCGAGGTATTCGTCGATGCCGGCGGCGACTGCGGCGAGATCGGGTGGGCTGACGACGAGGCCGCGGCGGGCCCGGGCCAGCGGAGTGTTTGCGCCCACGCCCACGTCCAGCCTGCGCAGCAGGGCATCGGCATCGGCGGTGGTGCGGGGCGGGGGGTTGCGCGTGGTCCTCGCCAGCCGCGCCACGAGGAGAAGCGCGGCCGTGTTGCCGGCCCCCGCCTTCCGGTACAGGTCTCCCAGCGCCGAGACGTGTTCCAGCGGCGACCGGCGCTCCAGGTCCGGTGGGGCCACGGCCGGGAAGGGCGCTCCGAAACGCAGCCCGAGACAGGCGAGGACGAGGAAGCCGACGGCGACCAGGTGCAGGAGGGTTCGCCCGCCCGGGCTGCCCAGGAAGAAGTCCCGCAGCACCTCGGCCCGGGTCCTGTCGCCGCGGATCCCCTGGTGGAACTCGTCGAAGAAAACCGTATCGGCCTCGTTCGTGTAGGCCAGCGCGGCCCGGACCGCGAGCACGGCCAGCGGATGGCCGCCGGCCTGCTCGTTGGAGACGGGGCCTCCCTCGGAGAAGATCACCACGCGCCCCTCACCGAAACCGAACTCGGCCGCGACGATCCACTCCCAGCCGCTGCTTCCGGGGTCCTCGGCGGTGAGCAGACGCCTGACGTCGTGGACGCCGGTCGAATCGGGATAGTCCTCCCCGTCGATGCGGAGTCCGTGGACGAAGGAGCCGGGTGGGTCGAGTCCCGCCGTGAGGGCGTGCTCGTGCCACCTGGGCTCCTCCAGGGTCTGCTCCCGGATCTGGTCCGCCAGCGAAAAAAGGCGGAACCGGATCCCCAGCGAGTCCATGAGCGGCGACTTGGCGGTCCCGCCGCCTCCCGTGGTGAGATAGGGGGGGATGTACACAAGCGTCCCACCGTCCCGGAGCCTGTCCAGAAGCCCCCGGACCTCGCGCGGGCTGGGGAACGCCCGAGGCTGCAGCAGCACGATGGTGCCGCGCACCGGATCCGCGTCCGCGAGCGGCGTCGTGCGGGGCGCGGTCGCGCGTCCCAGGCGATCGATCCCGCGGGCCAGCGCCGCCACCCCGTCCGGCGTCGTACGGAAGTAGCTGCGGCGAACGTCCTCGCTCGCCTGTCCCTGCGGGCGATACAGATACCCCACGCCAAGCGCGAAGACCACGAGCACGACGATCCAGAAGAGCGGCCGCCGCGCCCATCCCCCGGCCCCCGTCGTTCCACTCACTGTGACCCGGTCTCCGACCCGCCCGCCGCGTTCCCGGCCGCCGCCCCGGCACTCACCTCCGGTTCCCTCTCCACCGACGCCTCCCGGCCCCCGGCCCCACCCACCCCCCCACCATCACCCGCCTCACCCTCCGGCGCGGTCCCCTCCGTCGAACAACCCGCTTCCCGCGCCAGCCTGGCCAGCCCGTCGTACCCCGCCGCCGTCGGCCTCTCCTGCCCGAAGGAGTAGTCCTGGAAGGAATCGAGGAACCGCGACCCGGCGGCCACCCCGCCCCCGCCTCCCCGGGCCATTTCCAGCGCATAGTCACCCGGTGTCTTCGAACCGTGGAAGGAGAGGGCCCCCTGCCGGTCGAGCGTCAGGAGGAACCCCTGGTAGAGCGCCGTCGCCGCCGGACGAAGCTCGCCCCGGCCCGCCCGGTCGCTCGCCAGCTTCAACCACTCCCGCGCGGTCACCGGCGCCGCTGCCGCCCTTTCGCTCCGTTCACCGTTCTCGCTCCGCAGCCATTCGGGCGCGTACCGGCGCGTCAGAAGCACCAGGGCCACCACCACCACCACCACGACCAGCGCCGTCACGATCTCGGCGGCGGGCCCCACGTCCCCCAGGGTTTCGCGCAGCCACCGCCACAGCTGCTCCACCTTTTCCCAGATCCACTCCAGCAACCTCGCCAGGGGATCCTGCTGGAAGGTGGCGAATTCGGGCCCGGCGAGAATCTCGCGCAGGACCTCGGACACCTCGTCCGCCTCAGGAAGCCGCCGGGCCCCCGGCTCCTGCATCACCGGGCGTCCATCGTGCCCGCGAGCGTCTCCAGATCATAGGCTTCGCTGCGCACCCTGCGGTCGTGGAAGAGCATCATGATGCTTCCGACCATGAAGGGTGCGGTCAGGGGTGCGATCAGCAGGTTGGCCGTATTCATCAGCCACTGGCTTTCCGCGTCGACGGTTCCCAGGGCTTCCGGCGACGTGAACAGGTCCTGCATGCCGAAGAGGACCGTAATCGCCACCGTCGGCGCCACGTTGATGATCGACGCCACGATCATGATCCCGATCACCCGGAGCCATCCGCCCCTGCACAGGCTGAGCGAACGCTGCAGCGCGCCGATCACCCCCCGTCGTTCGATGACCACCGCCGGGAGTATGGCGAAGGTGGCGGCAAGCCAGAAAAGCGTGATGGCCGCACCCACCGCAAACACGCCCAATGTGCCGAACAGGGTGAGCGCGATGTTTCCCGACGCGGCGAGAGAGAACATGACGGCCACGCCCCCGAACGCGAACATCGCCGCAACGAATCCGAACAGCACGAAGGCCAGCAGGGTCGCTCCGGCCGCACT
Organism: Gemmatimonadota bacterium; assembly: GCA_028873845.1. Lineage (GTDB taxonomy): Bacteria > Gemmatimonadota > Gemmatimonadetes > Longimicrobiales > Gaopeijiaceae > Bin94. The sequence goes on along the minus strand of JAPPNO010000111.1, from coordinate 14,355 downwards.
CGGAAGATGGCGGAGCGTTTCCCGGTACGACCGTCCCACCGACACGGACCGTTCCTCGATCCGTTCCGCCATGGCCACCGCCACCGCCAACGTGCCCACCCAGGCGATCACGGCGGTGAACATCAGCACGAGGCCCGCCTCCGCGAGCAGCGCGGCGTCGGCCACGGGGTCGGCGGCCAGCATGGTGGCGTCCGCCCCCGTGACCAGCATCAGGATGTAGCCCGGGACGGCCGCCAGGAGCGCGATCAGGTAGTACAGGCCGAAATCGCGCCGGTAGAGCTGCAGCGCCCCGTCCACGATTTCACCGAAGCCGAGGGGTCGGAGAGGGATGGTCGACATGCCGGGAAGCTAGCGGATGGCGGCGACGCTGCGCCAGATTGCCCGTTGGCCGTGACCGCGCATTCCACCGGGCTCCGGGCCTCGTTGGCCGTTCGCCCCGCGGCCGGGTCGTCAGGGCCGTCTCAACCCCCGCAGCAGCGTCAGGTTCTCGCGGTCCGCGCTCACCCCGTCGCCCCCCTTCGGCGTCTCCAGCACCTTGGGCACCGCGCGGAACCGGCCCGAGTTCATGAGCAGGCGAAACGGCTCGATCCCCATCGTCCCCTTCCCGATGTTCTCGTGCCGGTCGAGCCGGGAGCCGAACGGGGTCCTGGCGTCGTTGAGGTGGAAGAGCTCGATGCGGTGCGTGCCGAAGGTGTCGTCCGCGCGCATCCACACCCCGTCGAAGTCGCCTCGCAGGTCCAGGCCGGCTACCCAGGCGTGGCAGGTGTCGAAGCAGACGCCGACCCGGTCCCGGTGCGGGGCGGGGACCAGCCGAATGATCCGCGCCAGCTCCTCGAAGGTCCCTCCGACCGAGGTTCCGGCCCCGGCGGTCAGCTCCAGCAGGACCCGCGGGCCGCCCGGCACCGCCTCCAGCGCCTCCGCGACTCCCGCGGCGTTTCGTTCGATCCCGCTCGCGCGGTCACCGTCCGTGGCGTTGCCGGGGTGGGTGACCACCGCGTCCAGATCCAGTAGCGCTGCGCGTTCCAGCTCGCGGCGAAAGGAGTCCGCCGAGCGGCGCCAGAGGATGGGGTCGGGGCTGGAAAGGTTGATGAGATAGGAATCGTGAGCGGCCGCCCAGGTCACGCCGCGCCGCGCCGCCTCCCCGCGATATCCCGCGACCGCGTCCTCGCGCAACACCGGATCGGCCCAGCGGTTCGGCTGCCGGGTGAAGATCTGAAGGACGACCGCCCCGATTTCGGCCGCGCGGCCCGGCGCGCGGTCGACGCCGCCGGCCACCGACACGTGGGCGCCCAGTTCGTCAACGGTCGACATGACGCCCCAACTTCGGCCGCCGCGCCGCGCCCCGGCAAGCGCCCGCGTCTCCCCACTGACGATCCCCGCGGCTGAATGCGAGCCGCCGTGCGGCCTCCGCCGCCGTCTTCCGTACATCTGTCTGTACAAGATTCTGTACATCAATCTGTACAACTCCCTCCATGCTCGCTCCACCCTCTCGTCCCTTGCCCGCCCCCACGCCCGGTTCGACCTTTCCCATCCACGATTCCACGCGGTGACACCGCGACACCGTCGGCGCCGACCCCAGGGAGGACCCATGCCTGGCCGACCCCGTCCGGGCCATCCGTTTCTGGCGGGCGCGCCGGTGCTGGCGGCCCACCGGGGCGGCGCGGGCCTCGCTCCGGAGAACACGATGATCGCGTTCCGGCAGGCCGTCGACCACTGGGATGCCGACATGCTCGAGATGGACGTGCGGCTGACCGCGGACGGGCGGGTCGTGGTGCTGCACGACGAGACGGTCGACCGCACCACCGACGGCACCGGGCGCGTGCGCGACATGACCTGGGACGAGGTCCGGCGGCTCGATGCCGGCTACCGCTTCCGCGATTCGGCGGGCGGGTTCCCGTACCGCGGCCGGAACGCGCGGATTCCGCTCTTCGACGAGGTGCTGGAGGAGCTGCCGACCATGCGCGTCATGGTGGAACCCAAGGCGGCGGAGGCCGCCGGGCCGCTCGTGGAGGTGATTCGGGCACGGGACGCGGAGCACCGGGTCCTGATCGGGGCCGAGTTCGAGCGCACCCGCGACGGTGCCCGCCGCTACGGGGGTCCCCGGGGGGCGTCACGCCGGCAGGTGCTGCCCTTCTGGCTGCTGCACCGCGTGCCCGTGATCGGGCGCTGGTACGTCCCCGCGGTGGACGCCTTCCAGGTTCCGGAGACATCGGGGCGCCACCGGGTCGTCACACCGGCGTTCGTGCGGGCCGCGCACCGGGCCAACATCCCCGTGCACGTGTGGACGGTGGACGACCCGGCGGACATGCGCCGGCTGCTGGAGTGGGGTGTCGACGGCATCCAGACCGACCGGCCGGATCTGCTGGCCGGCGTGTTGGAGGAGGTGGCGGGACGCGCTCCGGCTCCGGCCCGGACAGGACGCAGGGGACGATGAGCGGCTCGCGACGCGAGACCGGCCTCGCGGCCCGCTTTCGCGATCACCTCCGGGCTTCCGGTCGCCTGGACGGCGCCGGGGATGCCGTCGTGGCCGTTTCGGGCGGGATCGACTCGATGACGCTCCTTCACCTGCTGCGCTTCGGCGGCGCGGCCCCGTCGCTCACGCTCCACGCCGCCCACCTCGACCACGGGATGCGCCCGGAGAGCGCCGCCGACGCCGCCTGGCTCGGCGAGACGTGCGCGGCGTGGGGGGTTGCGTACCACCTTCGCGCGGCGCCCGCTCCGGTCCGCACCGAGGCGGAGGGAAGGGAGCTGCGCTACGGCTTCCTCGCCGAGGTGGCGGCGGGAATCGGACCGGACACGGCAATCCTCACGGGCCACACCGCCGACGACCAGGCCGAGACCGTGCTCTTCCGGATCGCGCGGGGGAGCGGCCCGCGCGGTCTGGGCGCGATTCGCCCGGGCCGGTCTCCGTCGCCGGTGCGCCCGCTGCTTCCCTTCTGGCGCGCGGAGGTCGGGGCGTACGCGGCCGCACACGGTGTCCCCCACCGCGAGGACCCCTCGAACCGGGACCTTCGCTGGACGCGCAACAGGCTCCGCCACGAGGTCCTCCCCGCGCTCGAGGCCGCGGTCCCCGGTACGGCGTCCGCGCTCGTCGCGCTGGCCGCCGCGAGCCGTCTGGAGTCGGCCGCCCTGGACCGGCTCCTCGACGACCGCATCGCGGCGGCGGCGTCCGCGCGGTCCCGGTCGCCCCTGGAACCGTCCTTCGATCGTGAAGCGCTGGCCGCCCTCCCGGACCCCGTCCTCACCGTGCTGCTCCGCCGCGTCGCCACCCGGCTCGGAGGCTCTCCGGGGCGGGGTGCAACGGCGTCGCTGCTGCGCTTCGTGCGCGAGGCCCCCAGCGGGCGGAAGCTCGGGCTGGCGGGCGGCGTCACCGTCGAGCACCACCTCGGCGTGCTCCGTTTCGGCGGTCCCGCCGGCACCTCCCGGCCGCCCCCTCCGGAATCGGAGGCCCCGCCCGCCCGGCCCCCTGCGGTGACCCGCCCTTCCCCCCGAGTCCGCGTCGACCCGCCGAGCGGGAGGGGCGCCTTCGCCCACGGCGCGTGCCGCGTCGCGGTGGACTGGAGGGCGGACGGAGCGCCGGGGTCCCGATTCGTTGCGCACTTCGCCCCCGGCAGCGTACGGTTTCCGCTCGACGTGCGCCCCTGGGCGCCGGGAGACCGGATGACATTGCCGTACGGGAAGAAAAAGGTGAAGAAGATCCTTCTGGAGGCGCGGGTTCCGGCGGACCGCCGCGAAGGCTGGCCGGTGGTCGCCGACGCCGGCGGGTCCATCGTGTGGGTACCGGGGTCCGCGCGGCCGTCCGCCGGCCCGGGTACGGCGCCGCAACGCGAATGGCTTCGCCTGGAGGTCACGATTCGATCATGAAAGACACGCACCGCCCCCTGGCGGAGAACGGCCGCCTGCGGCGCATCGTCTACTCGGCCGACGACATCCGCCACCGCGTCGCCGAGCTGGGACGCGAGATCGGAGAGGCCTACGGCGCCGAGGACGACGTGCTGGTCCTCGGCATGCTCAAGGGATCGTTCATCTTCATCGCGGATCTCGTTCGCGAGATCCCCATCCCCATTCACGTGGACTTCCTCGTCGCCGGCAGCTACGGCAACCGGATGACGAGCAGCGGCGAGGTCCGCCTCTTCTACAACCCCCGGACCACGATCGCCGGACGCAACGTCATCCTGGTCGAGGACATCATCGACAGCGGCAACACCCTGCTGCGCGTCCTCCCCGTGCTGCTTCAGGGGAACCCCGCGAGCCTGGAGATCTGTACGCTCCTCCACAAGCGGCTCACCCGGCTCCCGAAGGACGCCCGCTGGGTCGGATTCGAGGCGCCGGAGGAGTTCCTGGTCGGGTACGGGTTGGATTTTGGCGAGGATTTTCGGCACCTTCCTTATATCGGGGCGATGTGATCCGGCCTCAGGCACCGCCCGAAACGCAAGGCAGGCAGGAATGTCCGACGAGAAACCAACATCCGGCGAACCGCCGAAGAAGCTGAAGCGGGTGTCCCGCACGGCGTCCTTCTGGCTGCTGCTGGCGCTGACGTCGATGATCGCCTTCCAGTTCATGCGGGGCGGCGATCGGTCGGTGGGCCGGATCAGCCCGTCGGAGCTGTACCGGCAGCTCGAGAACGACAACATCCTCGAGGTCACCTTCTTCGGCGAGTCGGAGGTCCGGGGGGAGTTCAAGAGCACGATCGAGGTGGAGGAGGCGAACGTGAACGAGTTCGTCACCAACATCGTGCCCGGAGCGGCGCCGGATCTGGCGGATCAGCTCCGCGCGAAACAGGTCGAGGTGGACGCGCGGCCCAAACCGCCGGGCTGGCTGCCCATGGTCGGGACCTTCCTGCCCTGGCTCCTCATCATCGTCTTCTGGATCTGGATCCTGCGCTCCATGCAGGCGGGAGGTAACCGGGCCTTCCAGTTCGGCCGCTCGAAGGCGAGACTGATCAGCCCCGATACGCCGCAGGTCACCTTCGCCGACGTGGCCGGCGCCGAGGAGGCCAAGGTCGAGCTCGAGGAGATCATCGAGTTCCTCAAGGATCCGCCCCGGTTCTCGCGGCTGGGCGGCCGCCTTCCCAAGGGGGTCCTCCTGGTCGGCCCGCCCGGCACCGGCAAGACGCTGCTCGCCCGCGCGGTGGCCGGCGAGGCGGCGCGTCCCTTCTTCCAGATGTCCGGCTCCGACTTCGTCGAGATGTTCGTGGGGGTCGGCGCGTCGCGGGTGCGCGACCTTTTCGAGCAGGGGAAGGCGCACGCCCCGTGCATCATCTTCGTGGACGAGATCGACGCCGTCGGCAGACACCGGGGAGCGGGGCTCGGCGGCGGCCACGACGAGCGCGAACAGACGCTGAACGCCCTGCTCGTGGAGATGGACGGCTTCGAGGCCAACGAGGGGGTCATCCTGCTCGCCGCGACCAACCGGCCCGACGTGCTCGATCCCGCGCTGCTGCGCCCCGGCCGCTTCGACCGCCAGGTCGTGGTGGATCTGCCCGACGTGAAGGGCAGGGAGGGGATCCTGAGGGTTCACGCCAGGAAGCTGCCGCTGGAGGAGGACGTCGAGCTGTCGCTCATCGCGCGCGGCACCCCGGGGCTGAGTGGCGCCGACCTGTCCAACATCTGCAACGAGGCCGCGCTCTTCGCCGCGCGCCGCGGGGTGGACCAGGTGGCGATGGAGGACTTCGAGCAGGCCAAGGACAAGGTCATGCTCGGCACCGAGCGGCGGAGCATGGTGCTCACCGACGCCGAGCGGAAGCTGACCGCGTACCACGAGGCCGGGCACGTGGTGATCGGGGTGAAGATCCCCGGCCTCGATCCCGTCCACAAGGTCACGATCGTGCCGCGCGGCCGGGCCATGGGGCTGACCGCTTCGCTGCCGGAGGAGGACCGCCACTCGTACACGCGCGACTGGATGACGGGGCAGCTGGCCATGCTCTTCGGGGGACGCGTGGCCGAGGAGCTGGTCTTCGGCGCCGAGAAGGTCACGACCGGGGCGGGCAACGACATCGAGCGCGCCACGTCCATGGCCCGGCGCATGGTCACGCGCTTCGGCATGTCGGACCGCATCGGGCTGATGGCCGTGGGCGACTCCGACCAGGAGGTCTTCCTGGGCCGCGAACTCGTTCAGCGCCGCGAGGTTTCCGAGTTCACGGCGCAGCAGGTGGATGAAGAGGTGAAGCAGCTCCTGGACGAAGCGCACGCGCGCGCCAGGGAGATTCTGGAAGAGAACCGCGGCCTCCTCGACGACCTTGCCGAGGCGCTGCTGGAGCGGGAGACGCTCGATGGCGACGAGATCGGACTGCTGCTGGAAGGCAAGTCGCTGCCGCCCATGGCGGACGAGTTCGAATCCGAGCAGCCGCAGCTTCCCCTGCCGGGAGCCGAGACCGCGGTGGCGCCGAAGCCGAAACCGGGACTGGGGAGTCCCGACCCGCTTCCGTCACCCGGCTGACCCGGGGCGTCCGGGAACGGCTACGCCGGCTCCAGCGGGGGCGTCGCGAGTCCTCCGGCCGCGGAGCGGGGCAGCGATGCCTCGAGCATCTCGCGCAGCCGCTCGCCGGTGACGCCGGACTCGATCCTCCCGCGGTAGGCCACGGAGATCCGCGACGTCTCCTCGCTGACCACGATCACGATGGCGTCGGTCTCCTCGCTCAGGCCGATGGCCGCACGGTGGCGGGTGCCCAGCGCGCGGTCGCCGACCGGGTTCTGGGTCAGCGGCAGGATCGCGCCGGCGGCCTGAATGCTGTCCCCCACGATGATCACGGCTCCGTCGTGCAGGGGGGAGTTGCGGGCGAAAATCGTGCCGAGCATCTCGGGCGAGAGCACCGCTTCGACACTCCGCCCGGTCCGGGCGTATTCACGCAGTCCCGTCTCCCGCTGCACCGCCAGGATCGCGCCCACGCCCGATCTGGAGAGCTGCTCCGCACCCTCCACCAGCCGGTCCACGATCCGGGCTTCGCGCGTCGAACCCAGCATGCTCACCAGCCTGCTCTGTCCCAGCCGGGCGAGCGCCGCACGCATCTCGGGCTGGAAGACCACCAGCGCCGCGATCGCCCCGTACTGGAACAGCGCCTCGATCAGGCGCCGGATCAGGGAGAGGTCCAGAATGACCGAAAGGAGGTAGAGCCCCGCCAGCAGGAGAACGCCCAGCAGCATCTGCATGGCCCGCGTCTCCCGAATGAGCAACAGAAGCCGGTACACCAGGAGGAAGACGATGACGATCTCGATGAGGTCGTTCCACCCCGGCCTCAGAAACTGGAGCTGCTGCAGGAAGCCGTTCATGACTCCTGTACGATAACAGGAGCGGGAAGAATGCACCGCGCGGATCGCGCGCCGGTGGCGCCTGCCCGGCGGGAGCCACATATTGTCGTTGACGCTTGTGGCCCGGGTTCACTACATTGCGGCCGGGTACCGCTTCCACACACCGCAGTTCATTCACGGAGCAACCGTTGAACAGAAACTACGAACTTCTGACGCTCTTCGCCGACGGCGGCCTCATGATGTACCCGCTCGTCATCTGCTCGCTGATCGGCCTCGGCGTCATCCTCGCGAAGTTCTGGGCCCTGTGGGTGGCGGGCCGGCAGACCGCTTCGTTGATCGAACAGGTGGAGGAAGCCGCGGCCGCCGGCCGTCTCGACGAGGCCGCGGCGATCGCGGCGTCGACCCCCGGACCCGCGGCCGCCATCCTGGTGGCCGGACTTCGGAGGATGCGGAACCTCCGGATTCAGGAGGGGGAGCTGGAGCAGGTCGTGTCCACCACCGGGACGATCGAGCTCAGCTTCCTGGAGCGCGGGCTGGTGATCCTGGCCACGATCGCGAACGTGGCGCCGCTGATGGGCTTCCTGGGCACGGTGGCGGGGATGATCCTCGCCTTCGACTCGATCGCGACCGCCGGGGACGTGGATCCCACCACGGTGGCCGGGGGCATCAAGGTGGCGCTCCTGACCACGGCGGCGGGGCTCACCATCGCGATCCCCATCAACATCGGCTACAATTTCTTCGTGAGCCGGATCGACAAGCTCATCGTGGATATGGAGTCCAGCACCCAGAAGATACTGAACATCGCGTGGGACCTGGAGCGCGAGGGCAAGCTCCGGGTCATGTCCGGATAGAGTGTGTCGCACGGTTCGCCTGGAGGAACATCCGGCAGCCGGTTACGGTATTAGAAACGTAGGAGAAGCCCCCGAACCCGGGAGATCCATCAATGGCGGTTCTCGGTAGCAAAAAGTCCAAGGTCTCCGACGAGATCCCCTCGTCGTCCATGGCCGACATCGCGTTCCTGCTGCTCATCTTCTTCCTGGTCACCACGACCTTCCCCAAGGACAAGGGGCTGGCGATCGTGTTGCCGGAACAGTCCGTGGAGCAGGACGTCAGCCAGAAGAACGTGCTCCACGTCATCATCAACCCGACCGGGACGGTGACCATCAAGCGCGGCGAGCAGCAGCAGGAGCAGCAGGTCCGCCCCAACGATGTGGAGGCCATCTGGCGGCAGGGTTTCGCGGAGAACGAGAATCTCCTCGCGGCGGTCAAGACCCATCCCGACACGCCCTACCGTTTCATGGTCGATGTCCTTGACGCCCTCCAGACGGCGGGCGCCAAGAAGATCTCACTGCAACTGCTGGAGGAGTAGCGCACATGGGTCTCAAGTCCGGTGGGCTGCAGAGAAAGTCCAAGGCCTCGCAGGAGATTCCGTCGTCTTCGATGGCGGACATCGCCTTCCTGCTTCTCATCTTCTTCATGGTCTCCACGGTCTTCCAGAAGGACAAGAAGCGGGACATCCTCTGGCCCGAGGCCGAGGCAAGCGAGAAGATCGACGCCAAACAGAAGGAAATCCTGAATATCTGGGTGGAGCCGAACGGGGACGTGTACATCAACGACCTGCAATGGGAAATGGAAGAAGTCAGATCCGTGGTCAGGCCGCTGTATGTCGCAACCCAGCAGCTGGTGGTCTCCATCCGTTCCGACCAGAATGTCCCGTACCGCCATGTCGACCTGCTGCAGAAGGAGCTGCAGGCGGCGGGAGCGCTGCGGGTCGTGTTCGCGGCCGACCTTGAACAAGACCTCATCATGGAGAGACGATGAACGACCAGACCCAACACGATGCGTCGGCGGAGATCAACGCGACCGCCAACGACGACTTCAAGCGTTCCTTCTCAACCTGGTTCTGGGGCTCGATCAGCGCGGCCACCGCGGTCCACTTCCTGGTGTTCGCGCTGATGCCGGCGATGCAGGCCGACGATGTCGCGATCAACCAGGCGGCCATCGAGATGGTCCAGCCGCCGGAGGAGATCGACATTCCGCCTCCGCCGGAGGCCATCGCGCGGCCGGCCATGCCGGTGATCACCGATGCGCCGATCGAAGAGGACATCACGATCGCGGACGTCACCTTCGACGCCAACCCCGTCGAGAATCTGCCGCCGCCCCCCGACGAGGTGGAGACCGACATTTCCGCCGCGCCGGTGTGGACCGACGTCGACATCCTGCCCGCTCTCAAGAACACGGACGAGGTGCAGCGTGCATTGACGCGCGAGTATCCGCCCCTGCTGCGGGATGCGGGCATCGGAGGCACCACCGTCGTCTGGTTCTTCATAGACGAGACCGGCAAGGTGGTCAAGACCCAGGTGCACACCTCGTCCGGCCACAAGGCCCTCGACGACGCCGCCATCAAGATTTCGCACCTGTACGAGTTCTCGCCCGCCATCAACCGCGACAAGCCGGTTCCGGTCTGGGTTTCTCTGGGTATCGCCTTCGAGACCCGGTAGAACTTTCCGGCGGCTGCGGTTCGGGGGGAGGACGCCTGCGTTCCGCCACCCGGCCGCCCCGGAACAGCAAAACGCCCCGCCGGCCACGCGGCCGGCGGGGCGTTCGCGTGTCCGGCCCGGTTCCCGCACGCTCCACGGTCGGTGCTCGCGCGCGGGTGATTCATGGACTGCCAGCATACGGAGCGAAATGAACGACCAGGATCGTGAGGTCAAGGAGCGCTACGCGCGCACCCTGCGTGACCGGCTGCCCCGCGTGCGGGAGGTGATCGCGGCCGCGGCGGCTCGGAGCGGGCGGGATGCGTCGGCGGTGCGCATCGTTGCGGTGACCAAGGGCCACCCTGTGAATGCGGTCCCGGCGGTTACGGAAGCCGGACTCCGCGACCTCGGCGAGAACCGGGTCGAGGAGCTGGACAACAAGATGGGCCTCCTGGGCGATATCGTGGTGGAGGACCGGGATTGGGCGTATCCCCGCGATACGAGATGGCACATGATCGGCCACGTGCAGCGCCGCAAGGCGGTCCTGGCGGCCCGGCTCGCGTCGCTGATTCACAGCGTGGATTCGTTCCGTCTCGCCGGGAAGCTGTCGCGGTTCGGTGAGGCGGAGAGTCGCCGCGTGTCCGTCCTCGTCCAGATCAACGCGTCGGGCGAGGCGACGAAGGGGGGCTTTCCGGTGGAGGGGGCGGTGGACGCCGTCGGCAAGGTCGCCGAGCTGCCGGGACTGCGCGTACGGGGACTCATGACCATGGCCCCCTTCACCGGTGACGAGGCCGTGCTGAGGTCGACCTTCGCCAGGGTGCGGGCGGTCATGGAGGCCGCGGCCGTTCTGCCAGGGGTCGAAGGGTGCGAACTTTCGATGGGAATGTCCAACGACTACGGGATTGCCGTCGAGGAGGGAAGCACCATGGTGCGGCTGGGCACAACGCTGCTGGGACCGCGGCCGTGACCGCGCAGGGCGAGCTGGAGCGCCTGCGCGAGGCGGTGGCGGCGGTGCGGAAGGCGGGGGCGGCACGTCCCCGGGTCGGGATCGTGCTGGGGACGGGGCTGGGTGGCCTGGCCGACGCGATCGAGGTGGAGGCCGCGCTGGCCTACGAGGACCTGCCGCACTTCCCGGTCTCCACGGTCGAGAGCCACCGTGGCAAGCTGCTGCTCGGTGCGCTCGAAGGTGTGCCGGTGGTGGCCATGCAGGGGCGTTTCCACTGCTACGAGGGCTACACCCCGCGGCAGATCGCCTTCCCGGTCCGCGTGATGAAGCTCCTGGGGGCGGAAACGCTGATCGTGTCGGCGGCGTGCGGCGGCATGAACCCGCTCTGGGGACCGGGCGACCTGGTCCTCCTCGACGACCACATCAACTTCCTGGGCGACAGCCCGCTGACCGGACCCAACCTGGACGAGCTGGGGCCGCGCTTTCCGGACATGTCGGCGCCGTATGACGTCCGGCTGCAGGAGAGGGCGGCCGCGGTCGCCATGGAGGAGGGGGTTCCGCTGCGGCGAGGGGTGTACGTGGCCGTGGTGGGGCCGCAACTCGAGACCCGCGCGGAGTACCGCATGCTGCGGGCCATGGGCGCCGACGTGGTGGGGATGTCCACCGTGCCCGAGGTGATCGCGGCGCGGCACATGGGGATGCGGGCGATGGCGGTCGCGATCATCACGGACCAGTGCCTTCCCGACGCGCTCGAGGAGGCGGACGTGCCCACGATCATCGCCACGGCGCGGGCGGCCGAGCCGAAGCTGGCGAAGGTGGTGAGGGGGGTGCTCCGCGGGTTGCCCCCCGATCCCGCGTAGGCCCCCCGGAGAATCCGCCCGTGCGCTACCCCCCCCTCCCCGCCTCGCGCGTTGCGCTGGAGGAGCAGGTCCTCGACACCTGGCGCGAGGAGGACACCTTCCGCCGCACCCTCGAGGCCACCCGCGACGGCGAGCAGTTCGTCTTCTACGAGGGCCCGCCCACCGCGAACGGCCGCCCCGGACTCCACCACATCATCAGCCGCGCCATCAAGGACCTGGTGTGCCGCTACCAGACCATGCTGGGCAAGCACGTCACCCGCATCGCCGGTTGGGACACGCACGGCCTCCCGGTCGAGATCGAGGCGCAGAAGCGGCTCGGCATCGAGGACAAGAAGGAGATCGAGAAGCGGGGCATCGCCTGGTTCAATGAGCGGTGCAGGGAGTCCGTCTTCACCTACAAGGACGAGTGGGAGCGCTTCTCCGAGCGGATCGGCTACTGGCTGGACTATTCGCGCCCGTATGTGACCTTCCACGCCGAGTACGTGGAGTCGGTGTGGTGGCTGCTCAAGCAGATGGCGGACCGGGGGCTCCTCTACCGGGGCCACAAGGTGGTGCCGTGGTGCCCGCGGGACCAGACGGTGCTGTCGTCGCACGAGCTGTCGCTGGGGTACCGGGATGTGGAGGACCCGTCGCTGTGGGTGACGCTGGAACTCCTGGACGGATCGGGGCGGCATTTGCTCGTGTGGACCACCACGCCCTGGACGCTGGTGTCGAATGTGGCGCTGGCCGTGCATCCGGGGATCGAGTACGTGGAGGTGGAGCACGAGGGCAGGGTGCTGATCGTGGCGCGCGGCCGGGCGGAGGCGCTATTCGGCGAGGAGCGGATCGGGGGACGGGTGGAGGTGGACGAGCTGGTGGGCGCGAGGTACCGCCGTCCCTTCGAGCTGATCCCCGCGTCCGAGGCGCGCGGCCGCGCGTGGGAGATCGTTCCGGGCGATTTCGTCTCGGACGAGGAGGGGTCGGGGATCGTGCACATGGCCCCCGCGTACGGCGCCGACGACTATCAGGCGGGGAAGGATTTCGGTCTGGCCGTGCTGGAACCGGTCCGGACCGACGGCACCTTCGCCGCGCACCTGCCGCTGGTGGGCGGGATCTTCTTCAAGGACGCCGACGGGCCGCTCGTCGAGGACCTGGAGGCGCGCGGCCTCGTCTTCCGCGCGACCCGCGAGGTCCACTCCTATCCCCACTGCTGGCGCTGCGACACGCCGCTCGTGTACATGGCACGGCACAGCTGGTTCGCGCGCACCTCCTCGCTGAGGCGGGAGCTGCTGGACAACAACGCGCAGGTGACCTGGCATCCTCCCGAGGTCGGCGCGGGGCGGTTCGGCGAGTGGCTGAAGGGCAACGTGGACTGGGCGCTGTCGCGCGACCGCTACTGGGGCACACCGCTTCCCGTGTGGGTGTCCGAGGACGACCCGGACAACGTGGAGTGGATCGGGAGCTTCGCGGAACTGGCCGAACGGGCGGGCGACCTGGGCGACGACTTCGACCCGCACCGCCCCTTCATCGACGAGGTGACCTGGAGGTGCCCGGAGACAGGCTCGGTGATGCGCCGCGCCCCGGAGGTGATCGACGTGTGGTTCGACTCGGGGGCCATGCCGTGGGCGCAGTGGCACTACCCGTTCGAGAACCGGGAGATGTACGGGCGCCACTTCCCCGCGGACTTCATCTGCGAGGCGGTGGACCAGACGCGCGGCTGGTTCTACTCGCTGCACGCCATCTCGACGATGCTCGGCCTGGGTCCCGTCTTCCTCAACGTGATCGTCAACGACATGATCCTGGACGCGGCGGGCCGCAAGATGTCCAAGTCGCGGGGCAACGTGGTGGACCCCTGGGACGCGGTCGCCGACCACGGCGCCGACGGCGTGCGCTGGTACATGATCACGGTCAGCAACCCCTGGCTGCCCACGCGCTTCGATTCCGACGGGGTGAAGGAGAGCGCGGCGCGGTTTTTCGACACGCTGCAGAACATTTACCGGTTCTTTGCGCTGTATGCGAATGTGGAGGAGTGGGGGGTGGGGGAGGATGGACGGGCGGCCGGAGCCGACGGGGGAAGGTCCGCGGCCGCCGGAGGGCCGGATGGCGCGGATGAGCCGGAGGCCGGCGCGGATGCCCGTACTCCGCTGGACCGCTGGCTGCTGTCGCGGCTGCACACCCTCGTGGGGCGGGTGCGTGAAGAACTGGACGGCTACAACCCGACACGCGCCTACCGCGCGGTTGCCGCGTTCGTCGACGGGGAGCTCTCGAACTGGTACGTGCGGCGCGCGCGTCCCCGCTTCTGGGGCAACACGGACCCGCGCGATGCCGACGCCGCCTTCTCGACCCTGCACGAGGCGCTCAGCACCGTCGCGCTGCTGATCGCACCGGTCACGCCGTTCATCTCGGACTGGCTGCACCGGGCGCTCACCGGGCGCTCGAGCCACACCGAACCGTTCCCGGAGGCCGATCCGGCGCGAATCGACGGGGAGCTGGAAGGGCACATGGCCGATGTGCGGAGCCTGAGCACGCTGGCCCGGGCTGCGCGCGAGGAGGTCAGGATCCGGGTGCGGCAGCCGCTCGGGCGCATGCTGGCGGTGGTCCCGGGCGCTGCTCCGGCCGACGACGTGCTCGCGCTCCTGATCGACGAGATCAATGTGAAGAAGGTGGAGTTCGCGGCCACGTCGGAAGGCCTGGTGACGCTGGCCGCGCGGCCGGTGTTCCGGGCGCTGGGGCGGCGATTCGGGAAGCTGACCCCCGAGGCGGCGGCCCGGATCCGGGAGCTGGGCGAGGAGGAGGTGGGGGTGGTGCGGGGTGGCGGGGTGGTGCGGATCGAGGTGGTGGGTGGG
>JAPPNO010000092.1 GCA_028873845.1 Gemmatimonadota bacterium | reverse complement strand
CCATGAGTGATATAAACCAATCAGTACCAATCGCTTACAAAAATCAATCCCATCGCGCCATTGTGACGGCCGCGGGGACTCCATCGGACGCCAGCCGGGTCGCCGGCACGCCCCCCCGGGCCGCGCCGGCCGTCCCGCGAACCGCTCCGGGCACGAGGATGGTCGCCGCAATCCCGGCCGCCCAATCCTTGCCGGTCATGAACGCGAGGTCGCCCGCGCCCTCCGAACGGGCGGCCGCACGCTCCTCGAAGACCCGCGCGACCACCGTCCCCACCAGCCCCGCCCAGCTGTCCGCATCGAGGGCGCCCATGTCGAAGTGCTCCAGGATGTGCAGGATGCCGATGGTCGCCGCGCCCGAGGCCGGAAGGTCGGTCCCGGCGAGCTCGTAGCCGCGGTAGCTCCCGCGCACGACCGGGGCGTCGACGGCCCGGTAGCCGGCCAGCGCCTCGGCGGTGACGGCGCCGCCGTGCGCCTCCATGTCCGCCACGATGCGTTCCGCGATCGGGCCGCGGTAGAATGCGTCCGCTCCGCCGGCGGAGATGGCGGCCAGGGTGGCCGCGAGGTACGGCTGAAGGAAGAGGTCGCCGGCCTTGCGCGTCTCTCCCGACCGCGTGAGGAAGTGGGTGCGGGAACCTTCGAATTCGGCCAGCTGCTCGACTCCGGCCCCGTGCCGCGCCGCCTCGCCCGGAAGGAGGCGGAATCCCTTCCCGGCGAGTTCGATGGCGGGAGCCATGACCTCTTTCAGGGGCAGAGTCCCGTGTTCGCGTAGAAGGCGGGTCAGCCCCGCCACCGCCCCCGGCACCCCCACGGTCGCGTACCCGTACGACGCCTGGGGCGCTGTCTCGGGATCGTAGGTGGGCGGCGCCTGGGTGGTCGCGTCGATCCCGGCCACCGTGCCGTCCGGCAGACGGAGCAGAATCTGGGTGCGGCCGCCGATGCTGTTCATGGACGGCTCCACGACCGACACGGCGAACGCCGCCGCCACCGCAGCATCCGCCGCATTGCCGCCCCGGCGGAGCATCTCGGCCCCGGCCTCCGCCGCGAGCGGCTGCGCCGCCACCACCACCCCGCCACCCGACCTGGCCACCTGGCCTTCGCCGTAGACATCTTCCACTACGGGCCCGGAGTCTCCCGCGCACGCCCACGCGGCGACCAGGGCCGCCAGTCCCAGTTTCTCTTTACTTGTCATCGTTCAGAACGGCTCCCATCTCGTGAAGTACTGGAGCATGAGCGCGGTCCCGGCCGGGAGGTTCCTGCCACCCAGCGCAAAACGCGCCCCCGCTTCGAGTTGCCCGGGACCGACATCATACGTCAACGACGGCTGCAGCTGCACCAGGTCGCGCTGAAAACCCGGGACCGAAATCCCCTCGGTGACGCCCGCGGCCCCGTCCCACCCGTCGAGCGCCAGCTTGTACCCCAGTCGGCCCAGGCGTCCCCCGACCTGGGCGAAGTAGAACACCTCGTCTCCGAAGTCCTTTCTCGCCAGGGTGTTCTCCTCGCGCCAACGGTAGCCCACCCATCCGGACAGGTACAGCGGGCGCGGCCAGAACGAGTGTCCCAGTTCGGCCATCACCTCCCAGTCGCGCTGCCCGTCTCCGAGCGGAATGATCTCGGCATCGACATCGAAGTCGCCGACGGGGGCCTTGAAGCCGGCGCGAATGGCCAGCGGCACCGACGAACCAAGCCACTTCAGGGGTGCGGCGCGCAACCAGAGGCGGATGTCGCCGGGCCCCGTGGATGACCGTGTGCCCGCCACATCGTCGTACCGGAGCCTGTGGAAGGAGAACTGGCCCCACAGGTCGAGTCCAGCGGCGATACCCATGGCCGCGGTCAGGAACGACGAGGTCGTGACCGCGCGGCCTTCGCCGAAGAGCGCCCGGATGTCCCCGTCGATGCCGAAGCGGTCCCGCGTATCCTGATGGTACACGGCCAGCGCCACCCATCCGTTGCCGGACTCTTCCACCCACTGGCCGCCCAGACCGTGCGCGCCACCACCCAGCCCGGCGACGATCACCACCGGCAGTGCGCGGGCCAACCGACGCACGCGGCCGCGCCCCCGGCCGGCAACGCACCCGGAAAGGAGAATCGCCGCACTCCGTCGTGGCGATATCCCCCGACCGCCGGCTCCGGCCCTACTCAATGAAGAGATCGGTCCCCGGGTGGAACGCGGCCCACGGCTGCCAGAAGGCGACGTAGGCCTCCGCGACGATCTCGAGCCGCTCGCCGCGCAGGGACCCTTCGGTTGCCCTTCCAGCCACGTCCCAGCGCGATCCCGTCTCGTTGTCGACGAAGCGCCCGTCTTCGGTCCGGAAGGTCAGCGCCCGGCCACCGGCGATGGGCCGCAGCGCCACGGCCGCCTGCCTGTCGGCGTCCCAGAACACCACGGCGGAGGCCCCCGCGTAGTCGAAGCCGACCGTCCAGAGATCACCCTGCCCGGCCATGGCGAGGAACGGGAAGGCGAGCGGCGCCCGTCCCCCCTCCGCCGGCAGCCCCAGGACCCGCTCCTTCGGCTTGCGCCTGAGGTCGTCGCGCGGCAACGGAAAGCCAATGAAGTCGGGGTTGTCCGGGTTTTCGTAGCCGACCCCGTACGGGTTGGTGTTGTAGTTGAACGTCAGCGATGCATCGATCCCGATCACCCTGGAATCCGGAAAGACCTCCTTCCAACCCGCCCACGTCATCTCCACAACCGGACGGCGCACCAGGATCCTGTCCTCGTTCGGCCCGCAGGCGGCCGCGCCGGCCATCTGGGGCCACAGGGAGTCGTCGTCATTCCGGTCGTACATGATCAGGTTGGCCTGGTACAGCAGTCCCGAAACGCCGAACCCGGCGCCGCCCACCAGCTCCCGGTCGAAGGTCAGCGCCGATCCGGTCAGGGGACAGTAGGTCACCGCAAGCCTCTCGTCCGCGCGGTTGAGGTTCACGATTTCGTGCCGGTACATCACGTTGTGGGGGACCGCCAGCCACTCTCCGTCGATCTCCACGCCGATCACCCGCGATTCCTCCGACAGGTACCCGGTGTGCTCCCCGTCATCGATCGCAACGAAGTCGGGATCGGTGAGCGCCGGGATGCCGTCGCGTCCCACCCCACCGTCGGCCAGGTATCCGGGATCGAGGGCCCCGCACGCCAGCGGTTCGGGCCTCATGACCGGGTCTCCGCACGCCCCGCCGAGACCGGCTGCAACGCAGAGGGCCGCCATCCAGCCATATTGTGAACGCGACATCTGCACCTCCCGGGAACGAAACACATGCACAGAACGGAAGAAGACCTCCGCACCACATTGCGCCGGATCGACGGCCGCGGCTACCCCGCGTACCGCGACCTCAAGGGCCTATGGCGCCTCCCACCCTACACCATGGACATCCGCCGGGTCCAGGGAGACCCCTTCGCGGCTCCCACCCGGGCCGCGGTCATCCTGGATCCCGCGCGGGCCGGCTACGACGCGGCCACCCTGGCCACGCCCTCCCGGCGAACGGGTCTCTCCTGCCTCCTCGCCCGCACCTTCGCGGCTGCCGCCCGGCGCGCCCGGCGCGGTGCCGGCAGCGGAAAGAGCGGCGAGATCGCCATGGCCGATCCCGGGCAGGTCGTGCTTCCCAACACCGCCGTCCTCGTCGGCGCCGACGGCACCATCGAGGCCCGGTTCACCATTGGCCTGCCCGCCACCGGACGCCGCATTCTGGGCCGCGCGGCGGAGCGCCTTCTCCTGGACACCCTCCCCGCGCTGGTCCGTTCCACCCTCCCCCGCCGCGCCCACCCCCCCGAGACTCCGGCCAGGCACTCCCGCGTCAACGAAGACGCCGACTTCATGCGCGGCCAGCTGGACGAGCGCGGCCTCGTCGCCTTCATCGCCGACGGCTCGATCCTGCCGCGGCGGAGCGGCATCGACGACCGCCCGCTCTCCAGCGACCGGGCCACGCCCTTCGAGTCCCCCTCAAGTCTCCGCGTCACCCTCGACCGCGCCAACGCCGCGCCCGTCTCCGGCATGGGGGTGCCGCGCGGCGTGACCCTGCTGGTGGGCGGCGGGTATCACGGCAAGTCGACGGTGCTGGACGCGGTGGCGCGCGGCGTCTACAACCACCGTCCGGGCGACGGCCGCGAGTGCGTCGTCACCGACCCGACCGCCATGAAGGTCCAGGCCGAAGACGGCCGGTCGGTCGCGGGTGTGGACATCTCGCCCTTCATCGGCGCCCTTCCCGGCGGCCAGGACACCCGCGCCTTCTCCACGCCCAACGCATCCGGATCGACCAGCCAGGCCGCGGCCATCATCGAGGCGCTGGAGGCCCGGTCGCGGCTGCTGCTGATCGACGAGGACACGGCCGCCACCAACTTCATGATCCGCGACCGCCGCATGCAGGCGCTGGTCCGGCGCGACGACGAGCCCATCACGCCATTCATCGACCGCGTGCGCAGCCTGCGCGACGAAGCGGGCGCCAGCACGCTCCTGGTGATCGGCGGCTCCGGAGACTACCTGGATGTGGCCGACCGCGTGGTCGGAATGATCCGGTACCGTCCGGTGGACCTGACCGAAGAGGCGCGGCGGGTCGCGGCCGGCCTCCCCACCGGCCGCCTGACCCACGAGGGTCCCGTGCGCTGGCCGGCCCGTCACCGCTTCCCCGATCCCCGCTCCATCTCGGCCCGGCGTGGACGGCGCGAGCGTTCGATCAGGGTTCGGAGCCGCGACACGGTCGACTTCGGCGAGGAGCGGATCGAGCTCGCCGGGGTGCGGCAGATCGTGTCGTATGCGCAGACGCGGGCGGTCGCGCTGGCGCTCGATCACGCCCGCACCCTGATGGGCGGGGGAATGGCGGTGGAGGACGTGCTCGAGGCCCTGTCGAACGCCCTGGAGCGGGAGGGGCTCGACATCCTCGACCCGAACCGGACCGGGGATCTCGCCCTGCCGCGCGTACAGGACGTGGCGGCCGCGCTGGGACGGCTCAGGAGCCTGCGGCTGGCCCGCTGAGCGGAGCGGGCGTACTTCTGCGGGGTGGGTGTGCTACTGCTTGAGGTGTCCCGCTTCTGCGAGCAGCTCGCGCAGACGCGTCTCACGTTCGGTGAGCGGGGTTCTGGCGATCAGGCGGGCCAGTGTGATGCGCTCTTCCGACGGGACCTTGTCGAGTACCAGAATCGGAGTGCCGTAGCGCAGCAGAATGCGCTTGGCGTCAACAGCTACCGGGTCTTCCAATCGGGCCTCCTGGTGAGTAATCGGTTCAGGCAACCACAAGGTAACGTGAACACCTGTTTTCGTTGTGGTTCCGACCGTGGCCCGGGCCGGCCGGCACGAGCGTACCCGCCCTGCCCGCATTATCTTGCACCATGAATTCCCCACCTCTGTCTCCTTCCGTCGAGGACTACCTCAAGGCGGTCTATTCGCTGAACGAAGGCGGGGGGCCCGCCGGCACGAACGAGCTGGCCCGCGTACTCGCCGTGCGGCCGGGCTCGGTCAGCGGGATGATCCGGCGGCTGGCCGAGGACGGGCTGCTTCAACACGAGCCCTACCGCGGCGTGCGGCTGACCGAGGAGGGAAGCCGCGAGGCGCTCAAGATCCTGCGGCGGCACCGTATCATCGAGTCGTTCCTGGTGCAGCGGCTGGGGTACGACTGGGACGATGTGCACGCCGAGGCGGAACAGCTCGAACACGCCGCGTCGGAACGGCTGATCGAAGCGATGGCCGAAGCGCTGGGCCACCCGGCCACCGATCCGCACGGGGCTCCGATCCCGACGCGGACGGGACGGATCGAACCCTCGCCGGCCAAGCGCTTGGACGAAATGGTCGCCGGAAGCCGCGTCACGGTGCGTTCGGTCGCGGACGAGGACCCCGTTCGCCTTCGCTACCTCAAGTCGGTGGGACTGGTTCCCGGCGCGAGAGCGGTGGTGCGGAAGGGGGGCGGGGAGGAGGGCGCGGTGACGGTGACGGTGGAGGGGGGTTCGGGGCCCCTGCGGATCAGGCGGAATGTGGCCAGCCGGGTGACGGTTTCGGAGACCGACCAGTCCGGGGAATGACTTCGGTGGCCCGTTTGCGGACGCGCCTGCCGCGCCTCAATTCCAGACCGGCCCGCACAGCGGCGGCTCCCCGGGCCCGCGCAGGCTCGACCTGATCCGCACGCGTCTCTGGGTCGCGGTCCCGAACATCCCCGTACCCTCCCCGAACACCGACGGAATGCGCACTTCCCCCGACGGGTTGAAGTTGCCGCCGCGCGCCCAGTTCACCCAGTTGCGATCCACCGCGGTGATCGCGACCGCGGCCCTCGATCCTTCCGGGAGTCCGTTCTTGAGCGCGCGAATGACCTCGCGCTCGTCCTCGTCGCCGTCGAAGAAGTCGAAGACGCCCAGGTTCCTCGGGAAGACGATGTCGGTGTCCTCGCGCCCGATCGACACCCCCGCGAGGTACAGCGTATCGGGAGCGTTGATGCCGCGGGAGGCGAACGCCGCGGCCAGTCCTTCGAGGCGGGCGTCGGTGATGTACGCCCACGAATCGTCCGCCGGCGTCCACTGAAAGCGGTAGTTGGTGTCGGGCTGGAGCCGGCACCGGCCGTCGACCTGGGTCAGCCCGATCAGCGAGAACGCGCCGGGCACGACGCTGGCGCCGGTGAGGACCCGTCCGTCGGCGGCCCGGATGCGCAGCGACAGAACCTCGCCGGGTGCGAAGGGGGCGGACGCGCGCTCGGCCCGGTAGCATGCCGCCCCGGGCGACGAAAAGTCCTCGGCGGTGTCGGGCAGCAGGCACGGTTCGATGCCGTCCTGTTCCACGAGGCGCACCGTGTCGCCCGACTCCCCCGACACCGTGACCACCGCCCCGGACAGGCTCGGCGCCCCCTCGGGCTGGTAGGTGCGGTGGAGCAGCGCCCACACCGTAAGCGCGGGCGCGTCGTCGTCGTGGGGCAGCGTCAGCACGACCTGCACCTCGGCCACGATCACGTCTTCGGGCAGCTCCACCGTGACCTCGGTCAGCTCGCACCCCGCGGCCGCCAGCGCGACGGCTGCGATCGCGGTCACCCGGCCGGACCATCCCGGGAGGAGCGGGACGGCGCCCCGATCCCGGCGCCACATCGCGGAGCTGGCAACGCTTTTCATCGGAATGACACCTCCACACCGAGCGTCGGCAGGAAGGGGATCATCGACACCCCCGAGCGCGTGGGCGGGTCCGGTTCGAAATCGTAGAAGTAGAAGAGGACGTTCTTGCGGTTGTAGAGGTTGATGACGCTCAGGTACGGGACCAACCGTCCCCAGTCCTTTTCGATCGTCTTCCTCAGCGACAGGTCCAGGCGGTGGCGGGCCGGATACCGCGCCCCGTTTCGCGGCCCCAGCGCCACGGCGGACCCGTTGCCGTATTCCACCACGCTCTCCACCGGACGGCGGCGGTAGACATCGAACTGGCCGAGCGGCCGCGTGTACGGGGTCCCGGTCCCGAAGTTCGCGCGCAGACCCGCTTCCACGCCCCACCAGTCCAGGGGACGGCGAAGCACGACGTCGATGTCGAGGCGGCGGTCGAAGACGGGCGGGTAGGTCAGGCCGGGCGGGGGATCCAGGCCCGAACGCGTGTCGGGAAAGGTGCGTTCGGTCCTGAGGAAGGAGACCGTGATCCATCCCGTCGTCGCGCCACGGTCGCGCCGCAGGAAGAAGTCGACGCCGTACGACCAGCCGTCGCCCGAGACGAGATCGTCCAGCTCGTCATTGGGGTCGTCGGCGGCGTTCATCGTGGTCACCCCGTCGAAGGTGCGGTAGTACCCCTCCAGCGACGAGTACCAATCGTCGTCGTCACCGAAGAAGGTCTCGACGCCAAGCTGCAGCTGGTCCGACACGATCCGCGGCGCGCGCGCGCCCGCCAGCACCCAGATGTCGATGCCGAGGGGCAGTTCCTCGTCGCGCAGCGAGTGAAGGAACTGGGTGTAGCGTCCGCCGGCCAGGCGCAGCGCGGCGTTCCGGTCGCGGATGAAGCGCTTGGCCGCGAAGCGTGGTGACAGCGTTGTCTGACTCCCGCCCTGATCCGGAATCCAGTGGTCGGCACGCAGTCCGCCCTCGAACAGCCACCGGGGGTTGGGGTCCCAGTGAATCTGGCTGTACGCCGAGGCCTCCCATCCGCTCCCGAAGCTCTCGGCGAAGACGGTGCCCCCCGCCACGATCCGGTTGTCGTAGACGAGCTTCTTGGCGGCCACCCCGGACTTCCACCGCGTACGCCCCGTCGGCCGCTGTTCGAGGTCGGCCTGGAACTTCGCCTCCTGGATGTCGGAGTTGATCCGCGACCCCGTTTCCACGAACTCGAAGTCGGAGGTGAACCGTGAGAAGGAGAGCCCCGCGTGCATGGATCCGCCGGCCCGCATGGGATTCGTCCAGGAGCCGCCCACGGCATCGTTCCCCCAGGCCCACTGGATGGGCAGCGGGTTGTCGCCCACATCCGCGAGGTCCAGCACGTCGCGCCCCGTGTATCCGGTGACGCGCATGCGGTTGCCGCCCTTCGTCCACGCCTCGAAGGCTCCCTGCAGGTCCGTCAGGTGATAGGGAAACTTGAACCACGGCTTGACCAGGACATCGAAGTAGGAGCGGCGTACGGACACGCGCCACCGCGTGTTCGCGAGGCCCACCTGGTCCGTGAAACTCTTCGGAAGGGACCCGTCCACCGCGATCCGCGACGCCAGCAGGCTGATACCGGCGTCCACGCTGGTCTTCCCGTCGCCCACATCCGTCTCCACCGTGAGGACCGACGAAACGCGGCCCCCGTACTCGGCCGGGAAGCCGCCCGCCCGCAATTCGGCGCGCTGCACCATGTCCGCGTTGAAGACCGAGAACACGCCGCCCAGGTGGAAGGGATTGAAGATGGGGATGTCGTCCAGGAGGATCAGGTTCTGGTCCGCCGACCCGCCCCGCACATTGAAGGCCGCCGTGAAGTCGGAGACCGTATTGACGCCCGGCAGCACCTCCACCGCCCGGATCGGGTCCGTCTCCACCAGGATCGGCAGCGATTTCATCTCCACGCGGCTGATGTCCTGTACCGTCTGGCCCGCCGATTCCTCGAAGCGGGCGCGGGCGCGGCTCCGCTCCGCCTCGACCGCGATTCCTTCCAGCGTGATCGGCTGCGCCACCAGGCTGATGTCGAGTTCGAGCGAAGTCCCGGCCGCGAGTTCCACCCGCTCCTCGTGCGGGGCGTACCCGATCCGGGTCACCGTGAGGACGTAGGCGCCGGGCGCCACGTCGCTGAAGGCGAAGAACCCTAGGCGGTCCGTGTCGGTTACGCGCTTCAGGGTGGAATCGGCGGCCGCGACGAGGCGGACGCCGGCCGAGCCGAGGAGGAGACCGTCGGCGGACCATACGCGGCCGCTGACCGCGCTGGTCTGGGCGAAGGCGGCGAGGGGGATTGCCAGGGCGAGGAAGGCTGCGGGGAGAACGGTCGAAACCGTGTCCCGGATCCGGCGTGAAAGGCCGCGCCTCATGCCCGGGAGGACTCCGGTGTGGCCGGGGACGCGCCGATTCAATGCCCCCGGCTCTCCGGCACCGATGCTACCCGCTCGTGCCGGGGTCGGGCCGGACGGAGAAGACCGCGAACCGGTCGGTTCGGAGGTGAAAAAGTGTCGCATGCAATCTGGCTTTCGCGGGGGATCCCTGAATTCTATGGGGTCGGGACCCTTGGTGGAATCGCCTTCCCACCTCATCTTCCCCCGAATGAGAGTCCTGCGTTCCACAGGTTCCGATCCGGCCCTCGGACGGCTGGAAGCCATCGGCCGCACCCGGCTGGCCACCCTGCCGACCCCCCTCCTTGCCGCGCCGGGCCTGGCGGGCCACCTGGGAACCGGCGCGCGCATCTCCATCAAGGCCGACGACTGCACCGGTCTGGGGCTCGGCGGTAACAAGGTGCGCAAACTGGAGTACGAACTGGGCCCGCCAAGGTTGCAGGGCGTGACCCATCTGGTCACGGCGGGCGGCGCGCACTCCAATCACTGCCGCGTGACGGCGGCGGCGGCTGCGCGGCTGGGCCTGAAATGCTCACTGGTCGTCAACGGTGAACCGGAAGACCCGGAGCGCGGCAACGCCCTGCTGCATCGACTGCTCGGTGCGCGGATCGTGACGGTGGCGAAGCGCGAGGAGCGGGGCAACGCCATTGGCCACGAGGTCCGGCGCATCGGTGCGGCCGGCGGGAAGGCGCTGGCGGTGCCGGTCGGCGCCTCGACCGAGAGGGGAGCGCTGGGATACGTGCACGCCGTGGCGGAGATGCGGAACCAGGTCAGGCCAGAGGGAGAACCGCCCTGGATCTTCACCTCGTCGTCCTCGGGGGGTACGCTCGCGGGGCTGATCCTCGGATGCGCGATCTTCGACTGGCGCGCCCGCCTGGTGGCCGTGAGCGCGGACGAGCCGGCGGCCTGGATCAGGGGAATCGCCTCCTTTCTGTCCATGGGGGCCGCGCGTCTGCTGGAAGCCGATCCCGGTTCGGCTTCAAGAGGTGTGACCGGTGACGACATCTCCGCGCAGGGCAACCGGTTGTTGAACCGGGTACGGAGAGTTGCGGAGGACGTGCTGGTCACCGACGACTTCGTGGGCGACGGGTACGGGGTCGCGACCCCCGAAGGCGACGAGGCCATGCGTCTCTTCGGCGCGCGCGCCGGCGTCATCCTCGATCCGGTCTACACGGCCAAGGCGGCGGCGGCCCTCATCGCCCGGCTGCGTGACGGGACCATCGCCGCGGGGAACCACGCCGTCTTCCTGCACACCGGCGGCCACCCGGCGCTGTTCCGCTGACGAACCTGTCGCGTCCTCCGCTCACCCCGCACCGCCCATCGGCCCGTCGTCGAACGGAAAGCGGCCGCCCGGCGAGGACCACCGCGTGCTACCGCTCCAGCGACAGTCGGACCACCCGCACGGTCTGAACTTCGTATTCGTCCATCTCCACATACGCCGCCAGTCCGCCCGGTCCGAAGGCCCAGGGCGTGCGCGGCCCATCGGCCGGCAGCGTCCCCAGGTAGCGGCCATCCGCCGTCATGATGTCGATCGGACCCAGCCCCTGGCCGTTCTCGCCGGTGCGCTCGATCCAGATCCGGTCCTCCCAGTCCACGGCGATCCCGTCGATGACCGGGATCTCGTCCGCGAAGGTCATGTCCTCGATCGAGCCGCCGCTCACCGTAATGCTCGCCACGTCGTCAGGGTTGATCTAGCTCAGCGAACTCACCGCGCTGCCGCCGGTGCCGCCAACACTCATGACGCTGATTTCACGGTTGGGCGCGTTTCCCGCCTCCCGTTCGGCGAGGCGCCGCTCCCGTTCCAACTCCTCGATCGCCTCGGTGACCACGGTCGGCGCGATGGGCCGTTCCAGCGTCGCGGCCACGGTCCCGTCCATCCCCACCAGCTTCACCCGGTATCCGACCGAGTCCACCACGGCGATCCCGCCGTCGGTCAGAACCCCCACATGCAGCCCGGGAACGAAGGCTTTCGGCGGCTTCATCCGCATGCTGATGCTGGCCGCGGTGGAGGTGCCCGACACCGAGATCGCACCGTCCTCGGGGTCCTCTTCGGGCAGCGTCCAGGCCGTGTAGAGGAGCTCGGACACCCCCTCATCGAGGGAAAACACCTCGATCGGCCGGCCCTCCGGCGTCTCGTCCGTCGCAATCCCGACCGATCCCCGGCTTCCCAGCATGTTCATCCTGAGCATGTTCGAACTGACGAGGGGCCCGTCCGGCAACCCCTGCGCCCGTATGGGCATGCCCGTGGCCACGTCCGACGGCACGGTCCCCGTGAACCGGCCGTCGGTGTCGAAGAGGTGTATCGACCCGAAGGTGAGAGCGGCGTAACTCCCGTCCCTGTGGACCACCAGGTCGCGCAGCCCCGAGAACTCGCCGGGCCCCTCTCCCGGCTTCCGCACCGTGCGCACGAAGCCCCCATCGGGCCCCACCACCACCACGCGGTCCGCCTGCGAGTCCAGGATGTGAAGATTGCCCCCCTCGTCGAAGTCGACCGAGCGGATCCGGCCGAAGATCTCCCAGTCCTCGCCCTCCATGACTCCAACGCTGTAGACGTCGTCCATGACGGCGGCGAGCATGACGTCGGCACCGCCGGGGTCGTTGGCCGCGTCGGCGGCGCCGGGTGCTTTCCCCCCGTCGCCACATGCCAGGGAGAGGGAGACAAGGAGGGTGATGGGCGGTGCATAGCGTGTCATCTGCGCGTCCTCGCGAAAGGTTTGATCCAATACGTGCCCGTCGGCGGGCAGGGTCACAATATAGTCGTCCGCACACATTTACGACATCTATCGTACCGGCGCGTGTCCCCACTTTCCCCACACCGCGCCACCCCCTACCTTCCCTTCCCCGCCCATTGCCCCCAAAGCGCCTGACGGCCCGGCGCGATTCGCCTCGCCCGGCCGCCGGGCTGCTTTGTCCACGGACTGCCTGCCCCGGAGGCACCGATGACCAGACCCCGCATCGCCCCCACCCTGCTGCCCATCCTCCTGGCCGCCTTCATCCTGCCCACCGCCCTCACCGCCCAGAACGAGCCCGACGGCACCCTCAAGCTCGTCACCTACCTCGACTGGGAGTGGGTCGCGAACCCGCAGCTTTCGCCCGACGGCACCCAGATCATCTACACCCGCAGCTGGGTGGACAGGATCAACGACCGGCGCGACTCCGAAGTGTACATCATGAACTCGGACGGCAGCCGGAAGCGCCGCCTGACGGAGGGGTCGTCGCCCAAGTGGTCGCCGAGCGGGGACCGGATCCTCTTCACCCGGGGCAGCGACGACGAGGGGACGCAGATCTTCGTGCGCTGGATGGACGCAGAGGGGGCCGAAACCCAGGTCACCCACCTGGAGAACGGACCCGGCAATGTCGAGTGGTCGCCGGACGGTACGCGGATCGCCTTCAGCATGTCCGTCGATTCGGACCACCCGTGGCCGATCAGCGTGCCGGGACGCCCCGATGGAGCGAAGTGGACCGAGGCGCCGAAAGTCGTCGACCGGCTCTACTACCGGCGCGACCGGCGGGGCTACATCGACGAGGGCTACACGCACCTGTTCGTCGTCCCGGCCGACGGCGGCACCGCCCGCCAGCTGACCGACGGCGACTGGAACCACAACGGCGTCACGTGGACACCCGACGGCGCCGAGATCCTCTTCACCTCGCTCCGCGTCGAGGATGCCGAGCACGAGTGGCGCCAGTCGGACATCTACTCGGTGAACGTGGCCAGCGGCGCGATCACCCGGCTCACTGACCGCTCGGGCCCCGACGGTTCCCCCGTCCCCTCCCCCGACGGCCGCCTCATCGCCTACACCGGCAACGACCTCACCACCGACACCTACATCACCCGCAAGATCCATGTGATGAACCGCGACGGCTCGAACTCGCGCATGATCAGCCAGGGCTTCGACCGCCAGGCTTCCGGGATGACCTGGGCCGAGGACGGCAGCGGCCTCTACCTGAACGTGTCGAGCGAAGGCACCCGCAACGTGTACTTCGCGTCGGTGGACGGGGGCGTGACACCGGTCACCGAGGGCAACCACATGCTGAGCTTCACGTCGATCGGGTCCGGCCTCGCCGTGGGCACGCTTTCCGACCCCCACAGCCCCGGCGACATCGTCTCCTTCCGGCTCGGCGATCCCGGCAACGTCACCCGCCTCACCGACGTGAACGACGACGTGCTCACCGGCGTGGCCCTGGGCGAAGTCGAGGAGGTCTGGTACAAGTCGGTCGAGGACTACGACATCCAGGGCTGGATCATCAAGCCGCCCGACTTCGACCCGTCGCAGAAGTACCCGCTGATTCTCGCCATCCACGGCGGGCCGCACGGGATGTACAACGTGGGCTTCAACTTCGGCTGGCAGAACCACGCCGCCAACGGCTACGTGGTCCTCTACACCAACCCGCGCGGCTCATCCGGCTATGGCAGCGCCTTCGGCAACGCGATCAAGAACGCCTATCCGGGGAAGGACTTCGACGACCTGATGGCGGGCGTCGACCTGGTGGTCGGCCGCGGCTACATCGACGAGCAGAACATGTTCGTCTACGGGTGTTCGGGGGGTGGCGTGCTGACCTCGTGGGTGGTCGGACACACCAACCGCTTCGCGGCCGCGTCGGCCAACTGCCCCGTGACCAACTGGCTTTCCTTTGTCGGGACGACGGACGGCGCCAGCTGGTACCGCAACTTCGAGCACTTCCCGTGGGACGACCCGTCGGAGCACCTGCGCCGCTCACCCCTCATGTACGTGGGCAACGTCACCACGCCCACCATGCTCATGACCGGCGAAGGCGACCTGCGCACGCCGATGCCCCAGACGGAGGAGTACTACCAGGCGCTGCGGGTGTTGAAGGTCCCGACCGCGATGATCCGCTTCAAGAACGAGTGGCACGGGACGAGCTCGAGGCCGTCGAACTTCCTGCGGACGCACATTTACCTGCGGGAGTGGTTCGAGAAGCACAGGCGGGGAGGGCCGGTTACGTAGGGGGACGCCGGATCCCACCACGGGACAGCCTGGGATTCAGCAGAGTGATATAGGGAATCCCCGCGGCAGTCTCGCGATATTGGACCAGGTACCGCGATCCATTTGCGAACCGGGACCGGACATGGTCGTCCCGATAGCGAGCGATGGTGGGGCCGGTCGACGGATCCACCAGGTCGAGCCAACTGTCCAGACGCTGCTCGCGTGGTACGGAGGGTTGCCGCGACGGATCGTTGACCGGCGTCCACCGGAGATCGGGGGCGATCCAGAGGATCCGGAGGCCGTGCGCGCCGAGCATCGCTCCAAGGTTCCGCGATCTCGGTGAAAGCTCCTGGTCGTGTTTGTCGAACTCCTCGACCAGCCCCCGCTGACCGCTCCCGGACCGCTCAATGCAACCATCCGCCGCTTTCTCTCGTCTGGTATGCGTTCGCCGCCGCCGACCGCCCGTCATCCGGACCGGCACCGGCGACAGCCACAAGCGCACCAGACACGGAAAACGCGCCCTACGGGATCGCGAAGAAGGAGGAGCACGGATGAGAGAGCGATACGGAATCACCATCGGGAAACAGCCGGGCCTCCCGGCGTTGGCACTGACGCTGGCACTGACGCTGGGAGCACCTGGACTCACCGCCGGCCAGGATCTCGACAACACCACTGAAACAGCGCCCGCAGGACTGAGCGCCCCCCGCCCAACCCTTCAGGCCCACCGCCTCACCACCCCACCCACCCTCGACGGCCTCCTCACCGAACCCGACTGGGGCGCCGCCAGAATCGCCACCTCCTTCACCGTCTTCGAGCCCAACGAGGGCGCCACGCCCGCTCAGCGGACCGAAGCACGGGTACTCTTCGGCGACGAGGCCATCTACATCGGCATCCGCGCCTTCGACACCGCCCCGGACTCCATCGTGACGCGTCTCGCAAGGCGGGACGAGCGGGCCCACTCGGACTGGGTCGATGTGGTGATCGACAGCTACCACGACCGCCGCACGGCCTTCCGCTTCGGCGTCAATCCCGCCGGCGTCAAGGTCGACGCCTACATGTACGACGACACCGAGGAGGACGACTCCTGGGACGCGGTCTGGGACGTGGCCACGCACACCGACGAGCGGGGATGGACGGCGGAGTTCCGGATCCCGTATTCCCAGCTGCGCTTTGACGGCGCGGCCCAACAGACGTGGGGGATCAACTTCGCGCGGTTCATCGCGCGCCACCTGGAGATGAGCCTGTGGGCCCCGATCTCCAGGGGTGACGGGGCCCTGGTGTCGCGGTTCGGTGATCTGGAAGGCCTGCGCGATCTGTCGCCGCCCACCCGGCTCGAGGTCATGCCGTACTCGGTGGTTCGCATGGAGAGGTCGCCCGGCACCGCCGACGACCCCTTCCATGACCCGCACGACTACTCGTCCACGGTTGGCGCCGACCTGAAGTACGGGCTCACCACGGACCTGACGCTCGACGTCGCCATCAACCCGGACTTCGGGCAGGTGGAGGCCGATCCGGCCCAGGTCAACCTCACCGCGTTCGAGACCTTCTTCCCGGAACGGCGCCCGTTCTTCGTCGAGGGATCGGGCATCTTCCAGTTCCGTTTCTCCGAGGGAGACGGGGACATGGCCCGCGAGGGCCTCTTCTACTCGCGGCGCATCGGCCGGCCGCCCCAGGGACGGATCCACGGCGCGGCATACCGGGAGTCGCCGGAAGGGACGCGAATCCTCGGCGCGATGAAGCTCTCCGGCAAGACGCGTTCCGGCTGGTCGCTGGGACTCCTGCACGCGGTCACCGGTCAGGAGAAGGGCCGACTGGCGGACCGCGCCGGAACGGTCAGCGAACAGGTCGTCGAGCCCGCCGCACAATACGGGATGGCGCGGATCGGCAGGGATTTCCGCGAAGGCAGGAGCGCGGTGGGGATGATCTCGACCTGGACGCGGCGGGCCCAGGGCCCGGCCACCGAGCTCGCCCTGCACCAGGGTGCCTACACCGGTGGCATCGACGCCCGCCACCGCTTCGGCGGCGACCGGTTCATCGTCACCGGCTACCTTCTCGGTTCGACCGTGCACGGCTCGAAAGCGGCCATCGCCCGCACGCAGCGTGCCCCCGCCCGGTACTATCAGCGCCCCGATGGCGACCACACGACGTACGACCCCACGCGCACCTCCCTGAGCGGATGGGCCGGCGCGGCCACCCTGGCCAAGATTTCGGGCGGGTACTGGCGATTCGCCACCGGCGCGATGGCGCGGTCTCCCGGCTTCGATTCCAACGACCTCGGGTTCATGCGCGAGGCGGACTTCGTCGTGCCCTTCGCATGGGTCGGATACCAGCACTTCCGCCCTGCCGGGTATTTCCAGAACTGGAGTGTGGGCGTCGACAGCTGGGCGCCCTACTCCTTCGGCGGAGAAGGCTACCAAAAGGGGTTCAACCTCAACGGCAACTTCACCCTCAACAACTTCTGGGGCGGGTTCGCCGGCGTGATGCGACGGTCGACAGGGCTCTCCTACGCGGCCCTGCGGGGCGGGCCCATGCTGCGGCAGGACCCATCCTGGGGCGGGTGGTTCGGCTTCTGGTCGGACTCTCGCAAGCAGCTTCGGCTGGAGGTCCAGAACAACTGGCAGCTCAACCCCGCGAAGGACTCGTGGTCCTACGGCTCCAGGGCCAGCATGCGCTGGCGCCCGTCGTCGCGAGCCACCCTATCGGCCGGCCCGTTCGTCAACCGGCGAGAGGAGGACCTGCAGTGGGTGGGGCGTTTCGACATTCCCTCGCCCGAGTACATCTTCGCCGAACTGGGTCAGACGACCGCCGGGCTCACCACCCGCGTCGACTGGACGTTCTCGCCCACCCTGTCACTGCAGGCCTACGCCGAACCGTTCGTGTCGGCCGGCGACTACGGCAACCTGAGGCGCATCACCGACCCGCGCGCGGCCGCCTACGCCGACCGCTTCGACCACGTGGAAGCCGTGGCCGGCGATGACGGCACGATCAACATCGACGTCGATGGCGACGGAACCCCCGAGACCTTCCCGAACCCCGATTTCAACTTCAAGCAGTTCCGCTCGAACGTGGTCCTGCGCTGGGAATACCGGCCCGGCTCGGTTCTTTTCGCGGTATGGTCCCAGGGAAGGGATCACTTCGCCCAGACAGGGGAATTCTCGATGGGCGACGATCTCGGCGCGCTGTTTCGCCAACCCGGCGAGGACGTGTTGATGGTGAAGCTGAACTACTGGGTCGGTTAGGTTCGCGGCAAGTCCACCCTCACCGTCAGAATGTCGGTGTCATGGTACTTCTGGTGGCGGACCGAGGCGGCCAGGTGACGCAGCAGCCGCAGTGAAAAGTCGTGCTCGGCCGCGATTTCGACCGACGGCTCTCCCGACACCGCCAACCGGTCCTCCAGGTTGCCCTCGCCCGCCACGGCGGCCAGTTCCAGCTCGGCCGACCCGCGCTCCGAGCGCACGCTCAGGCGCAGGCGCCGGGCCGGAACGGCCTCCTCCCCGTCATCCCCCATAAGGCTCACCAGCGCCTCCTCGGCCGCCAGTTGCACCCTCTCGACCGCCTCGTCGCGCCACCCCGCACGGGCCCCGAAGCCCTCCAGGAACGTTCGGATCTCCGCCAGCGCGTCCACGCTCAGCGTCGTCACCAGGCGTTTCCGGCGGGGTCCCGCGAGTTCGACGAAGGCAGACAGGACGAGCGCCGTCAGACCGCCCGAGGTCATGCCGTTGCTCAGCATCTCGGCGAAGAAGGGGTGCATCTGGTCGATGAAGAGGCTGCCGCTCTGGAAGCCGTAGCCTACCCAGAACGAGACGCCCACGATCGCGGCCTTGCGGTAGTCCATCCCGTCGTTCACCACGATCCGCATGCCCAGCACGAAGAGGATCGCGATCAGCACCACCACGTAGGCGCCGATGATCGAGTCCGGGATCGAGAGGATCACCGCCACCAGCTTCGGCATCAGCGCCAGCGCGCAGAACCCCACACCGATGTCGACGCCCACCCGCCGCGCGGCGACCCCCGTGATCTCGACGATCGACACGCTGCTCGAATAGGTGGTGTTGGGAACCGTGGCCAGCAGCCCCGAGAGGAAGTTCCCCAGCCCGTCGGCCATGACCGCCCCCTGCACCGAGCGGAAGTCCGTGGCCCGTTCGTCGCGCCACGACACCCGCTGCACGGCCACCGAGTCGCCGATGGTCTCGATCGCGCCCACGAGCGTCACGAACACGAACGCCGGCAGCAGCGCCCAGAAAACGGGCCCGAAGCTGAAGTCGAACCCCGGCCAGCCAGCCACCGGCAACCCGAACCAGGGTGCGGCGGCGACGGCATCCCACGAAAACAGGCCGAAGAACCCGGCGACCACGCTCCCCGCGACGATCCCGATCACGGGGCCCCAGAGGCGCAATGCCCCGGCGGCCCGGAGCACGATCACCATTGTGACGCCCAGGGTAACCAGCGCCGTCATGGGCCCGGCGGCCGGCGCGGCCCCCTCCGGCACGCGCTCCACCAGGTCGAGCACCAGAGGCATGACCGTGACCGCGATCAGCATGATCACGGTTCCCGCGACCGTCGGCGTGATCAGGCGCCGTAGCAGCGACAGCCTCGACGCGAGCAGGAACTGGAAGAGCGCGGAGGCCGCGACGAGCGTAGCCAGCATGCCGGGACCACCCTGCGCCAGCGCCCCCACCGACACCGCGATGAAGGCCCCCGAGGTGCCCATCAGCAGGATGTACCCCGAGCCGAAGCGTCCGAACCGCCTGGCCTGCACCATCGTCGTGATGCCGCTTACCAGCAGCGCCGCACAGGCGGCCCACGACAGGAAGAGTTCGCTGGCACCGGCTGTGCGGACCACGATCGCGACGGTGAGGACGATGGGTCCCAGCGTGAGCAGGCAGTACTGCGCCGCGAGCCCGATCGTGACGGGATTGCTGGGGTTCTCGTGGGGTTCGAAGCGGACCGCGGAACCGGTTGGGGGTGGTTGTGAGGCCATTTGTTCGCTTCCTCCGGTTCGAGAGTTGCCCCCCTACCGCCGCGGCCGCAACCGGTTGTTCACCACGTTGTTGTAGATCGACCCGAACTGGTAGCTGAAGCCGACCTCCATGCCGTAGTCGAAGTCCGTCGGGCGCTGCTGGAGCCGCAGCAGAGCTTCCTCGTCGGTCGCGCCCTTCGCGGAGAGGAAAATCTGGTCCCTCACCCAGGACACGTTCCCCGAGACGTTCACCGAGAAGCCGCGCACGATCCGGACCGACGCTCCGGCCCAGAGGGAGACCCTGTAGAGATCGGTGTCATGCAGGAATTGCGTGCCGCTGGTCCCGAACCAGGCGCCGCCCCAGGGCTGGCGCTGGTTGAACCGGATCTCCAGCATCTGCTCATAGCGGGTCTCTTCGGTCTCCAGGTAGACGGTGCGCTCCGTGTAGTCGTGGTACATGCCGGTGATCCCGTACACGAAGGTGAAGGAGCGGCGCGTCGCATCTTCGTAGGGGAAGACGCTGAATTCGACCGACGGTGTCAGGGCCAGGCGATAGTCCAGGTTGTAGCTGAGAAAACGGCCGGTGGATCCGATGACACCCGCGGACCAGTGCTCGGCCAGCGCGTAGACGAGGCGCGAGTCCATATTCCAGCGGGTGCGGTTGTCCTTGAACGTCCCGTCGGACAGGTCGATCCGCAGGCGGTTGTGCCCCACTCCACCCGAGATGCTGAACTTCCAGGTCGGCGTCGTGCGCCATGCGGCGAGATTGCCCTCGAGGCGGGCGTTGCGATAGGTCGATTCTCCATTCATGCCCGCTTCGCCGCGTATCCTGAACACCCAAAGGTTCCAGGGATCGTCGACCTCGTCCGGCGACACCAGTCCCTCCTGTTGTCCGGACTCGTCGGCCACGACGGCGGCCAGTCCCCGGTACCCCGACTGGTTCGCGAATATGGCCAACCCGAGGGCCAGCGTGTTGGCAAGGGCGTCCAGGACTTCGCGGTCGGTGTCGGTCGGGAGCGACTTGTAGGAATGTTCGTGACGGTAGGGCGACTCCTCGTCCGTACCGATGAAGTCGAACAGGTACTCCCTGCCCCCCGCCCCCGTCCCCTGGGCCGTCATGATGATGTGGACATCGGCGACCTGTCTGTCCCGGACCCAGTTCACCCAGTCGATTTCGGTGCGGTAGTACTCGTAGTTGCACCGCGCTTCACGGCAATCGAGGAAGACGTTGGGGCGGGATTGCTGGGAGTGCGCGTCTCCGAACGTCCCCGCCACCGTCGCCAGCGCAGCGACGATGCCGATGAACCCCCGGACGCCCCACCTCCCGGCCGCTCTCACAAACTCGGCAACCCCGATGGACCCCCGGCAACCGCTCGACCCGGGCGCGCCCCTCACCCGGTGACTTTCGCTTCGAAAACGCCCACCCTCAGCGGCGGGTCGATCCACCAGTGGAAGTAGAACCGGTTCTCGCCGTCGACGATCACGGCCTCGCGGCGTTCACGCGTCTTGGGCCAGTCGGTGCGATCGTTCAAAACGACCAGAACCTGCCCGGACCCCAGCGCCGCCACCCTTTCCCGCAGCGCGTCCTCCAGCTTCCCCAGCAGCTCCCGTTCCGCATGGCGCTGCACGTCGCCGTCGGCCTCCGCACCCACCTCGTCCGTCGAGACGGAGCGGTAGCCGTCCTCGAAGTCCGCCGCCGACACCGAAAACACCCGGTCGCGCTGGAACCCGATCTCGGTCATCGCGGCGGGGTTGAAGTTGGGTTGGACGCTGTGGTACCACTTGCCGTATCGCCTGAGGATCATTCAGCCGCTCGTGGTGAAGGGTGGGTGTTGCAGGCACGCGGGGGGACGGGCCGCAGTCGCCCTCATGGGACACGACCCGACGCCGTCGCGTTGAGACCAGCCCGGCAGCGTGGCCATCGCGGGCGGTCAGCTCTCGTGACTGAGCAGCGCCGCCAGCTCTTCCGGCGCGAGTTGCTCGCCCGCCTTGCTCCCCATCCCGCGTCCCGACCGCGACCGCGTGCGCGAGGGCTCCCGTCGCTCCATCACCACGCCCCCGGCGAAGTCGAAGTCCGGATGGTGCACCTTGTCCAGCCGGCGCTCCAGCTGGAACTCGAGGGTCCGGAACGCGCCGATGTCCGCCGCGGTCACGAAGGTCACGGCCTCGCCCGTGGCCCCCGCCCTCCCCGTCCGCCCGATGCGGTGCACGTAGTCGCCCGGGTCGAGCGGCACGTCGTAGTTGACCACATGCGAGATGCCCTCGATGTCCAGTCCCCGCTGCGCGATGTCGGTCGCGACCAGGACGCGCACGTCACCGTTGCTGAAACGCTCCATCGCGCGGGTCCGGTGGCGCATCTGTCGGTCGGAGTGGATCGCGTCGCAGGAGATACGGGCCTTTTCCAGCCGTGACTGAAGGGTATTCGCGCCGATTTTGGTGCGGGTGAAGACGAGCACCTGGTCCCATCCCGGCTGTTCGAGGAGGTGGATAAGAAGGTCGGGCTTCAGTTCCGGGCGCACCGAATACGCGATCTCCGAGATCCCCTGTGCCTTCGTCCCCGAGGGGGAGACCTCGATCCAGGCGGGGTCGCGCGTCATGCGGAGCGCCAGGGCGTGGACGGCGTTCGGCATGGTGGCCGAGAAGAGCAGGGTCTGCGGCCGCCGCCCCAGCCCGCGCACCACCTGCTCGATCTGCGGCCGGAACCCCATGTCGAGCATGCGGTCGGCCTCGTCCAGGATGAGCAGGCGGACGCCCTTCAGCTTCGCCTTGCCGCGCTGCTGCAGGTCGATGAGGCGTCCCGGCGTGGCCACCACGACCTCGTCTCCGCGTGAGAGCGCGTCCAGCTGCGGCCCATAGGCGACACCGCCATGAATGACGGCCGAGCGCACCTTCGAACCGGCGGCCAGCGCCTCGGTGTCCTCGGTCACCTGCTGCGCCAGCTCGCGGGTGGGGCACAGCACCAGCACCTGCAGCCCGGCCCCCTCTTTCAGCCCCTCCAGCGCGGGAAGCATGAACGCACCGGTCTTCCCGGTTCCCGTACGGGCGATGCCGACTACATCCCGCCCACCCATGACGAGGGGTATGGCCTGCTGCTGGATGGGGGTCGGCAGGGTCCAGCCGATGGATTCGATGGCGGCCAGCCGGAGCGGCGAGAGCCCGAAGGCCGAGAAGTTGGTTGATTCGGTCAAGTCATGCGTGGCGGTACAATGGCGTGTCGGGCGATTTCGTCCGACTCGTGGCCCGCGGCAGCAACCCCGCTCAAACCGGCGACACAATCCACGGGCTTGTGAAAAATGTAACAAGCCTCATCGGCGCCCAACAACCGACGCACGCACGCGGCCGCCGTATGCGCCGCCTGCCGTCCGGCGGGGGACGACCGGAACGCGACTGCGGTCCACGGGTGACGCCGGACCGGCCTCTCGCCATCTTCAGTCATGTCAAGCGCCACCACCTCCGTCCTCTTCGTCTGCCTCGGCAACATCTGCCGCTCTCCCCTGGGCGAGGGGATCTTCGCGGCGCTGGCGAAGGAGCGCGGGCTCGCCGATCACTTCCACGCGGACTCCGCCGGGACGGCCGCCTACCACACGGGCGAACCACCCGACTCCCGTTCGATCGCGGTGGCCGCGGCGCACGGCGTCCGCCTCACCGGGTACGCACGCCAGGTCACCCCGCGCGACTTCGAGCACTTCGACGTGATCGTCGCGATGGACCGCAGCAACCTGCGCTCGCTGAAGCGGTTGCACCAGCGGTCGCGGCGGCGCGCGGGCACTCCCGCCGACATCGTCCTGATGCGCGACTACGACCCCGGCGCACACGACGCGGACGTCCCCGACCCCTACTACGGCGGACAGGACGGTTTCGAACGGGTGTATCGCATCCTTGAACGCGCCTGCGGCGGTCTCCTGGACGAGTTGTCGGACACGCTCCGGGACTGAAGGGCGATCAGCGTGGACCCGGCCGTCGTGCATGGCGCCTGCCGCGCCGCGGGCATCGACCCGGCGGACGTGCTGGGTACGCGGCTGGTGGGGGGCGGCTGCGTCAACGAGGGGCTGAAGGTCCGGACCCGGGGCGGCGACGTCTTCCTCAAGTGGAATGCGAAGGCGGGGCATCGCTTCTTCCAGGTGGAAGCGGAGGGACTGGAGGCGCTCGCGGCCTGCGGCGCGGTCAGGATCCCCGCCGTGCTGGCGCACAGTCGGGAAAGTGACCCCGTCGCGTGGATTCTGCTGGAATGGATCGAGGAGGCGGCCCCGAACGAGGACTCGTGGCGCCGACTGGGAGCGGAGCTCGCCGCTCTGCACCGCTGTTCCGAAGGCGACGGCCGGTACGGCTGGCACGCGGACAACGTGATCGGTTCGCTGCCGCAGCCGAACCGCTGGAATGTGGACTGGGGCGATTTCTGGGCCGAGCGGCGCATCCGTCCCCTGGCGCGGGAACTGGCCGGGCGGGGGACCGTGTCCTCGCGCCAGCTGGACACGATCGAGACGGCGGCCGACCTCGCCGGTGAGCTGCTCACCGCCGCGGCCGAAGCCGACGGTCCGTCACTCCTCCACGGCGACCTCTGGTCCGGCAACGTACTCTTCGCCCGCACGAGGGACGGGCCGCACCGCGGCAGCGCCGAACCCGTGCTCATCGACCCGGCCGTGTACGTCGGCCACCGCGAGGTCGACCTGGCCATGACGCGGCTCTTCGGTGGCTTCCCCCGCTCCTTCTACCAGGGCCACGACGAAGCCTGGCCCCGGCAACCGGATCATGAGCGGCGGCGGCCCGCGTACGAGCTGTACCCTCTGCTGGTTCACGCGCGCCTCTTCGGGGGTGGTTACGCCGGAGCGGCGGTGCGGGCGGCCCAAGCGATGCAGGTGGGGGGGCGATAGTTCGGATCCCGGTGTTCATTGGCGCGCGGAAACCCGCCGGCCATTCGACCCGCGACTTCATCCACCCGCGCATCCGTGCGGCCGTGGCCCCGCCCACTCTGGAAACTGCGTCGTGAAGGCGGCGTAGTGCCTCTCGAGCACACGACTCACGCGCGCACCGAGGAGGGATGGAATGTCATTTCGGACTACGACCCGGTTGCTGTTGCTGCCCTGGGCAGTCTCGGCCGGATCGGTCTCCCTTCCGGCGGACCTGGCCGCTCAGGCCGAGTCCAGGCAGCCACCCGAAACGGTGGGGGCGTGGATCGAAGAGGTACGGGCGACCCCGTTTCACAACCTGAAGGCAGTCGGCACGCCGGCGAATCCCGCCGAGGAGTTGGCCGTCGATGAGGGTGCGGAGTTTCAGGACATGGTCCGGCATCCGATGACTCCATCACCCGGACCACACGGCAGCGCGGCTTCGCCCGGAAGGGTGTTCGCCTATGCCTCCCTCGCGGCGTTCTTCCCCATGGTTCCCGCATTCATTTCGTCCTTTTCCACCTCGATCGAAGGACTGATGTGGATCTTCCTTGGTTCGGCGGCCACCCTTGCCTCTGTTCCCACCGCCGCGATGGCAGCAGGAGCCACCAGCCTCCCGCGGACAATGGCCGGGGCCGCGACAGGGCTTGTGGCCGGGGCGGTATTCGGCATGTTCGTGGCCGGCGACTGGGGAGACTACTGGTTCGCGCCCGTCTATTCGGTGACCATGGGGCTCGTGACCGCGAAGATCGCCGTCCGGTAGGGTCCGGGGGCAAGTTCATCGCGCGGAAGAGGACGGGCTCGTTACCGCTACCGATGAGGCACCAGCGGCAACGACCTGAATTCCCTTGCCGGGATGCTGGTCAGCCGCGAGGCGACCCAGTCGGCGTCATTGAGGGCTCTCTCGGCCTCTTGGCGCGCCACCGGGGCAGAGTAGCGGTAGTCACTCTTCACCCGTGCAATGTGGAGCCTCCGGTACTGGGCTCCGACGCTCTTGAACCGCGCGGAACCCCGCGTGAGAGCCTTGATCAAGTCACCATGTCGCCCAGCCTGCCCGAATAGATGTTTGGCTGACACGCCCTTCGCTCGGCACAGCAGGATCCGCATCGTTCCGTACCCGGCGTAGTAGGCTCTTCCGCAAGCCGTACGGGCCGCAGCTTCGCTGGCCGGAGCCTTGGCCAAGAGAATCCGGCCGGTCTCAACGAACCCTGCGGGGTCGAAAGCCACGCGTGCCGAAGGTCAGGCAGCCGGACCCAACCGCCCCACTCCCACGGCCAGGCGTTCCAAGTCGCGCGTACGAAGGGCGTCGGCCAGTGCTTCGAAGAACGAATCCCGAAACGCCATCCCGTCCGATTCCTCCGGGATGAAGACATCCACCACGACGGAGGTCAACTCAACGCCGTCCTCGTCCGCTACGGAAACCACCTCCGGCGCGCTGAACAATGCCCGCGGCTCAAGTCGGCGGGCCAGTCGCTTCATGCGCTCGACCGGAGCCCGCATTCCTTCGGCCCCCGCCTGATCGTACCACGGGCGGATGGCAGGTCGAATCGACGTCGCAGGATGTTCCGTCGAGGCTACCGGTTCGGCATTCAAAACTGCGTTCCATGGCGCATGACCCTCCGCCACAAAGGAATTCACTTCGGCGAAACCGGAAATCGGCACCCATGCCCCGGCGTGCATGGCTGAACTCACGGGCACCGGTTGCCTGAGGCGTGCCACGGTCATGGCCATCTCTTCCTGTGGGCCAGCCGCTGGAACATCAGTGCGACGATCGAGGGTCCGGTCTGAATGGCATGGTTCGCTTCAAAGAAGTCGGCGCGCCCGATCTTTCCTGCGTCAGGTTGGTCCCCACCGTCACCCGAACCGGGAGACCGGGTTCAATCGTCACGCCGGATCCGGTAGCCCTCCACCAGCGCCCGGCCCAGCTCGTCGAGTCGAATGGCGAGAAAGAAGTCGGTCCCCATCCAGCACGGGTTGGACAACCTGTTGCACGGCACTTCGAGCGTTGGAGCCGGGAGCACTCCGACCCACCGTCCTTCGGGGCTGAAGACGCTCCACCTGTCGGGTCCCCCGACCTCCGACGCGGACCACCCGGAAACCCACAAGTATCCCGCGGGGTCCACCAACAGGCCTGCGACGGACGGATGGAAATCTCGCCGCGGAATCGCTCGCAGGACCGCCTCCGCGCGATCCTCACCCCCCGGAAAGGTGGCCCAGGGGGTGGCCAGGTAGGTCACCCATGCCTGGTGTCCTTCGTCCGAAACCCGCAGCGGAGCCGTCGAGCGGCGAATGATCCGGACGAGCCGCCCGCCAAACGAGAATTGCCGGATTTCGTCTCTGGTCCCGTCGGCCATGTAGATGGACGGGGGATCCGACCCTGCTGCAAGGAATGCGTCGAGATAGGTGAAACCCGGCCCGACCAGGCCCCCGAAGTCCACGCCTACGACTTCCCAGCCCTCCCAGGTACCCAATGAGCGGATAGCGTATTCCTGTTCCACCCGCACAAACTCTATGGGCAATCTAACCGACACGCCGACCGAGGGCTGAAGGTTCGGGTCGTCCTTGACGATCTCGGTAACGAAGCTCCCATCCGCCAGCGGGATGCGGCGCGACTC
The DNA here is from genome assembly GCA_028873845.1 of Gemmatimonadota bacterium. Taxonomy (GTDB): domain Bacteria; phylum Gemmatimonadota; class Gemmatimonadetes; order Longimicrobiales; family Gaopeijiaceae; genus Bin94. The sequence continues at coordinate 11,235 of JAPPNO010000092.1, read as the reverse complement.
AGCGGTCACGCCGCTGGCGGCCCCCATCACCTTGTCCAGGTCCACCGACCAGGTCCGGATGAGCTCCCCGTCCGTGTTGAAATAGTTGACCGGCCCGAACCACGAATCCCACACCGCCAAGGTGTCCGGGGGAAGGTACTGCAACTCGGCGGGCCCACCGAATTCCCCGGGCCCCTGCCCCTCTCTGCCCATTACCCGCGACAGCTCGCCGGTGGGCTCGAACAGGTAGAGCTGCCGGTTGCCGCGGGAAAGGACGGCGATGCGCCCGTCCTCGAGTCGCGCAAGCCCCGACACCTGCCATATCAGGTGGGCGGAGTCGCCTGCAGGGAACGACCCGTCGCCATCGCCGAGCACGATCTCGGGCTCCATGTCCATGCGCCAGAACCGTTCCGGGGGATACTCCGGGGAGTGGTTCTCCACGATCTCGATGTCGGCGGAGTCGCGGATCGTGAAGCCGGTTTCCGCGCCGAGCGGGTCGCCGGGGTCGCGGCGGTCGCACCCGGGCGCCAGGGAGGACAGCATGAAGGCGGCGGAGAGGGTTGCGCGCCGTGTTGTCCGGCCGACCGCATCATGCCACCACGGCCACTCAGCCTTGGTCGCATGGGCAGCCTTGCTCGGTCGGCTTGTTTCCTCCGTCATTCCTCGATTGCTTGCTGTCGCCATGCCTAACGAATGTGTTCGGCAAACGCCGCCATTACAACCGGCTTCTTCAGTTCACTGCTCAATCAGGAGCGAGTCGGGCCGGCGGTCGGGCAGCCGGACCCCAATCGCCCTACTCCCACAGCCAGGCGTCCCAGGTCCCGCGGACAGAGGGCGTCGGCCAATGCTCCGAAGAATGAATCCCGGAACGCCATCCCGTCCACTTCCTCCGGGATGAAGATGTCCACCACGACGGACGTCAATTCGACGCCGTCCTCGTCCACCACCGAAACGACCTCCGGCACGCTGAACAGGGCTCGGGGCTCCAATTGGCGGGCCAGCCGCTTCATTCGCTCAACCGGAACCCGCATTACGTCGGCCCCCTCTTTGGAAAGCCATCCCGGCGCAGCCAAACTAACCCCGCACCCCCACCATCAACCCGTCCCCAACGGGCAGAATCGTCGCCTCGAAGCGCTCATCCGCGGCCACCCGCTCGTTAAATCGGTGAATGTCCACCGCCAGCCCCCCAAACCCCTCCGGATCGAGGACCTCGCCGCGCCAGAGCGCGTTGTCAGCCACTAAGAGCCCTTTGTGGCGGACAAGACGGGCCGCCTGCTCCAGGTAGTCGCAGTAGCGCTCCTTGTCGGCGTCCAGGAAGACGGCGTCGAAGGGGGGATCGGGGTCCATCGCGACCATCAGATCGAGCGCGTCGCCGACCCGCACCTCTACCTGGGCCGCCAACCCGGCGTCCTCCACGGACTCGCGGGCCACGGCGGCCCGGTCCGGGTCGATCTCCAGCGTGATCAGCTCGCCGTCGGGCGGCAGCGCGCGCGCGAGCCACACCGCCGAGTAGCCCGCCAGCGTGCCGATTTCGAGAACGCGGCGCGCCCCTGTCGCACGCAGCAGGATCTGCACGGCGCGGGCGGTGGCGGGGGGGAGCTGGATCGCTGGCAGCGAGGCATCGGCGGCCCGGGCGCGTATCGCGCGCAGGCAGTCGTCTTCGGGGGCGAAGAGGCGGCGTACGTACTCGTCGAGCCTGTCGTGCGGCAATTCCGAGGGCGCGGGCGCGCCGCTTACGATGATCTCGGCCGCGCCGGGATCCCCCTCTCCCCCCCTCCCCTCACCCATTCAGCACCTTCGCCATGCGCCGTACGTGCCTGCAACAGCTTCGCTCATCCACCCAGCACCTTCGCCATGCGCCGCACGCCCTCCTCGATGTCCTCATCCGACGAAGCGGTGCTCATGCGTGCGTAGCGCGGGTCGCCGAACGCCTCGCCCGGGACGATCGCGACGCCCACCTCCTCCAGGATACGCGTGCAGACATCGCCCGCGCACGTCACCTCCTCGTCGAAGGCGCCGTCCACGCGGAAATACAGGTAGAACGCGCCCTCGGGACGTACGTACGAGCACCCCGGGAGCAGCTCGTCGAAGAGGCGCGTGACGAGGTCGCGGCGGCGGCGGAAGGCGGCCAGCATGACGGCGCGTTCGCGCGCGCCCTCCTCGCCCCGGGTGAGGCCTTCGAGGGAGGCCACCTGGGACGGCGTGGCCGCGTTCAGCGACACGTGGCTCTGCAGCGCCGACATCTTCGCGGCGAGTTCGGCCGTGGTGTAGGAGAAGCCGACCCGCCACCCGGTCATCGCGAACGCCTTGGACATCCCGTTCGTGACCACCAGGTCGCCCACGTTGCCGGGGTCCAGATCGAGCGCACCCGGCGCCTTGTTCCCCTCGCCGTAGTAGATCTCCTGGTAGATCTCGTCGCTGATCAGGGTGACGCCGCGCGACCTGGCCCATTCGGCTATTGCGCCGAGCGCCGCCTTCGAATAGACGCCCCCGGTCGGATTCGAGGGGGTCGAGAGGATCAGCCCCTTGCTCCGCTCCGTGGCGGCCGCCTCGAGATCGTCGGGGGCGAGCATGAACTCGCGGCTCTCGCTCCCGGCCACCGGAACCGGCTCGGCGCGCGCGAGCGTCACCATCTCGGGGTAGGAGGTCCAGTAGGGCGACCCGATCAGCACCTCGTCGCCGGGCCCGAAGAGGCAGAAGCAGGCGTTGAAGAGGGACTGTTTCGCGCCTGCGGACACCACCACGCGGGCCGGATCCGCCGGGTAGGCGGTCCCCGCGGTCATGTACTCGGCGGCCGCCGCGCGCAGTTCGGGCAGGCCCGCGGCGGGGGTGTAGCGCGTGCGGCCCCGGCGGATCCCCTCGATGCCCGCCTCGGCGATCCCCGTGGGGGTGTCGAAGTCGGGCTCGCCCGCGCTCAGGTTGATGATGTCACGCCCCTCGGCACGCAGCTTCTTTGCGAGCGTACTCACCGTCACGGTAGCCGATGGCTGCAGTCTTGCAATGTTCTCGGAATAGGCCATGGGTTGGTCGTTGTTCCTAGGTTTCCTGTGATTCTCCCGCCCGGCGCCGGACGGAGGGGAGCGGGGATTGCTGGAGTTCCGGCCCCCGGCCGACATCCGCGCGGCCCGAATTCCACGAGGTGCCGCCGGACCACCTTCGCCCGGCGGAGCCGTCGCACAATCGGTTCGCGGAGGTAACTTTGGCAACCCTGCCCATTGTCCCGGACACCGTCACCATGACCACCCCACCCCCCGTCATCTACTTCGATTTCGTCGATCCCGGCTCGCGCCTGGCCGCGCACCTGGCCGACGACGCGGGAGCTGCCGACGCCGTCCGGTGGCGGGGGCTCGAGTTCCGCCCGCCTCCCAACCCGCTGATCGACCCCGCCGCCCCAACGTGGCGAAACTACCACGCCCGGATCGCCGGCCTCGCCCACGGCTTCGGCATCCCAATGCGGACCCCCGACCTGATTCCGTGGACACGCAAGGCGCACGAACTGACCGAGTTCGCCCGCGACAGGGATTGTTACCACGGCGTGCGGCGCGCATTGTTCGAGGCCCACTTCGTCGACCGGATCGACATCGGGCGGATAGATTTGCTGGTTGAAATCGCGCACCGCGCCGGACTGGACCGAACCGAGACCCGGGCCGTGCTGGATGTGGACCGCTACACCGATGTCGTTCTCGGGCACCGGGCAGCGGCCGCGGCCCGCGAGGTCGGGATGGTGCCGGCTCTGGTCGCGGGCGGCCGCAGCCTGGAGGGTCTGGCCGGGCCGGACGAGGCCGCGCGATGGAAGCGGTGGATCGGGACCGAACTCACAGCAGGAACCAACGAGTAGAGGGCAAGACAATGGCGGGATACGAACGCAAGACGGCGCTTCCTCCGGCGGAGGTCCTGGCGCGGGCCGAGGAAATCCTCCCGGTCTACATCGGGCTCAGCAGGTCGAAGCAGTCGTCGCACGGGGCCACCTACACCGGCGACGAGGGCACCGTCGTCCTCTCCGTCCACCGTCACGGCCCCTTCACCGACGTGACGGCGCGCACCGACCGGCTCCGCACCTCGCGCATGGACTACGAGATCCAGCGCTTCCTCAACCACCTCCCCTACGAGTACGGCGACGCCGGCGGCCCGGGCTCCGGCGAGCCCACGTAGCCCACGTGGCCGAGCCTGCACGGATCCCCAGCCGCGCCGCGGACTCCACGCTGCCCCCGCGCTCATGACCTCCTTCGAAGACCTTCCCCTCGGCCCGGAAACCGTAGCCGCGCTCGCGGCCGACGGCATCGAGACGCCCACCCCCTTCCAGGCGGCGGCGATCCCGGTCATCGCCCGCGGCAACGACCTCATGGGCCGGGCGGGACCGGGCAGCGGCACCCTGGTCGGCTACGGAGCCCCGCTGCTGGACCGGCTCGAAGGAGGCCGCGGCGCCCCCGTCTGCCTGGTCCTCTGCGCGGGACACCGCCAGGCCACCGAACTCGCACGGTCCTTCGCGCGCCTGAGCGAGGCGTCCGGAGCACGTGCCGCCGCCCTGGCCGATCACTGGCTGCTTCCCGAACGCGCCGACTTCCTCTTTGTCCCGGCCGACCGGGTGCAAGCGCTCCTCGACCGCTCCGTCGACATCAAGCACGTCCGGGCGCTCGTGCTGCACGACGGCGACGGCGTGGTCAAGTCCGTCCGCGCCGACCACCTCGAGGCCTTCCTGACGGGTCTGCCGCGCGAGTGCCAGCGCATCTTCTGCGGCCTCCCCTTCGGTCCCGCGCTGCGATCGCTGGCCGAACGGTTCACGCACCGGGCCGCCACCGTGCCGCCGGGGCCGCGCCAGCCCGCGCGGAAGACCGGAAAGAGCAGGCCGAAGCCGGACGACCTCCGCGAACTCAACCTGGTGGTGATCGAGGGCGATCGCTGGGAAGCGGCCCTGGCGCTCACCGCCAACCTCCTGGAAGACCCGGTACGCCATGTGCTGATCTTCGCCTCGTCGGCCGACCAGGCTGCGGACCTGGGGGACTTTCTCTCCATGCACGGCTACGTCTCCGGTCCCCCCGGCGACGAAGTCGTGCCCGTGTGGATTTCGCCGGGCGAGGACGAGGCCGCCCGGGAGGCCCTCGACGCCATGGACGAGCCCGAGACCGTCGCAACGCTTTCCTGCTCGGTCCCGGCGGGAGGAGCGGCGGCTTCCCTGCGCCACGCCTCCGGCGGCCCCGCATGGGTCCTCGCCGCGGTTCGCGAAACGGGACACCTCAAGGAGGTCGCCGCCGACGCCGGTCTTCGCCTCAGGCGGACCCGCCCCACCCGTCCGCCCCGCGTCTCGGCCACCCTCGACGCCCGCATCGACGACCTGCACGAAGCGGTGCGTGCGCCCGGGATGGCTTCCTACTACCTCCTCGTCGAGTCGTTGCTGGACCGCTTCTCGGCGGCCGAAATCGCCGCCGCGGCCCTCCTCCTCCTCGACCGCGGGGGCGCGAAGAGGGAGGCTCCCGCGGTGGGAGCGGCCCACGCCTCCGCACCCGAGAGCTGGGTGCGCCTCTTCGTGTCCGCGGGAAAGCGCGACGACCTCGGGCCCGGCGACCTGCTCGGCGCCCTCACCAACCAGTCGGGCGTACCGGGCAGGAGGGTGGGGCGCATCGACGTGCGCGAGAGCCATTCACTGATCGAGGTCCGCGAAAGCGACGCGAAAAAGGTGATCTCCGCGATGAACGGGATCACGCTGGGCGGCCGCAGTCTGCGCGTGGACTACGACCGGGCGAAGGAGCGGCGGCCTGTCGCAAAAGAGCGACAACCGGTCACAAAAGACCGACATTCTGGTGCAAAGGCGCGCTCGCCAGGCGCCAAGAGCCGGCAACCGACGGGCAAGGCGCGCTCGACGGGCGGACGAAAGCCCCGACGCCCAGGGGGCAAGGGATGGCCTCCGGGCGGCAAGACCCCACGGCCCGGAAGCAAGTAGAAGGAAAACGGCCGCCGCGCGGATCCGCGGGCGGCCGAACCCGACCTACGCGACGATCTCCTCTTCCTGCCGCCGGCGGAACATCCGGTACAGGAAATAGGCGACCCCAACCACCAGGCCCACCTTGAGGGCTAGAGCCATGAAGCTGAAGAACATGCCCACGAGCGGCGCCGTGACGGCCGCGATCAGCTTCAGCAACAAGAAACTCACCACACCGGTGGCCGTGAGTGCTCCGACGGTTCTTATCGTCATTCCATCATCTCCTTATCTCGCGTTCCGGGAACGTCCTGCACCCTACCCCCTAAACCTATAGGAAAGTTTCACGAAGAGCCCCTCGGCCTCCGGGCGCACCTCCCGGAAGCGGAACGCCTCCATGTCCTCCATGCGCCGCGTGTACCCCATGAAGAAGACCGTTCCCGGGGTCGGTTCGTAGCTCAGCAGCGTCTCGAACGAGAAGTCGTTGGACTCCGACCCCTTCAGGTCGAAGCACGACCCGTTCGAACAGTATTCGACCTGGTCGCCCCCGGTGGGCGTAAGCAAGGCACCCCGCCGCTGGCTGCCGTACTCCACGATCGTGCGCAGATAGAGGGCGCGGTTGAACTGGTACTGCGCCCGGAGGCGCGGGATCGTGGCCCGCGAGTAGAGCGACCCGTCGAGCTGCCGCAACAGGCTGGTGTGCCGGACCCCGACTTCGGCGCTGAGGTTCGTCGTGGGAAAGAGGTTCAGGCTGGCGTCGCCGGACCAGGAATCGGCGATGTCCACCGGGGCGTCGCTGATGAAGTCGAAGAGCGGCGACTCCGATCGCGTCAGGCGCACATTGCCCCGCACGCGGTCGAAGGAATTGACCCAGAAGAAGATCGTCCCCGAACCGAGACCCTGGAAGAGCGACTGGTCGGGGAAGAAGGCCTGCCTGCCACCGCCGGCACTCCTGGATGCGAGGTTGTAGTAGCTGTCGCGCCCGAAGCGGTAGTACGAACGCGAGTAGTTGCCCCAAAGGGTGATGTTGCCGCGGAAGGAGACGCTGCCCCCGACCTGCACGCTGGACTCCTGCGGGCGCTGCCGTGCCCAGAAGTCGTCGTGGGTCCACAGCCCCTCCGCCTCGAAGCTCGGGCCCCACCGCTCGATGAAGTCTCCTGGACGGCCCCGGAAGTTGTAGCTCACCCGCGACTGCATCTGGGCGATGCCGGTGCGCCTCAGGAAGCCGCTCCCCGCCTCGAAGTCATTGCTGATGTCGTGGCCGCCGACCTCGAACTGGAAGTTGCGGCCGGAGCGCGCCACCTGGGCGGAGAGGAGTGCGCCGTTGACGGACTCGGGACTCCCGTGGGCAGTGCGGCTGCCGGCCGCCAGGAGAGTGACCGTGTACCGCTGGTTCACCTGGAAGCGTCCGTCCACGCCCAGCACCCGGTTGAAGCGGTCCGGGCCGAAGGTTCTGTCGGTGTATACCATGCCGGCGTTGGAGGTGCTCCCCAGATCCCGCCGCAGGCGGAAGAGATTGACCACCGCATGCGTGTTCTCGTCCGGATTGTCCGGGTCCGCCACATCGTCGAGGGCGCCGAGGTACCCCGCGTTGAAGGAGCCGACTTTGCCCTGCAGCTTGGCCCCCACCACCGGGTTGACGATCGATCGCGTGTAGACCAGCTGCCGAGGGAGCTGGAAGATCTCCGTTCCCTCCAGGAAGAACGGGCGCTTCTCGCGCAGGAAGAGGGCGAAGCGCTCGTTGACCGCGATCTGGCCCGCATCGGCCTCGACCTGCGAGAAGTCCGGGTTGTAGGTCCCGTCCAGCGTCAGATTGGAGGTGATTCCGTAGGTGACGTTCATCCCGAAGTCCCCGTCGATCCCCTCGCGCTGGAACGCCCCAGCGTCGTGATCCCAGGCGCCCTGCTTGCTGAACGTCTGGACCGGATTGACTTCGAGGAACAGTCCCGGGTTCAGGTCCTGGAGCCCGGTGAGCGTGCCGAACTGCTCCATCTGGTTCGCGACATTCGCCGTCACCGGCGCCCACGACTCGCCGTAGCCGTTGCGCGCGATCCTGCGTTCGATCTGCAGTCCCCAGTCCTGCACCGGCACCTTGGGGAAGCGGATGCTCTTGAAGGGCACCTTGACCTCGACCGTGTATCCCCCGTCGAAGATCCGCCCGCCCGAATCCCACACGAAGTCCGGGTTCCAGTCGATCGGAGGTCCCCATCTTCGCCGCCGGTCGCCCCCTCCCCCCACGACCCACAGCCCGTCCTGCTGCACGCCCAGCGGGTTGACCATGATGACGTAGCCCCGCCGGTAGTCGTTGAAGGTGTCGATGATGAAGCGCACGTAGTCGTCCGAACGGGCGAAGGAGTCGCGGTCGCCCAGGGTGGCGCGGATTCCGTCCTGCGTGTCGTCCCAGGCGGTCACCGCGAAGTAGATGGCGTCGCCGGTGAGGAGCACCCGCGCCTCGGTGCGCTGCGTGGCGGGCACGCCCTCGACCGGGTCGAACTGGGTGAATCCGGTCAGTACCGGCGCCTCCGCCCAGGCGGCCTCGTCGATCTCGCCGTCAATCGTGATGGCCGCTTCGGCCACCGTGGGTCCGGGCACTTCCAGTTGTCCCGCGCTGCCGTCGTGGACCACGGCGTCCGTTGCGGCCTCCGCCGCTTCCGTCGCGGCATCGCTCTCCCCGGCCACCACTTCCTGTCCGATTCCGAAGGTGGCGGCCGTCATTGCGGCCAATACGTCGATCATCTATCCGTAAGCCTCGTGTTCGCTTCCATGAATGTCGCCCCCAACCCCCGCGCGACCCGCCCGCCGCCGGCTCCGCCAGCCCTCGCCGCATCGCGCCACCAACCCGCAAGGACACGCGAAGAGACAGCGCCGTTGGCCCCCACTGCATTCGCACTACGCGATGGATACGATAGCCTATGACGCCGGTGAGCGGCGAATCCTGTTGCGGGAGCTGGCAGCGGGCACCCCGAACCCGACATGCCCGCGGTGCGGCGCCCCCTGCGCGGTGATCCGCACCCCGCCCAGGGACGATGTGTCCTACGTCCGGGACCGGATCGTGGTGCGGTGCTCCGCCTGCCGGAGGAGCGTTGTGGCGGAAGCGGGGGAATCAGCGCCGTGAAACCGGCCTTCCACCTGTCGCTGCGCAATCCGGCCGGGCGCGGCGGGGATCAAGGTTGACCGGCACTCGCGATGCGGCCCACTATGGACCCGCACCACGACGGGCCCACTTCGGAACCCCAACGGGGAGAAAACCATGAGAGCACTGCCGTGGGCCACGGTACCCCACAGGGCGAGGGACTTCCACAGCGGCCGAGGCCCTGTCCTCTCGGTGCTGTCCGGCCCGGCCCCGGCCGCCCTGGCGTGGTGCGCTCTGGCGTTGGTGTCCAGCGCCCCCCTGCTGCGGGCCCAGGACCGTGAACGCGAACGAACCTGGTCCGGTCCGCCCATCCTCGCCCTCATCACGAGCACGAGGGCGATGGGGCTCGGCGGCGCGTTCTGGACCGGCGGCAACGCGGACCACGCCGTCTTCCACCATCCGGCGCTGATCTCCGGCCAGGGCTTCGATCTTTCACTGGCCGGCATCTACACCCGCGACGGTGACGGCGACCGGGACCGGGACCCTGACGACGCCATCCACCTGACCCTGAGCGCGGGCGGCACCTGGCTGGGAGGCAACGTCGCCGTGGGTCTGGCCGTCTTCGACTACGGGGTTGATATCGACGTGGAGCGGGAACGGGGGCGAGGCGATGGCGGTGGGAGCCGCGCCGTGGCAGCCGGCGCCGCCTCGTGGGGCGCAACGGAATTCGTCGGGACTGTGGGCTACAGCCGCAACCTCTTCGGATTCGGCGTGGGGGCGGCCGGCAAGGTGATCGGGTGGACGGCGGGTGGTGCGCGGGCGCGGACGGCCGCCGTCGATGTAGGCGTGTCCAGGACGCTGTGGCAACTGAGGATGGGTCTGACCGTGCAGAATCTGGGGCCGGACCTGGAAATCCGAGGGCGCGATGTGCCTCTGTCGCGGCGGGTGGTGCTGGGTGCGGGGACGCAGCGCCGCGTACCCGTCGGGCCGCTGGACATCGGCGGTGCCGTTCAGGTCGCGCGGGAGTACGGTGGCGACATCGTGCCGGGCGGCGGGGTGGAGGTGGCGTACTGGCCGGTCGTGCGCCGGGTATTCATCGCGCGGATCGGGGTGGTTCGGGTGTTGGAGGGAGCGGGTGCGCCGTTGACCTTCGGCGCCGGGTTCGAGGGCGACCGGGTCCGGTTGGACTATGGCTATCGTGATCGAGGTCCGATGACCGGGCCGCACCAGATCGGGATCTCGATCCGGTAGGTCGGACGGACGAGCCTCTGCCGCATGTCCTCCTGCCGCTTGTGCAACTAGGCCCACTCATTCCGTGCCCGGGCTTCGAGCCGCCAGAACCCCAGCCAGCGCCCGTCCATGACCTTCTCCCAAGCCTGCGCCTCGGCACGCCGCCATGCCTTCCATGTCGACCCGCTCTTCGTCCACGGGCGCCCGCGCCCGCCGCGCCCGCTTGGGCAGCATGCCTTCGCGGCATCTGTACCCAATCCATGCTGCACCTGTCGTCTGACGGCCTCGCGGAAACGGGCTCCATCCATTGATCGCTGCTAGCTTACGCGCTCAGCAATCGCAGGTAGCGTTCGACACCCGCCTGAACTGAGCGGATCGAATCGACACTGGAGGCGCAATCTGATGGCCACGAGGGATAGAGATGAGGGCGATGACATTCGCGGGGCCGTTCACAGCCATCTGACCGCAGCGCAGTCGCAACTCCTGCAAGCACTGCGCCTTTACGAGGCGGGGAAGGACTACTACTCCGTTATCACGCTTGCCGGCGCAGCTGAGGAGATCTTCGGCAGGCTGTCACGGAAGATGGGTGGCGGGTCCGCGCTGGATAGACTGAAGGCGACACTTCCCAAGCTCTCCGAGAGGTTCCTCCAACAGGAGATGGGGACAGGCGAGGCGAGCCGTGCGGTAAACAGGGCGAAGAACTGGTTGAAGCACGGGGAGCGCCCATGCAAGTTCTACGCCAAGTTCGAAGCTGAAGACATGCTTGAACGAGCAATCGAAAACTGGTTTCGGATTCCGACCTCAATTCAAGACGAGAGCCCGGATGAGCTAACCTCAACCCTCGCGGCTGCCATCAGCCGGTACGACGAGAGGAGATTCGCGTCCCGGTATGCAGACAAGGAGACCTGACGCCTCCGCGAACAGGCCCAGAGGCCATTTCGGGCCTTTCCAAGGGCATTTCGGGGCACTTACGGGCCGCAGGATCCCCTAGCAGGCCGTGGAAGAAGTGGTCTGCCGGGAAGCCGGTTGTAGGAGCGGC
>JAPPNO010000049.1 GCA_028873845.1 Gemmatimonadota bacterium | reverse complement strand
CTCATCGGGTGCAACGAGTTGTGGATCCGATACATCTTGTCGCGTGTGCTGGCTTAGCCACCATAACAGTGGCTTAGCCAGCCCGGCGGAGCCGCCGAAACGCCTCTACGGGCACCGCCCGGAACAACGCCCCATCGAGCAACCGGCCCGGCCCATCACTCCCCGGGGCTGCGCCACGGTCTGCCGAGCGCCCGATTACCGGCCTGCCCATACCCCTCGGAGACCCGAGATCGTCGCTCCTGAGCGATTCCACGGCCCGTAGGTTACCCGAATAGCCCCTGGATCGACCGGAAACGGCCTTTGCGGGCATGTAGCCGCCTCCACTTACGACACGTACCGTCCCCACGCCTCCATGACCTCGCGTCGGCGCTCCAACAGGTCGGTCCTGTTGTACGCGGCCTCGACCTTGTTCCCGACGACATGGGCGAGCGCCCTTTCGGCGACCTCGCGGGGAACCCCCGTCTCGGCGCACCAATTCCGGAACGAACTGCGGAACCCGTGAGGCGTCGCCCTTGTCCCTTCGAGCGCCCGTCCGACGGACTGGCGGGGAATCGGCTTCACTCCGGACCGGCCGGGGAAAACGAACGGCGAGTCGGACTTCGCTTCGGCGAGGACCCGCATGGCAGCCGACGACAACGGCACACGATGTTGCTTCCTCGTCTTCATCCTCGAAGCCGGGATCGTCCACAGGTCGCCCTCGATCTCGGACCACTCCGCCCCGGTGACCTCCCCAACCCGGCAGGCGGTGAGCACGACGAACCGCAAGGCGAGGCCGTTGGTGTTGCTCGTGGTCTTCGAGAGGACTTCGGCAACCCGGTCGTGAGGGAGCGCCCGATGGTGGCGGACCTGGCCGTTCCCCTTCGGCAGCGCGGCCTTGATGGCCTTGCCCGCCGGGTTGTCGGTGCGGTGGCCCTGGGCGATGGCCCACTTCATGACCGCCCCGATGCGCTGGCGGACCTTCTTCGCCGTCGCCGACTTGGTGTGCCAGATCGGAGTGAGAACGTCCAGCACATCGCCGCTCGTGACCTCCGCCACGGACTTGCGCCCGAGAACGGGAAAGGCGTAGTCCCCGAGGGTCTGCTCCCACTCCAGCGCGACCCGCGACCCGGCCTTCCACGTCCGCGAATGCAGCTTGATGACCTTCTTCGCCGCGGCCTCGAACGTCGGAACGCCGCCGCCCCGTGGATCGCGGCCCGCGTGGGCGGCGCGGCGGTTCTCCAGCGCCTTCTCCCGCGCCTCGGCGAGCGTGACGACGGGATAGGGTCCCAACCCCAGCGATGTGACCTTGCCGCCGACACGGAGGCGCTGAGCCCACGCCTTGCCGATGCGTCCGTTCGGACGCCGCCAGACCCGCAGGTAGAGGCCGTGCGAGCCGCGCCCGCCGTCGCCGTAACGGCCCGGTCGCTTGACGTGCCTCACGAACGAGGCGCTGAGAGGTTTCGAGGGGTGCTTCAGGATGGGTCTCCCGGTTCCATGTATGACTTACCGTTGCACCATTTGCGATCAATGGTACACGGAACCGAGTCGGATCGCAAGGGACGACATGGGACGGTAGTTCTCAGTAAAACCGTTGCTGGCAAAGGACTTCGGACCTGTGATGAATGGTCCGAGAATGTCCAAGGGATTCCAGTGGTGTTTGCCCCGGCCTGTTGATCAGGGACTGGACGTTGTCGGAGTTCACACGCTTCCTCACGATCCGCCAAGCGTCGGCCACATGCCCGTCACCGGATTCGGGCGAGTCACCCTCGATGATCCGGCGGAATTCGTCCTCGTCGCCGTCCTGCAGGCGGAGCTTGCGCCGTCTGTCCTCCGGCTCCTCCGGATTCGTGAGCAGGTCATCCCGGATTTCCTCGGGATTCAGGTCTCCGTCCGCCCCGTTGGCGGCCAGCGTATCGGCGATGCAAGCCAGCAGGATGCTCACGGTGGTAAGACGCTGCTGCCCGTCCACGACGCGATAGACCATCATCACGGGCGAAATCGACTCCTGCACAGTGATCAAGGTCCCGCCGTAGTGAGGTCGCACTTGGTTCTCGGCTTCCGCGATCGCCAGCATGTCCTCGATGAGGCGATCAATCTCCGTCTCGCCCCACACATACCGGCGTTGCCACCGGGGTACGAGATACTGGACGTTCTGGTTGAAAAGCGCGAAGAAGGGGGTTTCCTTGGCTTTCATGGGTGGTCGCGGGTTAGTGCGGATCGGTGGCTGGAGGATGGCAGACCCGGAACTCCGGGCCAGCGCCCCGGAGAACGCGGAGCCCCAAGTTGGGTTGCACGCGGCGGTTGGGCAACTCCGTTCTCCGGGTGCCCATTCTCCGGGTGCCCACCTTGCCCCCGCTGGCTCCGATTTGACCATATGACTTGCGCTCTCCATCCCCACACGGGAAGCTTGACGGGATGAGCCCCTGGGAACCTGCCCCCCCAACACCACGAACCTCGCGTCGCGGAACTCCGCGTCGGCCAGAGACCGAATAGCCGCGATGGCGAAGCGCCTGCCCGCACAGGTCAGGGACCACTTGGAGTGGCTCGGCTTCATTCAGCCGACCGGGCTGGTGGTGTCCGCCCACGCGCTCGTCCAGGCGGGCGCGATCCTGAACCGTCGGGACATTGAGGGCCAGCGGCTGCTTGCGGAGTGTGTCGAAGAGCGGTGTTTTCGGCCCGGCCGCGAGCCCGAACCCTTCCTGCCCGACTTCGAACGCTTCGCACGACACACGTTGGGCTGGAGCTTTTCGCCCAAGGGATATGCCGGGATGGACGGTTGTCCGATTCCGCGCGACCTCGAACTCCGTCTGCCCGAATACAGTGAGACGCTGGTCCCCGACTTCGCGGTGAAGGAGCGGGACCCGCGCGATGGCTGTCCTCCTTGGCAGCTGTTGGTGTCGGTGATCGATCCGGGGACCGATCCGGACCGGGCGACGGTGGGGAAGGGTGGCCTGGAAGCGTCACCGCACGGTCGTCTGGAGCGTCTGCTCCGGGGCACACGTGTCCCGGCGGGCGTTCTCTTCAACGGTCGCGTCATTCGGTTGGTGTCGGCACCGCGCGGAGAGACCTCGGGATGGATGGACTTCCGGGTGAACGACATGCTTCCCACGGCTGGGCGGCCGCTGTGTGCGGCGCTACGGCTGCTGCTCTTGGAGAGTCGGCTGCTGGCCCTGCCGGAGAAGAAGCGCCTGGCGGGTCTGCTGGAAGAGAGCCGCAAGTACCAGAACGTGGTGAGCGAGCGGCTGTCGGAGCAGGTGCTGCACGGGCTTCACGAGCTGCTGCGGGGTTTTCAGTCGGCTCACGAGAAGTCGCACGGCGAGTTGCTGGCGCACGAGCTCGAGCAGGATCCCGACAACGTGTACCGCGCCCTGCTCACCGTCATGCTGCGGCTGGTGTTCGTGCTCTACGCCGAGGAGCGCGGGTTGCTCTCCGAGGACGCCACGTTCGGGGACCACTACTCGGTCGGCGGACTCTACGAGCGGCTTCGCGAGGAGGCCGGGCTGTACCCCGACACGATGGACGACCGCTACGGGGCATGGGCGCAGCTCGTGGTACTCTTCCGCATGGTTCACGACGGTGCGAAGTCCGGCGGCATGCGGCTGCCGGCCCGGCGGGGGGAGCTCTTCAGCCCCAGCCGCTTTCCGTTTCTGGAGGGGTGGCACGGTAGCGGCGCACCGCAGGTGACACAGGCGATCAAGGTGCCGCTGGTGCCCGACGGGACGATCTACAGGGTGCTCGACAAGCTGCTGGTGCTCGACGGCGAGCGGATCTCGTACCGGGCCCTCGATGTGGAGCAGATCGGGTCCGTCTACGAGACGATGATGGGGTTCCGACTGGAGACGGCGACGGGGCGGTCGGTGGCGATCAGGGCGCACAAGAAGGGTGGGGCGTCGACGACGGTGAATCTGGAAGAACTGGCGGAGGTGGAACCGGGGGCGCGGGCCAAGTGGGTGCGTGAACGGACGGAGCGGAAGCTGACGGCGACGGTGACGAAGCCGCTCAAGGCGGCAGAGGGGGTGACCGAGCTGCACGCGGCGCTTGCGAAAGTGGTGGACACGGCGGCCACGCCGGATCTGGTGCCGCGGGGCGCGATGATCCTGCAGCCTAGCGACGAACGGCGGCGTTCGGGGTCGCACTATACGCCGCGCGAGCTGACCGAGCCGATCGTGAGGAAGGCGCTGGAGCCAGTGTTGCACCGCATGGGAAACGGTAGGGGGCCCAGGCCTTCCGAGCTGCTCGACCTGAAGATCTGCGATCCGACGATGGGATCGGGGGCGTTCTTGGTGGAGGCGTGTCGCCAGCTGGCCGACGAGCTGGTGGAGTCGTGGAAGCGGCACGGGGGCCGACCTGAGGTGCCGCCGGGAGAGGACGAGCTGGTCTTGGCGGGACGCATGGTCGCGCAGAAGTGCCTCTACGGCGTGGATCGGAATCCGATGGCAGTGGATCTGGCCAAGATGTCGCTCTGGCTGGCGACGCTGGCGAAGGACGAGGCGCTCACCTTCGTGGACCACGCGCTCCGAGATGGGGATTCGCTGGTAGGGCTGACGCGGCGGCAGATTTCGGCGTTTACCTGGAAGACAGGCGCGTTGCCGCTCCAGTTGGAGCTGAACACGCGCGTGTCGGACGCGGTAGACCGGGTTGTGAGGCTCCGGGAGGAAATCCGGGAGGCCGGGCCAGGAACGCCGCAGTGGGAGCTGGAGGACAAGTGGGAACAGGTGGAGGCCGCGCTGAAGGACGTGCGGCTCTTCGGCGACCTGGCGGTCGAGGCGTTCTTCCTGGAGACGAAGGTGAAGTCGCGGGAGGCGCGGCGCGTTGCCCACCTTGCTGCGGTTCAGGACGACGACACCAAGGAGCACCGTGAGCGCCTGGAGGCGAAGCGCAAGGCCAACCCAGTCTTAGCGCCGTTCCACTGGGAGATCGAGTTTCCCGAGGTGTTCGAGCGGACGAATCCGGGGTTCGACGTGTTTGTGGGGAATCCGCCGTTTGCCGGCAAGAACACGGTTGCGGCCGCGACCATCGACAGCTACCCGCTGTGGCTGAAGGAACTGCACGCGAAGAGCCACGGAAACTCGGACCTCGTCGCGCATTTCTTCCGCCGGGTGTTCGACCTGCTTCGCGATGGCGGCACCTTCGGACTGATCGCGACGAACACTATCGGGCAGGGCGACACGCGCTCCACCGGGCTTCGGTGGATCTGCCAGAATGGCGGAGAGATCTATTGGGCATCCACCCGCTACACATGGCCGGGTCAGGCCGCTGTGGTCGTGAGCGTCGTGCATGCCGCCAAGGGAGAGTTCCTCGTGTCGAAGCATCTTGACGGGCGGCCTGTCGACGAGATTACGGCCTTCCTCTTCCACACCGGTGGACATGACGATCCGGTGAAGCTGGAGGCCAACGAAGATCAGAGCTTCCAGGGGAGCATCGTGCTCGGCATGGGCTTCACGTTCGACGATACCGACACGAAGGGCGTGGCGTCACCGCTCAGCGAGATGCGGCGACTGATCGAGAAGGATTCGAAGAATGCCGAAGCCATTTTCCCGTACATCGGAGGCTCGGAAGTGAATACGAGCCCGACTCATGAGCATCGCAGGTACGTGATCAATTTCCGGGAATATCCGCTGCGGCGGGCGGATCTCGGCGAACAATGGGAGGATGCGGACGGAAGACAGCGCACGGTGTGGTTGCGGAGCGGGATCGTGCCGGCCGACTATCCGGACCCGGTCGCACAGGATTGGCCGGATCTGCTGAAGATCGTGGAGGACAAGGTGAAGCCAGCTCGGGTGCACCTGACCCAGAACGCAATTGGGCGGAAGCGCGCGAAGTTCTGGTGGCAGTACGGATCGCTGGCCAAGGAGCTCCAGACTGCGATCGCCGGCTTGGAGAGGGTTTTGTTTCACGGTTTTACATGCCAACATATGCAGTTCGCGTTCCTGGATCGTGACATGGTATACGCCGGGCCGCACAACGTTTTCGCGCTCGGCACGTACGCCGCCTTTTGCGCCCTCCAATCCCGGCCTCACGAGATCTGGGCCCGCTTCTTCGGCTCTTCCTTGAAGGACGACCTCCGGTACACCCCCTCCGACGTCTACGAGACATTCCCGTTCCCGCCTGGCTGGACCACGCACACCGCCCTCGAAGCCGCGGGCCAAGCCTATTACGACTTCCGGGCCGACCTCATGGTGATGAACAACGAGGGCCTCACCAAGACCTACAACCGCTTCCACGACCCCGATGAGCGC
The DNA here is from genome assembly GCA_028873845.1 of Gemmatimonadota bacterium. GTDB lineage: Bacteria > Gemmatimonadota > Gemmatimonadetes > Longimicrobiales > Gaopeijiaceae > Bin94. The sequence goes on along the minus strand of JAPPNO010000049.1, from coordinate 32,313 downwards.
GATCCCGACATTGCCGAACTGCGACGACTCCACGCCGCCATGGACGAAGCCGTCCTCGCGGCCTACGGGTGGACAGGTATTCCCACTCGGTGCGAGTTTCTACCAGATCACTCAGGCGAGAACGACGAACCCGCGTCTGGACCGAGCAAGCGCCGGTACCGCTACCGGTGCGGGACGAGGTGCTCGGTCGTCTCATAGCACGGAACGCCCAACGAGCATAGGGGGAATCATGACATGACATACACCAACGACGAACTTCGCAGGTATCTGGCGATGCGCCAGCAGCTAGACGAGGCGGTCCGAGCGTTGCGGCCACACTATGGTTCTATTCGACAGGCAGCAGAGGCCATGCAACGCGCTCGCACAAATTACGCCAACATAAGTAAGCAACTTCAAGCGAGCGCGGCTGCTACCTCCCGCGTGCAGCGGATCATTCATGAGTCTAATCGCGGCTTGTTCGAATTGGTTGACAGCATTCGTGGCACAAAGCGCGAATTCGGCGACCTTGCGAGGATTCACGAGAGTTGGAAGCAGGAGCTACGATCTTCGGTCGATAGGATGGCCCAAGTCCAAGCCGCTGCCCAATCGTCGGTGTCGTCGTCGATTCGATGGACCGCGATGGCGGAACGCCTTACCCTGCGCCTCGACGTTGACCACATTCGCAGCTTGGCTTCAAGGGAAATCGAGTTGTTGTCGCAGCCTTTGGCCTCATTCCAGACACTCGCGAGTCGTTTCCGCGATGCAGCTCTCGCGGTAAGGAGTATAGAGAACGTTATTGAGCTGCCAGCATTTGTGATCCCAGGCGCAAGCCGTGAGATCTTGACCGCGGGATACGGTGTTGCAACAGTGTTGCCAGATTCTGAAGAGGCGCACGCGGATGAAGCGATCGTTGCTGAGATCCGAGACGAGACCTCTAATGTACCCGCGTTGCTTCGTCGGCTTGACCCAGCACTGGAGAAAATGTACCAGGGATCGAAAGAGGCCTTGGTCGGAGGAAGTGTTGATCGCAGTCGCCATGTACTCGTTTCTCTTCGGGAGCTCTGGAATCATCTTATTAGAATGTTAGCTCCCGACAAGATGGTCTTGTCTTGGTCGTGTGGCATGGGTGATATGGTGAGCCCGAATGGGAGGCCGACGCGACGCGCACGGATACTCTATATTTGTCGTGAGATCAATTCTGAACCGCTCAGTAGTTTTCTAGTCAGCGATACCAAAGCGCTCTTGGATTACATGGCGATGCTGAATCGGGTGCACCAGGCTGACCCCGGGTTGACTGACCAGCAACTCAACGCCTTGGTGCTGCGTACAGATTCGTGGGTGAGTTTCGTCATCCAACTTGCTATGAACGGTATGGATGGCACGTAGCCGCTGTGGAAGAGTGCATTCTTGCCGCGGCGTGCTCGGGAGACCGGCCGCATGGTTGTACCTGGAAGTCGGGGGCAGCGGAGGCGCGGACTGCCTGCGGAAGGGGCTTGGGTCAGGCGGAGGCTGGCAGGGACGTGATGAAGTGAATGAACATCCCCGTGGGTGACGACTCGGCCGTCGACCCGCACGGTCCATGCGCGTTGCCGGTCGCTCAATTGCCGTCAGGCCGCCGATTCGGCACGCACGCCTCGCGCTCCGACCGGACAACCGGTGTCACCCCGTAATTCCGCATCGCTGCGCCGACCGGGTCCGAAACCGGTGGAGCAGCGTCATTCAAGATCGCGGAGGCGCGGGATTCGCGAAACCGACCGTCCTCGTGTCCATCCACGTGAACGCCACGGTCTACGCGGTCTTCCGATGGGTCGGTTGACCGTACGGACCAGACGCTCTGAGCGCGGGCCATCGGGAGGTCCGGCCCGTGATCGCGAGAGCTCAGGCCCGAGCCCGCACCGCCAGCGCTTGCCGTACTTCCTCGTATACGGGAATTCCCTCACCAGCCTCGATCGTGACCGCAAGACCGTAGCGGATCGTCTCGTCCAGCGGGCCGGCTGGCTCCTTGCACGTGATGCGTAGCTCCACCTCGCCGTCCGCGACGAACTGGACGGCCTCCTCACCGTGGTATCGCTGATGGAACAGCGTTCCCCTCGGAATCGACCTGTCGCTGGGCTGGCTCTTCTGCCGAGAGGTTCCAAACTCGGCGTCGAAGCCTCCCGCCACTTCGAGCCTCGCCATCCGATAGGCCAGACGCCGCACATTGACGGGGGAGAACCAGGCAAGGGTGACCGTGAGCGTGCGGGGCACCTCAACGCGAGACAGGCTGGGCGGCAGCGGCAGGCGACAGACGGCCATCTGCCCGCTCGCGATCCGCCCGTAGCCGACCATCGTTGCCCTGTGGGCCGTGCAGGTCATGGCCTCCGTGATTTGCGGAACTCCGTAGCCCAGGAGTCGGGCGACGTTGTCCAACCGCTCTACGTGCTTCCCCTGCCCATGCGGCCCGTAGAGGTCGCCGACCCTGGACGCCACCGACTCGTCCCACCGGGCTGCGTGCACCAGGAGGGCCCTTACCACGACCGCGTGGTACTCGGGATCCGCGTCGGCGAGCACGCTTCCGTTCTGTGGATCCATCAGCGCATCGTAGAGCTGGTGCGCGGCCCGTGTGGCCAATGCGGCGGCCGTGCTGGTCCCGCTGGTGTTCGTCTCCCGGTCCAAGCTGCCTTGCAGGTCGGGTGCCGCCGCTCGGATGCCGAAGCGCGATCCGGGATTCCCGGGCCTGACGTGGATGTGGCCACCCTGTGGACTCGCCAGGACATGCTCCCGTCCTCCCGGCATGAGGACGTCGGGCTTGATGACCTTGCGGTGCCCGAGTCCCATGGCGGAACTGATGTTCGGCAACGCACCGTTCAAGTACGGGGCCACTGTCGGGCCGGTCCCCATACCTCCAAGGCCACCGGGCGCTGCCTCGTCGTGCGCGGCACCCACAGTAAGCACATTCATGGCTTCGGAAGGTGACAGGAGCGTTCGCTGAGAGCGCTGTTCGCCGAGCCCTTCGAGCAAGGCCTCTTCACGCGTGGACGCATCTGCGTCCTCGAACGCGGTCATGGTGTCGAATCGCGAGATCGGCAGGGGTTGGTTGACGTTCCCGGCGCTCACGACGAACAGGATGCCATAGGCATGGGCGAGGTGGTCGAGCAGACGCGCCCAAGGACTGATCCAGCCCGCGTAGGGCCGTCGCGTGTCGCCCAGAGAGAGGTTCACGATGAAGACCTGGGGAGCGGACGGACGTGCGCCGCCAACCCCCTCCTTCATGCGCACCACTGCCCGGTAGATGGTATCGACCAACAGGCGGTCCGACCGGAACCGCTCCTCTGAGCCAGTCTCGGGTGCGTAGATGACCGGGTGGACGTGGATCAATCGATTCAGCGGGGCTTGAGACCGATTACGGTCTCCATGAATGATCAACGATGCCATCGCTGTGCCGTGGCGTCGCGCGGCCACCACGCTCTGTTGATCAAGACCGTCCGGGTCGTCGATTGCCACCCGCCCTTCCAGTAGCCGATGCTTCTGGACGGGCACGCCGTCAAGTAGTGCAACAATCGGGGGTTCGTCCCGTGCGGGGAGTGGACCTTCGGGTACCGCTCCGGGCCATGAGCGACGTTGCACTGGTCGGGGAGACGCTGTGCATTGAGGCCTGACGAACATGATGTCGTCGCAGACCACCAGATGCACAGGTTCCCGATCGATCACCCGCCTCACCTCCTGTCGTGGCAGGCGAATCAGCGCTGCCTCGTAGCGAATGGGCGGGATGGAGGCCTGATGGACGATCGATCCGCCCGCTTGAGCCACGACCCCAGCCAACTCGCGTCTCGCCCGCTCCCGCTGCGCCCCGCTCTCCCGATACCACAACTCGACTTCAAGCGCGACCGTTGACTCGGGGTCAGACTCGATATCGAACAGGAAGTGTTCGCGTAGTTCGTCGGGAATCCTGTCCTCGGGTCCCCAAGGCCGAAGAACCCGAAGGAGCTTGAAGAGGTCGAACCAAGCCTTGCGTCCGGGTTCGGGCTTCAAGCGCCGCTGATGGCGCTCCCATAGGCTGAGGAGCTCTCTCAGCGCTCGAAGGTCCGGCATGGCTGCGTACAGCCGTCCCCCCACTGCCTTGTCGCCGCGGCGCTGCCCCTTTTTCCCCTCCCGCGTGTCAACAACCCAGAAGTCGTCGTCGGGTTCGAACTCCGTATCTTGCTCGGCGAGGTACTCCAATCCGGGCACCTTTCGGCACGCGGCAACGAAATCGCTGATTGATCCAGCCACCTCGAACACGATGACCCTCTCTGGAGCCAGACTCGCGGGGTCTTCGCGCAACTCCACCGGATCACGGCCACCCGCAAACACCGACGCCAGCCTGTCGAATACCGGGCCCAGCCGCTCAGCTTGACGCGCACGAGGAGGATGCCGCGGCACCGTTGGCGGGAAGCCTCTACCGGGGGGCGGGACCCTGATCTCCAGTGCCGGAAGCGGCAGGAGCGGAAACTCGGACATGTCTCGTCGCGTCGCGCCCCTACTCGGCCACCACCCGCCCCCGCTCTTCCCAGAGCTTGAGCGTAGCAGTCACGGCCGCCTTCATGCCGACACCACCAGTCCCCAGCGCGAACCGCCTCTTCACGTCAAGGCAGAACTCCTCGGCCTCGGCGTAGCTGACCGGCCCCAGCCGGGCCGCCAGCTTGGCCGGGGCGTGCCCAAGCCCACCGCCCATGTGGCGGCCGAACTTCTCAAGGTACCTGGCGAGGCCCCTCTCCGACGGCGGATCGAGCGAGAGACGCAGCTGGAACCTCCGCCACACCGCGCGATCGAGCAGCTCGGGGTGGTTGGTGGCGGCCACGGTCACCGTGTAGCTCGGCAGTCCGTCGACCTGCATCAGGAGCGAGGTGACCACGCGCTTGATCTCGCCCGTCTCGTGGGTGTCCCCCCGTTCCTTCGCCACGGCGTCGAACTCGTCGAAGAAGAGAACGCAGGGTGTGGTGCGGGCGTAGTCGACCACGCGCTTCAGGCGGTTCGCGGTCTCGCCGAGGTAGCTCCCGATCATCGTTTCGTAGCGCACCACGATGAAGGGGACCGAGAGCGCTTCGGCGATGGCTTCGGCCAGCGTCGTTTTTCCATTCCCCGGCGGTCCGACGAGAAGCACGCGATGCCGGGGCTCCAACGAATGCGCGCGCAGAACGGACGCCCTCCGCTGCTCCTCGATCAGGTCTCGGCAGGCCGCCCTGTTCGCGTCGGAAAGGACGAGGTCCTCCAAACGCCGTCGCGGCACCAGCTCGGTCGCGAACCGGCGCCATGCGCTCCCGTGCACCACGAACGCCGCTCGGGGACTCTCCGCCCCGTTGGCGACGGCCCGGGTCAGGCGATCCGCCAGCACGTGGTGGTTCTTCGCCCGCTCCTCGGCGATGATCGCCTCGGTTGCCTTACGGACCCGCCCCCGGTCGCCCTCGGCGCTGGCTCGGACGAGAGAGACCAGCAGATCGGCTCTTGCCATGTCGATGTGCTCCTCTCGGTAACGTCGGGATCCGGTTCCATTGCTGGCACCACGTTGGTCCGCGGCTGGGCGGCCTGCAAGCCGCGTGCCCAACTTGAATGTAGCCGGTTGACGGTTGGCGGGGGGAACCCGGTCGCGGCGCAGTGTGGCGTCGCCGTCGGCGGACAAGGGGGCCGCGCCTGACGCTTGGACCGTGGCGAGAGGCCCCGAGTCCGCCACCCGCAGCCGAATCCGCATCTGCTCAGCGATGGTATCTTATTGCCCTTCATCCTCAGTCAACCCCGGAACCAAGGACGCTCCTTCCATGGCTCCACCGATCCTCACCGACAACCAGCGCAAGGAAAAGCTCTCTCACGCGTTCGTCGCGGCGCTCGCCGCGAGGGATGGCCTCATGTTCCAGCAGGGACCGGATCCGGACATGGACAGCATCGACGCGACCATTCGGTCCGGCCCACCGAGCCCAGCGGCCGTGGATCTGCAGCTGAAGGCCACGTCGAACGCCCGGAAGCACCACGACGGTCTCCACTTCCGGCTAAAGCGAAAGAACTACAATGATCTCGTGACTCAACGGACGGTCCCGTTGGTGCTGGTTGTCCTGGAGCTTCCCCCCGACGAGTCCCAGTGGCTGAATTGCACCCCCGAGCGTATGATCTTGATGAAGTGTGGCTGGTGGATCTCGCTTGCGGGACGGGATCCGTTGGACGCTGGCTCGACAACGGTGGTCATCCCCCGAACCCAGCGCTTCGACCGGTCGGGCCTCGCCCCACTGTTCGCCCACTTGCGAAGGAGGACTTCATGAGCACTCAGGCAACCGAAGCCGCGCTCGCCGGGAACATCGGCCTTCGCTCCGTCCACGCCTACCTCCGCGCGAACGGATGGTATCGTGAGGAGTCGATCGGTGGCGACACGGCGGACATCTACGTATGGGCTGAGGACGAGCGGGAGGCCGCGATCGTGCCGGCGTTCGAGCACTACGGTGACTACGGTACGAGGATCTACCAGATCGCAGAGCAGTTGGCCCGGCTCGAAGGGCGACGGATGCTCGCCGTGCTCGTGGACCTCGCTCTGGCCGAGTCGGACCTGATCCGAGTGCGCCTTCCGAACGCAGACGACGACAACGCGGTCAGCATCTCCGACGGCGCGGCCGCGCTGGCCGAAGCGAAGCGCCTACTGCTGGCCGCGGCGTGCTCGGCGGACAGGCCGCAGCGGATGTACCGGGCGGGTCGGAACAAGCGGGCCACCGACTACTTGCGCAAGGTGCGTCTGGGCCAGACCGAGCCCGGCAGCTTCGTGATCAACATCCTCTCGCCGGTGCCGCCCTCCCTGCAGAAGAAGCTGTTTCGCGAGGAGCCCGTCAAGGACCTCTACGAGGAGCCCTTCGAGCGGAGGGTCGCCCGGAAGCTGGTCTCCGGCCTACGAGCCTCCAGGACGGCGACCGACCGGGTCAACCGGGACGCGGCCGGAATCGGCGAATTCGAAGAGCGGGTGAACGACGGTGTCAGCGCCAACCTGTGCCGTTCGGTCGCGAGGCTCACCGAGGTGGGTGGGGGGCTCGAAGTGTCCGTGAGCTGGGCCATGACACGGCCGTTCAGCACTGCGGCGCCCGAGAGGTTGGTGGTGAGTTTCAGGCCACCTGACGCGCCGGTCCTTGACGAGGCGGCGCGAGTGCTGGCGGACCGGCAGGAGCGAACCGACGAGGAGATCCAAGGCTACGTGTCGGGGCTGGCGCGGGGGAAGGGCGAATCGCATGGGATTGCCACGATCAGGGCGTTTGTGGACGGACGGATGACCTCCGTGAAGGTGGTCTTCGACCCTTCGGACTACCGCGAAATCACTCGTGCCCACCGCGACCGTCTGAGCGTGTCCCTTGAAGGCGACCTTCGGCGCGAGGGCCAGCGCTGGCGGCTTCGGAATCCCCGGCAGGTCACGATTCTACGGGAGAAGGGGGGGGCGTAGCGGTTTCCCCCGCACGGTTGGCCATACTGCCATATACACCGTATGGTCGGGGGCAGGTCCTACCGCCGTTCATGCGGAAATGCAGTGGGCGAACTACCGATTCCCCCGCAGAAGGCGCCTGTCGCGGTCATCCCCCCACCCCCATTTCCTCATTCCGCACCCTCGCGCTGTCGACGACACGCCCCGTTTCCCGGTGCAACCTCCTCGCCCACCGACGAACCTCCGGCGTCCGGTGGTTCCGCAGCGTCGCAAGCGCACCCTCCTGGCTGGCGTGGTGGTTCGCCAGTGAACTGTATACGCCCTTGGGGGACAGGCCGTGCTCAAACGCCTCCCGTACATCGGATCGCTGGCCGAATTCGTCGATGACGCGCGACATCACCGGATGGAGCGGAGGGTTCGCCGACTCGTCGGGTGTCGCGAGGACGGGTAGGCACCCCGCTAGGAAGGCCGGGGCGCGCTCGGGGCTAGCGTGGCACCACGCCAACAGCACCTCCTCAGACAAGGCCAGGATCGGTGGATCGCCGCGGGACGGCTCGCCCCTCTCGCCCAAGCTGAACTTCATGAGACGCGCGAACCGCTCGTTGGCGACGATTTCCGAGCCGATGAGCTGCCACGCGATTCCCGGAAAGCCGGATAACAGTTCGCGCAGGACGTCCCGTAGCGTCCGGCCTAGCGGGTCGAGCCAGCCGTTCCGATGGCCGTACGTCAGCGCCTTCGAGAATGCCAGCGCCGTCTCGCGGGCGTGGTCGTCTTCGTGGCCCGAGCCTAGCGCCCGTAGCATGACCTGCGCGAAGCACCAGTCGGCGGGCGGGGTCGAAGCCTGGGAGTCCCGCGCCCGCCATCGACCGGAGTTCCGCGCCATCGCCAGGACTTGGGGCCGAAAACCCCCGATTCGGAGCCCTGACTCTTCGGCCTCCTCCGACTTCCGATCTTCGTCCCGCGTCATCATCCACAGGGTGGTGACTCCGATCGCGAACGACGTCGCGTCATGGTCGAACAAGGCGTCGAGCAGATCGGCCACCGCCTCATGCGGCAGCGGGGCCAGCGTCTCCGGGCGCATCCAGGACACCATCGCCGCGGACGGAATGGTCCCCCGGGCCAATCCATCGATGCCCTGCCCGACGTCGGCTGACGTGAGCCCGATCCGACGACAGAGTGCTGGAAAGGCTGGCGCGAGAGCGGAGGATTCGATGGCCCTCTGCTTGATCGACTCAGCATGGTCGGGACGCTGCATCGTGAGAGCCGCGACGAACCCGAGAAGCAGATCGTGGTTGCGTTCGCCGTCTGGCACCTCCCCAACCGCCTCGACAATGGGATCCAGCCAGTTCAAGGGAGACCGTGCCCGGTTGGCGATGGACTCTCCCAGCTCGGTCGCGTGAACTTGCCGCTCCCGGCTCAACCTTGGGAGGATGTCGCGTAGGGCTGTGGGTTGCTGAAGGAGCTCGTCCGCCAAGGCGTCAATCTTGATGCGCATGGCCGCAACTTGCTCCGAAATTGGCTCGATATTCGAATCGTCGGGCATGGGCGGATCGGTCACCAGTGCCCGTACCCGATCATATAGGTCAGTCGGCGCGAGCAAGTCGATCAGGGACCGGACGCGCTGTGCCGTCGCGTCGTCGATCGCCTCGGAGAAATGCACGAGAGCCCCGTGGAGCTGGCGTAGAGCGAGCGTCCACCTGTGGCCAGCGCCAACAACTCGCTGGATCGACTGCTCCACGTCGTCGATGAAGCTGTGGTGGATTAGATGAGCGATGGATCCGCCCAGCTCGTTGCGGCACCAGGCGCCGATGTCGTCCTTTCGAATCGCGAGCGTGGCGAGACGAGCGATGCACCCTCCGAGATACTCGCGCAGCTCGGTCTGCGTGGCCGGGTGCCATCGATTCAGGGTTCGCCGCGACCCGTGCACTTCAGGGCCGATCGCGCTCAAGTGGCTCCCTAGATCGCAGCCAGACGCCAGCGCACGCGCCAGGTACGTCAATCGGGCCGCATCGCTTGCCTCGAGCGCTTGGTCGAGGAAGGCCAGCCGGGCGTTGCCGTCGGCCTCCGTCGCGCCCGAGACTGCAGGAAAGAGATCAGTGAACGGGCGCGCCACATGCTCGCTGTCCACTCCGTCCCGAATCTCCAGCAGCCGCAGCATCAGATGGGTGCCGACCGCGAATGCCGCCGCCGAGAAGGCGATTCTGCTGAGGGCACGGAGGAGGCCGTTCCGCTCATCGTCGCCGATGAGTGACGGGTCCGGATGGTCATCGAGGAAACGTTCGATGTGCTCAGCCACGGCCGCCACGTCGACTTGGGCCAGGCAGGAGAGAATGTCGGCCCGCGCGCTCTTGCTGACGCCGCTGTCGAGGGGACCGCCGTCCCGACAAACATGCTTAGCGACCTCGGTGGCGATCGGCCTGCCGCCCATCTGAGCCAGACGTTCGGCGGCTACTCTGGTGAGGTCGGACCCGAGGTCGCCCGAAAACACCCGATCCCATTTTCCACGATCCCACTCACGCCATTGGCGCTCTGCAAGCCGAATGGCGATCGGCCGAGGCTGGATGGACCCGAGTCCGCCGCGGCGCTTGAGTACTCCCCGCTCCTTGAGTCGGCACGCTGCCGCGTGCAGGTCCTCCCAGGTAAGGCCGCGACCCAGGGCCGCGACCGGAGCCAGGCAGTCTTCGGTCGTTTGCGTGTGGGAAGGGTTGGGCCACGCGGGGATCGTGGGCTCCACCCGCACAACGCGAAAGGCCGCCAGCAGCATGGCGCAACGAAGCAGGAGATCGCCTTCTCGCGTGTCCCTGCCCAACACGAAGCCGGTAACGAGCCGCTCCGGGCGCGGGTCGAAGAGCTGGGTGGCGCCCGCGTCGGCAACGATACGGATCGCGACTTCGGGAAACCCATCCGCCATGCGTGCAAGGCGGTGTCGGTCAAAGGTCGAGAGAGTTGCGGCGACATGCTCGACAACCCCCTCGACGACACTCCCAGGCGCCTCCGCGATCCTCACCGTGTGGGTGTCAATGGCCGGTTCGGCCGGAATCTCGTCATCAATCGTGAGCAGGGAGACTTCGCTTCCGGTGCGCCGTACCAGCCTCACCAGCGTGTCGTGACTCTCCGGATCGCAGTCGTCCACCACGACGACGGCGCGAGCACCAGCAGACGCCAGTTGGTCGACGATGTCGGACAGCGCTCGGTCGGGCATTTCGGACAGCACCGCGTACATCACCAGATCGCGCACCGGCCGACCGGTCGTAGGGTCACCGCCAGTCCCGCCCAAGGCCTCAAGACAGAGCCTGGACTTGCCCACGCCCGAGAGGCCCACTACACGGAGGAACGTGCGCGGCTGGGTCAATCGCTCCCGGATCGTGCCTCGCAGGAGGGACAGCCGATCGTCTTCGACCCAGGGAACCAGATGCTCGCTTCGGCCTCGCCAGTGGCCCCACGAGGCGAACAGGCCCGCGCGCCCGAGTCCGACCTTCTCCTGAACCCAACGACCGACTGACGGATGTGCGTTGACCCAGCCCGCGATCTTGTCCGCGTCCCGGAAGTGGATCCGGTCCGGTGGAACGACTAGCCCGGCATCGGCCAGCGCCGCGTGGATCCGTTCCTCCCGCTTCGCGATCTTCTCCTGCGTGTACCGGCGTGTACACAGCAGCACGTAGTGGCCCCCGTCCTCAAGGACCGCGCGGACCATCGGTTTCACCCTGCCGCGTGCAACCACCTCGCGCCCCGCCCTGGATGGCGCGATCTCCCCCGCTTTCAGTTGGAATTGACAGAGTCGTGAGGGCAGGAAGTTGGTCCACTCCGGGCCGCCCTGCCAGGCGATGCGCCCATCCTCCCCGCCGTCGGCCGCAGCGATGTTGCTGGACACGTGGATGCCGTGGAGCGGAATGCCGTTCGCCTGCGCCTCGACGCTCAGGAGCCGACGCAGTAGCTCGTGGAGCTGGTGGGCGCGGAGGTCGGCGAGATCCTCGCCCTGCACGTCGAACGGGGACGGAGCCCTGGGCCGCGGCGGCGGCGCGTCATCGCCCCGGAGCACCCACGCCGCTCCGGGATGGGCCTCCAGCACTCGAAGCAGGTTGCTCGCGGCCGCCCTGGGCCTCATGGTGCCCGACTCGTACTTGGTGAATGCCCGCGCCCCGCCACCAAGGAGCTTGCCGGCCTCCTCCTGGGTGAGGTTGAGGCGCTTCCGGATGGTGCGGATGCGGGCTGGAGTCATTTCGTGGTTGGGTTTCGCCATGGAATACGGCTCCGTATGGATCGTAGCGGTCACTGGGATATCTAAAGTATCGTAACGGATCATTCCACGAGTCCGCAACGTCACGCTCCAACTGTTCCCGTGTGGGCGGATTCGAACAGAGGGCCAGTGAGAGGTTTCTCCCTAGAATGGGCGCGATTCGGGATGGGTAGCGATATCCAGGTTCTCCACGGAGCGGCAGTGGCAGTTGACCTCTCCCCCTGCCCCCGCTACGATTCTTCCATACTTCCTCCCCGCCCGACACGCCGAGAGGCCTCGGGCGGGGTTATTTTTTTCCGGATGCTCAATGAGCGGCGAGCCTCTCACCAAGCGTGCGGTCGCCTTCGTGGACGGCCAGAACCTGTTCCACGCCGCCCGGGCGGCGTTCGGATACACGTACCCCAGCTACGACGTCACCGCGCTCGCCGAGCGAGTCTGTCTGCGGCAGGGTTGGGAGCTGGCCCAAGTCCGCTTCTACACCGGAATCCCCGATGTCGGCGACAATCCCAGGTGGCACGCCTTCTGGACCCGAAAGCTCGCGTTCATGGGACGACGCGGCGTGGTCGTATATAGCAGGCCTCTCCGGTACCGCAACCGCCGCGTGTCCCTGCCCGACGGCACAGAGCACTTCTTTCTGGCCGGAGAGGAGAAGGGGATCGACGTGCGGATCGCGCTGGACGTGATCGCACTCGCCAACCGCCACGAATTCGATGTCGCCCTCGTCTTCAGCCAGGATCAGGATCTCTCGGAGGTTGCCGAGGAGATACGAACCATCGCACGGGTGCAGCAGCGATGGATCAAGATCGCAAGCGCCTTTCCGCACAGCCCCGCTGCTCGGAACCGGAGGGGAATCGACAAGACGGACTGGATCAGGATCGACCGGGCGCTGTACGACAAGTGCCTTGACCCACGGGACTACCGCCCCAAGGGCTCGGGATCCTGACGACCACCGCTGGAAGCAGCGTAGCGTTCGCCCGCGTGGGTCGGCTCCGCCGGTGATCGAACTGGTTCGCGCTCTTATGCGCGATACTTCTCTCGGCGGCCCGATGCGACCCAGCGAACGGCCGCTCCGGAGCCGTGCGAACCCCAGGCGCCGGACCGGACGTCCAGCCGCATTCCGGTGGTACCGAGCGGTGCCATACCGGCATGATAATGGCATCGTCCGTAGCATTATCTATTGACCTCCACGAAAAAACCGCTAATATGGAATATGATTCACGCTTTCTCTGTATCCAACTACGGATCGGTTCGGGACACGGCGACCCTTGATCTGCGGATTCGGGGCACGGCTCCGGACTTGGCGTGCTTCCGCCACAGCAGCGTCAAGCCGGACCTCCAGCTGCCCGCCGTCGCCGTCCTCATGGGACCCAACGGGTGCGGAAAGACGACCCTCCTGCGTGCCTTGGTGGATGTGGCGCGTTACGTCTCCCTCTTCAACGAGACCATCTGGCTGGTTCCCTTTCTGAGCGATGAAACCCGTTGGGAACCGACTCGGTTCTCGCTGGAGGGCGAATGGGACTGGTTGTCGCCCGGGAACGGCTCGCAGCGATTCCGGTACGAACTGATGGTCGGGCGGACGCCGTCCGAGACCGGGGTCGAACACATGTCCGTGATCCGGGAGGCGCTCCTCCACTTCCCAAGGGGGCGGAAGCGGAGGCTGTACGAGCGGCGTGGCCAGGATGCGCCGGTCTACGTGTCACGCGACTTCGGGGTCCGGCCGTCGGACGACCGGCTGCGGGGGCTCGGTCCGACCACGTCGGTGATCGCCACGATGGCCATGTTCAACGTGCCATTGGCGCGACGCATCGCGGACTGGATGCGGGGCTGGCTCGGAAACACTACCAACGTCGTCGGTAACGATACGCGTTCGCTCGACACCGAAACGGCGATCGGATGGATCGAGGCCGATCCCGACTCGAGGCGTTGGGCGGAGACCCAGCTCGGTCGTATCGATGCGGGAATCCGAGGTCTCGAGGTCGCTCGGGATGGGGAAGGGACCAGGTTCGTGCGGTTCGAGCACCATGGATTGGACGCCCCTGTCGTCCTCGGCCTGGAATCAAGGGGCACCCGGCGCCTGTTCCACCTGCTGCCGATGGTCAAGCACGCGCTCGATGTGTCCGGTCTGGCGGTTCTGGACGAAATCGACGGTGACCTCCATGTGGACCTGGTGGCCGAACTGCTGCGACTGTTCCGCTCGCGCGAGAGCAATTCCCGGGGTGCCCAGCTTCTCGTGACTTCGCACCATGTCGGCCTCCTTGACGAACTGGAGAAGGAAGAGGTCTTCATCGTCGAGAAAGATGGGGGAGGCGCGACACAGGTATACGGTGCCCAGGATGTTCGAGGTCTTCGCCGCGATGTCCGGCTGTACCCCAAGTACCGGGCTGGAGTGCTCGGCGGGATTCCCCGGATCGGGTGAGGCGATCGCGGCACCGGCCGGACGTGCCGCGCAGGCGGGTCGTCTTCGCCGGAGTTGAGGGGAAGAGCGACCGCGCTTTCGTCCGGTTTCTCGGCTTGCTGTGCGATCAGGCAGGTCTTCATGTGCACCTCGACGCCAGACCCTGCAATGGCGGCGACTCGATGGAAGTCGTCAGGGAGACCGCGCGCCGTCTGAAGCGGCATCCCGATAGGGGCGGAATAGCGGCGCGTTTGGTGCTGCTGGACGCGGACCGTCTGCAGGCGGATCGAGCCGCGGGCCGTGATGCGCTGACGGAGGCCGAAAGGCGCGGACTGGAAGCGGTGCTCATCGAGCCGAACCTCGAAGGGTTGCTCGTACGGTTGCACGAGGGGTGGGAGGCGCGCAGGGTACCGGCGCAAGATGCGGAGAAGCAGCTCCGGAAGTTCTGGTCATCATACTCCAAGTCGTCACTGACCGGTGATCGGCTACGGCAGCGATTCTCCCTCGGCGACCTCGAACGCGCGGCGCGACACGACGAGGAGCTGCGCAAGCACCCCACTCTCGTACCCCACCGCCCTCCACCACCGCGCCGGCCGCCTCCGCAACGTCGTCCTGCACGACATCCTCGCGGACCGCCTCCTCGCGATCAACACCTTCAACTACCGCGGCCGCCGCTACCGCTTCGACCTGGAAGACGCCCACGAAACCATCCGCCTCCACCCCGCCCCGACAGGATCCGGGACCTCCACCGCACCGTCGTTTCGTCCAGCTCGAACGTCCGGTCGCGGAACCGCTTGAAGCTGACGTGTCGGACGCCGCGGAGGTCATGGGATTGGTTCCTAAAAGTATTCTGTTACATTTCAGGTTCCAGAATCGAACAAATAATTCGCAAGAAAAACCCGGCCCCACGGGAGAAAAAACACGCTTGCCGTTGCGGAAAATCCCTCCGAATCGACGAAAACAATTGTTCTGTTAGATTAGCGTCTCCATGACCGAACACATTTCAGACCGACCCCGACGCCCGGGCCGCCCGCCTCGCCGAGAAGTCTACAGTCGTCTACGAGCCGATGTCGCCGAGCTGTGGGAGCGCCTGGGCGGCCTGCCGAGCCCACAAGAGGCTTCCGGAATCTGGCGCGGAATCTGGTACCGGGAGGCCCATCATTCCACGGCGATCGAGGGTAATACTCTGGTCTTGAAACAGGTCGAGCAACTCCTGGCGGAGGGGCGGGCCGTCGGCGACGGCGAACTGCGGGAGTACCTGGAGGTTCGAGGGTACGCTACAGCGGCCGAGTGGGTGTACCGGCAAGCGGTCCACCGGAACGGCCTCTGCCACCCCGGAGCCTTCCTGAGCCTGGCCGAGGTCCGGCAGGTTCACCACACGGCATTGTCGCCGGTCTGGGAGGTGGTGCCCCACCCCGACGCCACGGATCGGGAGACACCCGGCAACTTCCGCCAACACGACATCCGGCCGTTTCCCGGGGGATTGACTCCCGTATCGTGGCCACTCGTTGCCTCGGAGATGGATACCTGGGTTGAGGAGGTCAACAAGCTCGATGCCGCGTCGTCGAGCCTTCCCGAGTCTCTTGCCGAGGCCCATTGCCGGTTCGAACAGATTCATCCGTTCCTCGATGGCAACGGGCGAACGGGACGTCTGCTTCTGAACCTGGTCCTCGTCCGGCTCGGGTACCCGCCCGCGATCATCTACAAGCGCGAACGCTCACGCTACCTCGCCGCCCTCCGGAAGGCGGATCGAGGAGAGTCCGGTCCATTGGGAGAGATGCTCGCCCGCGCGATTCTCGACAACCTCTACCAATTCGTCATTCCGGCGGTCGCCGGACCGGCCCGCCTGGTGCCCCTGAGCGCCCTGGCAACACCGGACCTCAATGCTCCAGCCCTCCGCGCGGCAGCCGGACGCGGCAGGCTTCGAGCGGTCCGCAACTCGAGCGGCCGGTGGCGCAGCTCCCGGGCCTGGGTGGAGGAATACAAGGCAACCCGTTACCGCAGGGATCTCGAGTAGCTCCTCAAGGCGAATCCATCGTCCGCAATCTCCGCACCGACAACAGAAACAGCACGGCCACCACCACCGCCATCACCGCCACGGTCAGCCCCAGCCCCGTGTGCACCCCATCCGCAAACCGCCGCTCGTCCACGCCGTGCGTGACCGAGGTCGCGTAGCTGCGGATGCTGAAGAAGCGCACGCCGTAGACGAAGCGCGAAAAGAGCCCCTCCCACACGACGATGTAGGCCAGACCGATGCCCACCGCGTGGGGGGTCACCAGGTCGAGCCAGACGAAGAGGGTGCTGTAGAGCACGACCGCCGCCATGGCGCCGATGGTCACGGCCCACGCGGCGGACCGGTCGCCGCCGTAGCCCAGGTAGCCGGTGAGATACGCGCTGACCGCCATGATCAGGACAGGCACGCAAACGACTGCCAGCAGCTTCGGCAGGACGATCTTCCACCGGGGATTGGGTGTCAGGGTGATGTTTGCCAGGGTGCGGTCGCTGATCTCGTCCCCGAACGCCGCCCGGCCCGTCGCGAGGGTGGCCAGGGGAATGATCGCCCCGGCGAGCAGGGTGTTCAGAATGAGCTGCTCGAAGATCTGCACCGGCGGCGCGTCCGGGATCAGCAGGATCAGCGACGTCACCGCGAAGGGCACCAGCGCGAGGCCCGCGATCATCAGGAGGCGCGTGGGGGCGAGGACCCTTCTCAGGGTGAGCAGGAAGAGCGACTTCATCGCTCGCCCCCTTCAACCAGGTAGCCGAAGACGCTCTCGAGCGAATCGTCGAGCGGCACCACCCGGCGCAGGGTGACGGAGTTCCGCTGGGCCAGCTTCGGAAGCGCGATCTGGAGGTCGCGCACGTTGCGGCTGAGGATCACGATCCTCCCGTCCGGGTCCAGCTTGACGGCCTCCACCGAGTCCAGCTCTACGACCGCCGCCGCGAGCGCCCGGGGCGAATCGCACGCCACGAGCACGTGGTATGGCCGCTCGTTGAGCGCCGCCCGGATCGCACGGAAGTCCCCCGAGGCGGCCAGCTTTCCGTTCACGAGAAGGAGCACGGTGTCGGCGATGCGTTCCACTTCCTCGAGGATGTGCGAAGAGACCACGATGGTGCGCCCCTCGCTCGCGAACCTCTTCAGAAGCCGCTGGAAATGGATGCGCTGCTTGGGATCGGCGCCGTTGAGCGGCTCGTCCAGGAGCAGGACCTCCGGATCGTGGACGAGCGTCCCGGCGAGGCGGATCCGCTGGCGCATGCCGCGGGAATAGGTGCGGATCCTGCGATCGGCGGCATCCTGGAGTTCGACATGGTCGATGGCGCGCTCCACGGCCTCCCCGAGAGGGGTCACCGAACGCAGCTCAGCCATCAGCGTCACGAACTGGCGCCCGGTCAGGAATCCGTACACGGTCTCGTGCTCGTGCATGACCCCGATGCGCCTTGAAAGCGGTGGATTGTTGCGAACGGGCTCGCCGAAGATCGTGACGGTGCCGCTGGAGACCCGGGCCAGCCCCGCCATCGTGCGGATCAGGGTACTCTTGCCGGCACCGTTCGGACCGAGCAGCCCCGTGATTCCGGGGTGGATGTCGAGGGTGACTTCGTTGACGGCCACGATGTTGCCGAACCAGCGCGTCAGCCGCTCGGTGCGGATCACCGGCGTCGGGGTGCTGGAGGTCATAGTCTCAGCCTGCGGTAGTACATCCACAGGACCACGACCGGTGCCAGGAGCCAGCCGAAGTACGCTGCGAGAAGAAAGGCCGGAGAGAACCGCGTCTGGGCGGTATCGAGGTCCAGGTCCCCGAATGGGTCCTCGACCTGCGAGTCGGCCTCGGCGGCCTGTTCGACCCCGTTGAAGATCAGCTTGTTCGTCTCGCCGAGGACGTCGCCAAGGCTGAACATCGAGACCCACTGCAGCTGCGGGTTGAACGCGAAGGGCGCGGTCACCGCGTTCGGGATCACGAACAGCGCAATGAGGAGCACGGAGGCGTATCCCCGACGCGTGGCGAGCCCCGAGGCGAGCATGGAAACGGCGGTGACCATCGCGGCGATGGCGGCTCCGGACAGCAGGAACTTCGGGATGTCGGTCCAGTTGTCGTCCAGATAGGTCAGGGGTTCCGGATGACCCAGTACGCGCCCGGCGAGCAGCACGAACTGCGGCAGCCACACGACGAGCACCATCACGGTCAGGCAGGCGGCCCACCGCGCCAGGACGTAGTCCGTGGCGGTCAGCGGCCGGACCAGGTACAGGTGGAGCGTCCCGTTACGGCGGTCGGGACAGAGGAGCCTCGGGGCCACGAGCGCCGCGAAAATGAAGAGGATGTTGAGGCCGAAAATCGAGTAGTAGAAGTAGTGGGACGTTCCAGGGACCATCTCGGCCCCCACGTCGCCCAGGGTCCGCTGCCCGAATCCGACCATGGCCGCCATGACGATGCTGATGCCGACCAGGACCAGGATGCAGGCCCAGGGCAGCAGCTTCGCCTTCGGCCCCCGCCCCAGGCCCAGCACCTTGCGGAAGCCGTCCTTGTAGACGGCGAGGCGGGCGCGCCGCCGGCCCTCGCGAGGCCCGGCATACCGCTGGTACCCGATGTCGAAGACGACCCCTCCCGCCTTCGGGTCGCCGGCGGCCTGCGCGGTCCTCGTCTCGGCCATCACCCGGCCTCCCCGGCTTCGCCATGGTCCCCGTCCACGCCGGTGAAGAGCTCCGCCAGTTCCCGCCTGCGGGGCGCCATCCGCCGCAGCGGCGCTTCCGCCTCGACCAGCGCGTCCCGTACCAGGTCGGCGAGATCCTCGTCGGATCCCTGGACCGCCACGCCGCCCTTGCCCACCCCGACCGAGACCCCGCGCGCCTCGAGCGCCGCCACGAAACGCTCCCGGTTGCCGTCCACCTCGATGAACAGGGTCCTCGTCTCGGCGGTGTATTCCGCGACCGCACCCGACTTCGCGACCCGCCCGCCCTCGAGGACCGTGATCCGGTCGCAGGTGCGCTCGACGTCGGACATGAGGTGCGAGGAGAAGACCACCGTGATCCCGAACTCGCGGTACGTCTTGCGTACCAGGCCGAGCATGTCGTCACGGCCGGCCGGGTCGAGTCCGGCCGCGGGTTCGTCCAGGAGCACGATGTCCGGGTCGTGCACGAGCGCCTGGGCGAGCTTCACGCGCTGCTTCATCCCGGTCGAGTAGGTGCCCATGGGGCGGTGGCGCGCCTCGAAGAGACCGACGTGCCTCAGGGTGTCGGCCGCCCGCATGCGGGCCCTGGCCGCGGGCAGTCCGCTGACTTCGGCGATGTGGCAGAGGAACTCGGCGGCGGGCGCCTCGAACGGGAGACAGTCGTGCTCCGGCATGTATCCGAGCCTGGTGCGCACGAGAGGATTGCGGGTCACGTCCTCGCCCAGCACCTGGACCGAACCGGAGGTGGGGGGGACCAGGCCCAGGAGGATCTTGATCATCGTGCTCTTGCCGGCGCCGTTCTCGCCGAGCAGACCGGTGATCCCCTCGGTGAAGGACAGGTCCACCTCGTGGAGGGCCACGACCGCGGGGTACTGCTTGGTGACGTTGTCCATCGTCATGAGCGCGTTGCCTTCGAGCATCGCGGTCACGTGGAATCCGGTGGGGGCGGGGGAGGGGGGGCGCACCCCAGCCGGTAGCCGAGCCTGCAGGCCGTGAAGAAATAGTGTTCCGCTTCGTCATCGTCCCGCTCCACCATGGTCCCGGACTGGTACATTTCGGCGAGGCGGTAGCAGCTCTCTCCGTCCCCCCTGTCCCACCAGCCCTCGCCGCAGGCCCGCTCGTACAGCTCCACGGCCTGTTCCGGGTCCCGGTCCACGCCTTCGCCGTCGGCGTAGAGCCGGGCCAGCTCCCGGCAGCTCGCCTTGTTCCCGGCATCGCACGCCTGCTCGAAGAGGGGAGCCGCGCGCGCCGGATCCCTGGCGACGCCGTTTCCGGAACGGTACAGGCGGCCGAGTCTCAGGCACGCATCGGGGTTGCCGCCCCCGGTGCACGCGGGCTCGTACAACTCCGCCGCCCTGGCAGGGTCCTGTTGCCGCCCCTCCCCTTCCTCGTAGGCGACGGCCAGGTTCACGCACATTCCCGTGAGTCCGCTCTCGCACGCCTTCTCGAAGAGGTCCGCCGCCCGCGTCAGGTCGCCGGGTACTCCGCGCCCCGTCTGGTAGAGATAGCCCAGCGCGGCGCACCCCTCGCCGAAATCTCCATCGCACGCCTTCTCGAAATACCGCGCGGCCTGCCTCAGGTCCTCGTCCACCCCGCGCCCGCCCCGATACGCCGCGCCGAGTTCGTAGCACCCTTCCCACCGGTCTCCCTCGCAGGCCTGCTCGAGGAAGGGGATCGCCTGGGTCTCGTCCCGGAAAACCCGCTCGCCATGCAGAAGCCTGATGCCGATCTCCTCGCAGGCGCCCGCGTCGCCGTCGGCGCAGGAGGAGCGCAGCTGGCGCGTCCGTTCGGCTTCGCCAAGGCCGCATCCGGATTGCGTGGTCAGGATGGGGAGAAGAAGCAGCAGGAAGGGCAGCGGTGGGCGGGGACGGGCGTTTCTGCGCATGGCGCTCCAAGGTAACGGAGAGGGCGACCTGGTACAAGTTGGAGGTGGATTCGTTGTCGGGACCGGCACTCCGATACGGTTTTCGCGGCCGAACGGCAGAGAGTCCCAAATCACCATTCCAGCGACCCACCCGACGGGCGAGTCTCGAGGCTTCGGAATTTGACGCGCACCGAGGGAGGGATCATGATTGAATCCATGTACGGGATGGGTGTGGATACGCTGAAGGCAGCGAGGGCGCTGGAGAAGGCCGGCTTCGAGTCGGCACAGGCGGAGGCCATGGTTGCCGCCTTCGGTGGATCTGTGGCCGGTGGTGCCGCCACTCGGGAGGATCTGCGCGATCTGCGGAGTGCCAGCCGGGACGACAACCGGGCGTTGCGCGAGGAGATCGCGGAAGTGCGCACCGAGCTGAAGGCGGAGATCGCGGAAGTGCGCACCGAGCTCAAGGCGGAGATTGCGGAGCTGCGCACCGAGCTCAAGGCGGAGATTGCGGAGCTGCGGGAGGAGACGCGTGCGGAGTTCGTAGCGGTGCGCGAGGAGATGCGAACGGAATTCGCCGCGGTGCGCGAGGAGATGCGAACGGGGTTCGCCGCGCTGCGCAGGGAGATGGATGTCATGAGGGACGACATTGCCGACCTCAAGACCGAAATCGTGAAGGTCCGAAGCGCCTGCCACGACGACATCAAGAGCCTGAAGGCGCAGATGTACGGGTTGCTCCTCGCACAGGCGACACTGATCGTGGGGCTGGTTGTGGGGTTGCAGCGGCTGCTGTAGCAACGTTCGCTCACAGCACCCGGTCGGGTTGCCCCGCTACCCCGCCAATCCCCTCTGCCTCCGTCCCAGCCACAGCGCCACCCCCAGCCACACCCCCGCCACCGGCACCATCGAAAAGGCCATCGCGGCCGTCCCGAGCCCCAGCATGCCGAAGCCCGCGAACGACCATGCCCCGATCTGGTCGCCCGCACGGTAGACGAAGGTGTCGTTGAAGTTCTTGGCCTTGTACTTGTCGCGGCGTGGGAGCACGGTGTACAGGACTTCACGCGCCGGCACCGCGAGCGCGAAGTTGCCCGCGCGCCTGAGCACCTGGAAGACCACGAAGACCGCGAAGACGGGTGCCGCGCCCAGCGCCAGGAAGCCCACGATGCTCAGCAGCGGCAGCAGCGCCAGGGTCAGCCCCACCCCGAACCGCTTCATGATGCGCCCGGTCAGGAACAGTTGGGTCAGGAGCGTCAGGGTGTTGACCGCCAGGTTGATCTGCGCGAAGACCGACGTGCGTTGATCGGGGTCCGCGAAGGTGCGCTCCATCACCGCCGCCTGGATGTTGTACAGGAAGGTGGACCCGATGGTGAAGAGGAGCATGAAGGCGCAGATGCCCAGCAGATAGGGCGAGGCCAGCACGTGCCTGATCCCGTCCAGCGGAGACCCGCCGATCACCTCGTCGTCCGATGCGGGCGACGGCGTGTCGGGCACCCGGCCCCCCGCCTTCCGGTCCAGCCCCTTCACACACGCCACCGCGCACTCGAGCAGAACGATCGAGAACCACAGCAGTGTGGCGGGGCTGAGGCTTTCGATCAGCAGCGCGGTGATCGAGGACCCGACGATCGCCCCCAGCGTCCCCGCGACGCCGATCAGGCCGAAGAGGCGGCGGCCCTGCCGTTCCCGGTAGATGTCGGTCATGAAGGACCAGAAGACCGACACTACGAACAGACTGAAGACGGCCGTCCAGATGAAGAACACCCGCCCGGCCCAGATCGCCGCGGCCTCCCCCTGCGGCAGCGCGTTCAGCACGAAGTAGAACGCGACCAGACAGAGCATGAAAAAGCGGTAGGTCACGGTGACGAACCGCCTGCGCGGCCAGCGCGACACGATCGCGGCGAAGACGGGGTGCAAGAGGAGCATCGCGGCCAGCGTGCCGGTGAAGAGCCACGGAATGTTCTCCACGCCCCCGGCCACGCCCATCTCCTCGCGGAGCGGCCGGATCACGTAGTACGCCGACAGCACGAAGAAGAAATAGGCGGCCGAGAGCAGGACGATGCCGGCTTCTTGCGGGCGGACTCCGGTCAGGCGCGCGACGAAATCCCGTGGAGTGGTCCGTGACTTGGAGTTCATGAATGGAAGGCTGGAGGACGCGCGGAGGATGCGCGGTTCCTGCTTGCTTCCGTTGAAGGATGGGCTTCTCTTGCGGAACGTCAATCCCGGGCGGCCCCGGGGGGAACCTGACGCGATTCGATAGCGCCGCTCGCGGCAGAGGAGGATTCACAGTGGTGGCACGCCTCTGGCACGCCACGGTTCGGCTCGTGAACCGGCTGGTCAACATGCGGCCGGGCGAACCCCCCCTGGCCGCCATGTCCGCCCTCTTCTTCTTCACCGTGCTGTGCGGCTACTTCTTCCTGCGCCCGGTGCGCGAGGCCATGGGAGTCGCGCGCGGCATGGACGAACTGCGCTGGCTCTTCGCGATCAACTGCTTCGTGTCGCTGGGCGCGGTCCTCGCCTTCGGCGGGGTGGTGGCGCGCACCAACCGGCGCCGCTTCATCCCGGTGGCGTACCTCTTCGTGATCGTGTGCCTGATCGGGTTCGCGGCGCTGCTGATCCAGGACGTGAGGTCGGGGGGCGGGCTGATCGGGACCGATGCGCAGACGGCGCTGTCGCGGGGTGTGGGCTACTCCTTCTACATCTGGCTGACGGTCATCAACCTGTTCACCACCAGCGTCTTCTGGGCGTTCATGGTGGACATCTTCGACGTGGACCAGGGAAAGCGGATGTTCGCCTTCGTCGGGATCGGGGGGACGCTGGGGGCGATCGTGGGGAGCTGGGCGACGAATCTGATCAGCGTGCTGACCGAGAGTGCGTATCTGCCCGCGGGCCTGATGCTGATCGGGGCCGCATTCTTCGCTGCGGCGATCGCGGTCATGCTGGCGCTGGAGCGGATGGCGGTGCGGTCGGGGGCGTCCAGGCTGGAGGCGGTGGGGGGTGGGGCGGGCGATCGGACGGGGGCAGGGTCCGGCGGTGAAGGTGAAGATGGAAAGGGCGAGGGACCCGGCGGCAAAGGGGACGCGGACGGAGCGATCGGGGGCACCTTCTGGGACGGCGCGCGCGCGGTGGCGACCTCGCCGTACCTGCTCGGCGTCGGTGTATGGGTCGTGTTCATGGCCGTCTCCAACACGCTCATCTACTTCACCCAGGCCAACATCATCCTGAGCGATTCGGACACCTTCAGCCAGCTGCTCGGCAACTTCGCGCAGTTCGACACCATGGCGCAGGTGGCGACGCTGATCACCCAGATCTTCATCACCACGCACGTGATCCGGAAGCTGGGCGTGGGGTGGACGCTGGCGATCCTGCCGCTCGTGACGATGGCCGGTTTCGCGGTGCTGGCGGTGTGGCCCGTCTACGGGGTCATGATGATCTTCCAGGCGGTGCACCGAGCGACCCGCTACGCCATTTCAAGGCCCTCCCGGGAGACGCTCTTCAGCGTCGTGACGCCGTCGGAGAAGTACAAGGCCAAGCCGGTGGTCGACGTGTTCCTGTACCGGGGCGGGGATCTCGCCGGTGCGGGGATCGACGGGCTCTTCGCGCTGCTCGGGCTGACGCTGGTGTGGGTGGCCGTATCGACGGGGCCGCTGGCCGCGATGTGGATCGTGCTGTCGATCGGGATGGGGAGGGCGCAGGCGCGGCGGGTGGGGGGATAGACGGCGCCGACGGATCGTGGGACCCGGTCAGGACACCGGAGCCGCCACCCCCAGGTGCCGCCTGAAGAACTCCACCATCCTCCTCGCCGCGTCCACCGCACTCGCCCGCCGCCACAGACTGATCACGTGCCCCTGGTCCAGGTACGACGCCAGCTGCGCGGGCTTCCCCAGCCGTCTGAGCGCCGTGAACAGCTTGCCCGCATCGTGGTAGGCCATGTCGGCGGTCCCGTGCACGATCAGCACCGGCGTCGTGATCCTGTCGGCGTTGTAGTAGGGGGAGTTTTCGAGGTAGCGGCGCACGTTGGCCCAGGGATGGGTTCCCATGCGCGCCTGCCCGCCCTCGCTCCAGCCCTGGAAGAATCCGTCGCCGTCGGGATCGATGTGGCCGTAGTTGCCGAAAAGGTCGAAGATGCCGGAGATGGGGACCGCGGCCCGGAAGACGTTCGTACGGGTGACGATCGAGGCGGTGCCGTACCCTCCGTACGACTGCCCGGCGATCGCGAGCCGGTCGAGGTCGACGTAGCCGAGTTCGGCGGCGCGGTACACCTGCGGCAGCAGCACGTCGACCATCTCCTGGACCGGGTTGCCGGCTTCCCGGTTGGGCCCGAGCGCCAGGTGGCAGAGCACCACCGCGAAACCGCGGCTGGTGAAGGCCAGGTTGGGGACGGTGAAGACGCTGCCGCCGCCGAAATCCGCCGCGCTGCGGGTAACGTCGCCGCCGGGATACATGGTGACCACGGCCGGGAGGCGGTCGCCGCGTTTGGCGCCGGGCGGGAGCAGTACGGCGGTCTTCACCCTGGTCAGTGTGCCGTCGTGGAGGGGGACGGTGGTCTCGAAGGTCTCCGACGTGCCCACCTCCACCTCGTCGAGGCGGGGATCGATGTGGGTGATGCGCTCCCGAGCCGCGAAGTCCCCGTCGAAGCGGTAGATGTTCGGGGGCGTCGCCATGTCCTCGTACTGCGCCAGCATGAAGTCGTGGCGCCCGCCCGAGGTGAGATTGCCGAGCTTTCCGCGGGCCTTCCAGAGGATCCGGGCCTCGCCGCTCGCGGGGTCGTAGCGCACCACCGCCTTCTCGCCGGTCGAACGCTCGGTGAGGAGGACCGAAACCGATGAGCCGTCGGGCTGCCACAGGGTGCGGCCGTCGGCCTTGAGGAGGCGGTCGTAGATCCACCGCTCGCTGTCGAAGGTGATCGTGGCCGGCGCACCGCCGTCGAGGGGGACCAGGGCGAGGCCGCGCGGGCGGGGATCGCCATAGGCGCGGTCGTCGAAGATGTCGATGCCGAGGACGGCGGACTCCCCGTCGCGCGTGAACCCGAAGACGGTCGCGGCGACGTATCCGAACTCGGAAGCGAGCGGCCGGGGGAACGAGGGCGTGCCCGAGCGGAGATCGGTCAGGTACATCCGCCGGTCCTCGATGAACATCAATCGGTCGTCGGTGGGGTGCCAGCTGTAGCCGTGGTTGAAGTAGCCGCCCTGGGTGAGGGGGACGTTTCGCACCACCACGATCGGGTCGCCCCCCGACGTGGACACCACGGCGAGGTCCATCACGGTTTCCTGCGACGTCTCGCTCACGGCGCGAAAGCCGGACAGGTAGGCGAGCCACCTTCCCGAGGGCGACAGCCGGGCGGCGCCGGCCGCGACCGCCGCGTCGTGGGGCACCAGGGTGCGCGTCTCTCCGGTGGCGACGTCGACCGCCCTGAGGGCCACCAGGTGCTCGCGCGCGAAGTGGTCCTCCATGGGCGTGGGGGGCGGGGCGTCGTGCGGTGCGGCCGCCTCCTCGCTGCCGCTCCGCAGGACCACCACGCCGGCCGGGTTCGCGGCCTCGACCCGGGGAGGGCGCATGGGGCTGCGGTACCTTCCCTCCGGCGCAAACCCCGCGTACAGCGTCGAGCCGTCGGGGCTCCAGCGGGGTTCGTCGCCGTCCCAGAGCTTGGGCTTCACGGGGTCGTCGGAGAGTTTGCGCGATGTTCCCGCGGCGAGGTCGTGAACCCAGAGGTGGGGCGGGCCGTCGGCGTCGGAGAAGAAGGCGACCGCGGTACCGCCGGGGGACCACGCCGGGCGCCAGCACGCGCCGCCCGGGCAGGCGTGGACGGTGCGGCCGGTGGCGATCTCGGTGTAGTACAGCGTGGTCCCCAACGCCGAGGACGGGGTGCCGTTGGGCTGGTATCGCTCGTCCAGGTTGACGGTGGTGTCGGGGGGTGTGTGGACGCCGTAGGCGACGAAGCGGCCGTCGGGCGACACGAACCAGCGCGAGTCCCACGGGAAGGAGGCCATCGCGAAGGCGAGGTCGTAGGGCAGCGCGCCGGGGGGGTCGGGGGGGGCGGGTTGCTGGGGGGCGGCGGGGGAGGGGGGCAGGAGGAGGGCGAGGCCGGCAGTGGCAAGGATAAGTCGGGAAGCGTGGCGTGGTTGGTGCATCGAAATGATCCGGCGAAGCTGGGAGTGAAAGAACTGTATACTATACATGACAAAATGTAAAGTGTGATTTACAGTGTGGATAGGTGAGCGAGGCGATTCGCGGCCACGGGCCGGTGCGCCTCGCTGCGGGAATGCGGTGGAGGATCCGCCCACGGCGCCTACCCCTCCAGCAGGCGGATTGCCAACCCGCGCGCCTCTTCCATCGTCTCCACCACATGCTCCTCCGGCAGATCCCTCAGGATGTCCAGCGTGTGCAGCATCCGGGCCACCTTGCCGGCGAGCCCCAGCACGATGCACTCGGTGTCCTCTCTGGCCGCGGTCGCCAGCAGGCGCCTGACCATCATTGCCGCGCTGTCGTCGATGTAGGTGGCCCCGGTGAAGTCGAAGACGACGACGTCGTGGTCCTTGATGTCGCCCCCGATCACGCTGTACAGCTTCTGGGACGACGCGACCGTGAAGCTTCCGTTCAGCCTCACCAGGCCGACCCGGGCCGCATAGCGGTCCATCGTGCGCGCCTCCTCCTCGCCCGCGAAGAAGACGTGGTCCAGCAGCGGCACCGAGACCACGCTGTCCAGCTCCAGGCCTTCCAGTTGGCGCGCGTGCACCATTCCGGCCGCGATCAGCCCGATGGCCACCGCGGTGACCAGATCGACGAACACCGTCAGCCCCAGGGTCAGCGCAATCACGAACAGATGTTCCCGCCGGATGCGGTGGATGCGGGTGAGGAGCGGCCAGTCGATGATGTCCCAGCCGACCTTCATGAGGATGCCCGCGAGGACCGCTTGCGGGATCGGCTCCACGGCCTGTCCGAGTCCCAGAAGAAGAGCCAGCACCATCAGCGCGCGCAGCGCCCCCGACACCTGCGTGGTGCCGCCGGCGCGGATGTTGGTCACAGTGCCCATCGTCGCGCCCGCGCCGGGCAGTCCCCCGAACAGGCCGGACACCATGTTGCCGACCCCCTGGCCCACGAGTTCGCGGTTGGGTTTGTGCTGCGTCCCCGTCAGGGAATCGGCGACCAGCGAAGTCAGCAGGCTGTCCACCGAGCCGAGCAGGGCCAGAATGAGAGCGGGCTGCAGCGACTTCACCAGAAAACCGAGGGTGGGAAGCTCGAGCTGCAGGGAAGGCAGGCCCCTCGGAATCTCGCCGATGACCGGCACGTCGGTCAGCCAGAGCACCCCCAGCGCGGTGCCGGCCAGGAGTGCGACGAGCAGGCCGGGCAGATACCGGGCCAGCCTCCGCGGCCAGAACGCGGCCACGCCCAGAGCCACCGCGCCCAGGGTAAGGGCGCCGGCGTTCATCCCCCCGATCGCTTCCGGGAGCGCCCGGATCGCGCCCATCGGTCCGCCCTGCGCCGGCGGCAACCCGAGAAACGGCAGGGCCTGGATCAGCATGATGATCAGCCCCACGCCGGACATGAACCCGGAGATCACCACGTACGGCGTGTAGACCACGAAGCGTCCCATCCGCAGCACTCCCAGCAGCACCTGGATCAGCCCCCCCATCACGACCACGGTGAGGGCTTCGGGCAGGGTGGACGCGTGGGTCGTGATGATGACCGCCATCGCGATCGTCATCGGGCCGGTGGGGCCGGAGATCTGGGACTTCGTGCCGCCGAAGACGGCCGCGAAGAAACCGACCGCGATCACGCTGTAGAGGCCGGCGGCGGCCCCCATCCCGGACGCCACCCCGAAGGCGAGCGCGACCGGCAGCGCCACGACGGCCGACGTCAGTCCGCCGAAGAGGTCGCCGCGAAAGGTGTCGAGGTCGTAGTCGGCACGGAGGGACATGACGGCAAGTGACCCAACCGCGCCGGACGCGTCAAGACGCCGCCCCCTTCAGCATACCGGCGCCGGCAGGCTCCGCCTCAGGGCCTGAACGGCAAGTGTGACGATTCGCCGCGGGCGCCCGGCGCGGGGGAGTCCCTTTCGGGTCGGCGGCTCAGCGCCGCCCGGACCCTCGCCACGAGCTCGGTCGGCGAGAATGGCTTGACGATATAGTCGGCGGCGCCGGCTTCCAGCGCCGTGGCGATGGTTTCATCCCGTCGGTAGGCGGAGATGAAGATGACCGGCAGTTCGGACAGCTCGCGGACCTGCTGCATCAGTTCGATCCCGTCCGTGCCGGGCAGCATCAGGTCGAGCAGAACGAGGGCGGGCTTCTCATTGCGGATCAGAGTCGCCAGCTCCCGTGGGTTTCCGGTCACGAGCGGAGCATAGTCCGCCGCCAGGAGGGCGTGGCGCACGAACCGGAGCGTGTTCGGGTCGTCGTCGACCACCAAAATGCGCGCCCGATCCCGGCCGGCCGCGCCCGGCGGTGCCGGGTTGGTCGTGGAGGCCGCCGCGTCGCCGGGGGCTGCCGGCAGGGTGAAGGTGATGCGCGCACCCTGGCCCGGCCCGCCGCTTTCGGCCCGTATGCGCCCGCCGTGAGCCTCCACCAGCCCCTTGCTGATGGCCAGGCCCAGGCCGTAGCGCATCGTTCCGGGCGTGCCGTCGCCTCCGGCGTGCTTGCGGAACAGGTGCAGCAGCCTGTCGGGGGGTATGCCGCGGCCCCGGTCGGTGACCGAGACCGCGACGTGTACGCCGTCGCGAACCGCCTCGACCAGGATGGGGGACGACTCCGGCGCGTACCGGGCGGCGTTGGCGAACAGGTTGTTCAGAACCTGCACGATGCGTCTCCGGTCCGCCATCACCAGGGGCAGATCCGGCGGCAGATCGATGATGACGGTGTGCCGGCCGCCACCGCCGAGGAAGGTGGTTCTGGCCCTGTCCACCAGGGCGGCCACCTCGGAGGGCTGCGGTGCGACCGACAGCGTGCCCGAATCGATGTGCCCCGCGTCGAGCAGGTCGCTGATCAGGCCCTGCATGCGTTCGGTCTGCTCGTCGATGATGCGGAAGAACTCGAGCTGCTCCGCGGGGGCCAGCTCGCGCGTCTTCGCAAGCAGGGACACGGTCGAGCCCTTGATCGAGGTCAGCGGCGTCCGCAGCTCGTGGCCGACCATGCTGAGGAACTCGGTCCGCTGCCGTTCCAGCTCCTCCAGCGGTGCCAGGTCCTGGATCGTGACCACCAGGGTAACGACCTCGCCGTCCTGAGCCCGGATCGGCGTGGCGTTGACCAGAGTCGTTATGCTTCGGCCTTCCGGCACCGAGAGCACGACCTCTTCGGCACGCACGGTCTCCGCGGCGCGCAGCGCCCGCGTGAGCGGAAGCTCTCCGAACGAGAACTCCTCGCCGTCCCCGCGACGAACGGTGAGCACCTGCAGCAGCTCCTCGGGCGAGCGGCCCGACGGGTCCAGGCCCGCCACCATCCGCTGCCCTTCGCGGTTGAACCGTACGAGCGCGCCGGTCTTCCCCTCGAAGACGGCCACGCCCACCGGCGAGGTCTCGACCAGTGCCTCGAGATCGGCACGGGCCCGCTGTTCGTCGCGATATGCGCTGGCGTTGGCGATGGCCGCCCCCGCCTGCGAAGCGAACAACATCAGGATCTCCTCGTCGTCGCTGGTGAATCCCTGGCCGCCTTCCTTGTTGGTGAGATAGAAATGGCCGATGTTCACCCCCCGATGGCGGATGGGTGCTCCCAGGAAGCTCCGGTCGAGAATGGGGGCGGTGGAAATGCCGAGTGCGCCGAGGTGGGACGCCAGGTTGTCGAGCCGCAGCGGACGCGGATGCTGGAGCAGGTACCCCCAGAGGCGCTCTCCCTGGGGCAGGGCCCGGAGCTGCCGCAACTCCTCGGACGTCAGGCCGGACGAGATGAAATCCCGACCCTGTTCGACACGGTCCACGGTCGTGATGGCCGAGTTCGCGGCGCCGGTCAGCACGCGTGCGCTGTCGACCACCTCGCGCAGAACCGATTCGAGGTCGAGGCTCTCGCTGATGCGCAGGCTCGCCGAACTCAGCCGGGCGATGCGCTCCCGCAGCCTCGAGATCTCCTGCCCCGGATCGTCGATGTCGCTCAAGCGTCCTCCTCCGGCGCCGGCATCCGATAGCCGATCCCGCGCTCGTTGAGGATGTAGGCTGCCTCGCCCCCATCCTCTCCCAGCTTGTGCCTCAGCCTCTTCACGACGGCGTGCACCAGCTTGGGGTTGACGTGGCCGTCGTACCGGCTCCACGCCTGGCGGAGCAGTGCACGGTAGGTCGATACCCGTCCTGCGTTGATCGACAGCACGCGCAACACCTCGTACTCGGTCGCCGTCAGCTTCAATCGCCGCCCGGCCACGGTGACCCGGCGCCGGTCGTAGTCGATGGACAGGCCTTCGAGTTCGAAGGGGGGCAGCTCGGTCCGGCCCCGCAGGGCCGCCCGGATCCTCGCCGTCAGTTCCGTGGGCGAGAACGGCTTGACGATGTAGTCGGCGGCTCCGGCTCCGAGGGCGCGGGCGATCGTCTCGTCGCGCCCGTATGCGGAGATGAAGATGACCGGCAGATCGGCCAGTTCGGGAACCTCTTCCATCAACTGGATGCCATCGGTGCCGGGCAGCATCAGGTCGAGCAGGACGAGTTGGGGTTTCTCCGCGCGGATGACGCGCGACAGCTCCCGGTGATCACCCTTCGACAGGGTGGTGTACCCCGCCGCGGTGAGCACGTCGCGGACGTAGCGCAGCGTCTGCGGGTCGTCGTCGACCACCAGGATACGCACCGACTCCCGACCCTGCCTCAGGGCCACCGCCCGCCCGGCGGTCGCGGCCACGGCTTCCGGTCCGTCCACCGCCTCGGTCACGGGGACCGTGAAGGTGAACCGGGCACCCTGGCCCTCGCCGCCGCTGGCGGCCCGGATGCGCCCGCCGTGGGCCTCGACCAGCCCCTTGCAAATGGCCAGGCCCAGGCCACCCCGGACACCGCGGGGCCCGTCGCCGGCGCCGGTGTGCTTTGCGAACAGTTGCGGGAGCTGTTCGGGGGGAATCCCCTTTCCCCGGTCGGAAACCGAGATGGCGACGTGGCCGCCACTTTGCCGGGCGGCGACCTGGATCGGCGTCGACTCCGGAGCGTGGGTGGCGGCATTCGCAAACAGGTTGTTCATCACCTGAACGATGCGCTGGCGATCGACCATCACGCGGGGCAGGTCCGGCGGAAGGTCGACGAGTATCCTGTGCCCCCGGCCGCGGCCGCCGCTGAGGAAGGTGTTTCGTGCCCGGTCCACGAGCGCCGCCACATCCGATGGTTCCGGCGAGACCGACAGGGTGCCCGTCGCGATGCGTCCCGCATCGAGCAGGTCGCCGATCAGACCGCTCATGTTGTTCGCCTGCGTATCGATGATGCGGAAGAACTGCAACATTTCGGCCGGAGCGAACTCCGGCGATGCGGCGAGCACCGTGGCGGTCGAGCCCTTGATGGAGGTCAGCGGAGTACGCAGTTCGTGACTCACGATTGCGAGAAACTCGGTCCGCATCTGCTCGAGTTCCTCGAATGGAGCCAGGTCCTGCAGCGTGACCACGACCGATTCGACCCTGCCCTCCGACGCGTGGATCGGGGTGACGTTGACCAGCGTCCTCACGCTCCGGCCGTCGGGCACCGCGAGTGCGATCTCCTCGTTGCGGACCGTGCGGGCGGTGCTCAGTTCGTTCATCAGCGAGAACTCCGAAAGGGCGACTTCACGACCGTCGGTCTGCCGGGCCGACATGTGGTTGTAGTTTCGCATCTTGTTGCGGTGATTGTGGTTGCA
>JAPPNO010000015.1 GCA_028873845.1 Gemmatimonadota bacterium | reverse complement strand
CGTCCGCAGACGTGGAGGTCGCGCTGGCACGCTCCTGGAGAGACGGGGAAGACCGTAGCTGGGCGCTGGAGGTGCGCCTCGCGGCGCTCGACACCTTCAACGAAGTGATCTTCCAGGGCCTGGGAGTGAGGGCGGACGACGTCGACGCCCACTACGACTACGCAGGGGTTCCCCTCGCCGCCCGCACGACCCTGAGGGCCGCGGCGTCACGCTGGCGAGCGGAGCTGCACGCGGGATCGAGCCGAAGAAGCGAGGTACGGGTGACCTTTCCGGCAACCGGCCGGGATCCGTTCACCCAGTTCGAACGGGTCGCGTTCCTGGGAGCACTCCTCCAGGTCACACCGCTCGAGCGCGTGACGATGGCGCTGCACGGCACCTGGGCGAGGGCGGACACCGAGCGGCGGGCGTCCGCGAGCCCGCTCGGCTTCACGCTGCGCGAGCAGACGGTGACCCTGGGCGCCCGCGCACGGACCCGCCTGAACCCGGCGTGGGCGGTCGAGACGGAGGTGGTGCGGGTGCGGCGACCCGAATGGCGTACGCCGGCAACGGGCGCTCCCCGCGAGCACCGTGATCGTGAGGTCTTCGCCCGGGCAGCCCTCGTCCGGTACCCGGAGGCGGGATGGACGGCCCGTCTGGCCTACACCCTTCTGGACCGCGATGCGGGCTTCCTGGCGCCCTGGCTCACCGCGCGGAATCATCGACTGATCACGGAAGCGGGCCACCGGCTCCGGTCGGGCTTCGAGGTGACGGCCGGGGCAGGCTGGGACCTGGACCACTTCGGGCGGGCGCCGTTCGACGGCGGCCTTCTGCGGCTGTCTGCGGGCTGGTGACGGGCCGGCTCCTGCCGCGCCAGAATTGCTATTTGTCATTCCAATTGACAATCGGCAAGTTTTTTACCATCCTTTGCCCCCGCCCCAGCCTGCCACGCCCCTGCCGGGATCACCCGACCCATGCCCCTCATCGACCGCAACCTGGCCACTCCGCTGCTGGAGCGAATGCGCCACTACCCGGTCGTCACCGTCAACGGCCCCCGCCAGTCGGGCAAGACCACGCTTTGCCGCACCGTCCTTCCCGAGCGGCCGTACGTTTCGCTCGAGGGTATGGACGTTCGCGCCTACGCCCGTGAAGACCCCCGCGGCTTCTTGCGCGAGTACAGCGATGGCGCCGTGATCGACGAGGTGCAGCGGGCGCCGGACCTGACCTCCTACCTCCAGGAGGTGGTCGACGAGGATCCCGCGCCGGGCCGTTTCGTCCTGACGGGTTCGCAGCACTTCGGGCTGAGCGAGGCGGTGAGCCAGTCGCTCGCCGGCCGCGTCGGCGTGCTCTACCTGCTGCCGCCGGGCCTCGACGAGCTGTCCCGCTTCGGGGGACCGTCGCCGACCCTGCTGGATGCCTTGTGGACGGGCGCCTATCCACGAATCCACGATCGCCGAATCCCCGCCGACGTGTGGTTGAGGGACTACTTCACGACCTACGTCGAGCGTGACGTCCGCTCACTACGCAACGTGACGGATCTGGAGGCGTTCTCTTCGTTCGTTCGGCTGGCGGCGGGCCGAACCGCGTCGGAAGTCAGCCTGTCCGCCCTCGCAGGCGATGTCGGCGTGCGCCACAACACGATTCGTGCGTGGCTCTCCGTTCTGGAGGCGAGCTTTCTGTGTTTTCGCATGCCCGCCTACCGGAGCAACGTGCGCAAGCGCCAGATCAAGGCTCCGAAGCTGCACTTTCTGGACTCGGGTCTGGTGTGTCACCTGCTCGGAATCCGGTCCCCCGGGGAATTGCGGCACCATCCCCTGCGAGGCCGGATCTTCGAGAGCTGGGTGGCTTCAGAGGTCTTCAAGGTCGTGACGCACCGGGGTGAGGAGCCTCGTCTGCACCACTATCGTGCGGCTGGTACCGAGGTCGACCTGGTGGCGGACCGTGGTCCGGGACTGATCCTTGCCGAGGCCAAGTCGGGAGGCACGATCACGCCGCGCTTCTTCGGAGGGATGCGGAGGCTGGGCCGTGAACTCGGGGACGCGGGATACACCGTGGAGCGACGCCTCGTCTACGGGGGCGACCTCCGGCAATCGCGAAGCGGGACGGAGGTAGTCCCATGGAACCGCCTCCTGGAACTCACCTGGTAACCCGCCCGAAGATCCGGAAGTCCAACCGCCCGTCCACCCCGCTCCCCGCCTCGATCTCGACCTTCACCGGCTCGCTCAGCCCTCCCGGCGCGAGCCGGTCATGCGATCCCATCTTCCCCGTGAAGGACCATTCCCGGCGCTCATCCCCCACGGCCCGCAGCCGCACGGGTCCGTGGACCACGCCGCCGGAGACGTTCCGAAGCTGCACGTCAAGCGTGGCCTTGCCACCGGCCGCGTCGTAGACCACCGGCCCCGTCACGACCAGCAGGTGCGCGGTGATGTCCGTTTCTTCGCCCGCCGGAGCCTCGGGCGCGCCATCCGCTACCTCCACCGTAGTCGTGAACAGCTCGTCAACCGCGTTCCGCCGACTGATCCAGAGGGGATGAAAGATCCCGTCGGCGTCCGCGGCCAGTCCCAGATAGTGGCCCGGCTGATTGCCCCGCGCGTTGTCGAAGGTGACCTCGAGGGTGGCGTGGTCCAGGTCGCCGAAGTAGCGCTCCCGGGCCTCCCGTCCCTGCTGCGCCATCTGCGCGGTCATGCGCTGGATCAGGTCCATCTTCGCGAGCTCGTCGGCGGGCACGTCCTCGATGTCCGGATCGGTCGCGAGGTTGTGGACGCGCACGACGGGGGCGTGGGTGGGCGGCGGGCAGGACGGCGCGGTCGCCACGGGCACGTTCGCACTGAAAGTCTCCCCGCCGTCGGACGACGACGCGAAGAACAGCTCCCAGCAGCGGCGCGTGTCGTCCCGGCGGCGATCATACCACGCCACGCCCACCACCCCGTCCCGGTTGACCTCGACCACCGGAATCATGCGGTCGTCCAGCGGGTCGCCGGCCGCTGGCGGTTCGTTGTCGTTGACCCGCAGCGGATCGGACCACCGCCGCCCCCCGTCCGTTGACCGCCGCAGCCAGATGTCCGAAGTCCCCCCGCTGACCTGGTCCCAGACGACGTAGATGTTGTCCCCGTGCGTCCCCCCGCTCCGGTCCCAGATCACGATCGGCAACGTGAACGCACTCGACATCTCGCCCTGCGCATACGGCCACGAGTGATGCCCGATCCGGAAGGCGACCTCGGGTTCGGTGAAGGTCTCGCCGCCATCGTCGGATCGCATGGTGAAGAAGGGCATCTCGGCGTTCTGCGGGTCGGTCAGCGGGAAGAAGTACTGGTAGAAGGTGACGAGAAGGGTGCCGTCGGAGAGGACGACCGGCTCCGTGGCGACGAGCTTGCCGTCCGGGATGGTGGAAAGGAGCTTCGGCTCGCTCACCGTCTCGCCGCCGTCATCGAGGGTGTGCATGAAGAGCTGAAAGTCGCCCCGGATGAACGAGTCGCGCACGTCGTTCCAGACCACGTAGAGGCGGCCGCGGCGCGGACCGTCGCTCCAGTCGGCGGCGATGCGGGGGTGGTCGGGGGGGACGGGACTGCGGAGTTCGGCGGGTCCCACCCAGGTCGCGCCCTCGTCGTCGGTGGACCAGACCTTGATCGTGCCCAGCATGCGCGCGGCCGCCTCCGCGGTCAGGCCGCCCAGCGTGTTCGCGCCCACGTAGGTGTACAGGATCCACATCCTGCCGTCGGGCCCCGGGACCACCATGGGGTCGAAGGCGCCGGACTCGGTGCCGGGCAGGTTGACGGGTTCCCACGAGACGCCGCCGTCGCGGGTCAGGAAGGCGGCGTTGGTGCGTGCGGCGAGGGACGCGGAGACCGCGCCCGGGAAGCTCCACCCGCCGGTCTGGGTGACCGCGATCAGGAAGTCGGGGTTGTCGGGGCTGGCCGCGATCCAGGGCTCGTTGTAGCCGCCGGGGGCGACGCGGAGGTTGGGGCCGACGATGACTTCGGGGGGTTGGGCGGTGAGGGGGGTGGTTGGCAGAGTGGTGGTTGCGAGGGCGGTGACGGCGGACATCGCCAGGACCGTGGCGGGGGTGGGGTGCCTGACGATGCACGGGTCCGTGCGTGGCGGGGTGGGGTTGGCCCGGGAGACTTCGGTTTGCGCAGGCGGTAGGTGCGTGGTCATGGTCGCGCGGCTCCTGATCGGTGGGGGGGAGTGGTAGGGGATCGGGGGGAGGTTCAGCATGGTGGCCGAGTCCGGTCGGGACAAGACGTGGACCGCAACGTTACACCGAAATGCTGGATATAGTCAGCTATAACCCATATAATAAAATGGTTATTAACCAATAATCTCAAGTATCGACTGTCGTGTCCCACCGAACTTTCCTGCGCCGCCACCCGGTCTTCACAGGAGCGGAACTGACCGCCCATCTGGCCTCCCGGGGTGAGTTGCGCCCGAGGACGAAAGAGAGTCTCCTGGCCTACTACACCGGGACCGGTCGCGTCCTGCGAATCCGCCGCGGACTGTACGCCGTCATCCCCCCGGGATCCGACCGGGATTCGTATCCGGTCGACCCCTTCCTCATCGCTTCCAGACTTACGGGCGACGCGGTCCTGTCACACCACACGGCACTCGAGTACCACGGCCGCGCGTACTCCGTGTGGCAACACCTCATCTACTCCGCGGCCCGGCCCTTGAAGACGCTCGAGTTCCGCGCCCAGACCTACCGCGGCACCAGGTTCCCCGAGTCGCTGCGGCGAGCCGGACAGGAACACTTCGGCGTGCTGGAATCGGAACAGTCCGGAGTCGCGCTGAAGGTGACGAGCCTGGAGCGCACACTCGTCGATGTCATGCACCGCCCGTTCCTCGGGGGTGGCTGGGAGGAAATCTGGCGGTCGCTGGAATCGGTTGAGTTCTTCAATGTCGAGTCGGTGGTGGCATACACGCTCCTGCTCGGCAACGCCACGACCTGCGCAAAGGTGGGATTCTTCCTCGAGCAGCACCGTGACGCCCTGATGATCGACGGTTGCGATCTTCAGCAGCTCCGGGACCGTCGCCCAGCCCAGCCTCACTACATGGACCGCGGCGCCCGCGGCACCGGACGCCTGTTACCGGCCTGGAATCTGGTGGTCCCCGAAGAACTGGCCGAGAAATCCTGGGAAGGGAGCATGTGAGCGTCTCCATCGAAAAGCTCCGGGCCGAGGCCGAAGCCACCGGCTTCAGAGTTGACGTGCTGGCCAGGGTCGTTCGCCTGATGTCCGTGCTCCGGGGCGTCAGGGATCACCCCTTCCTGAAGGGTAGACTGGCCCTCAAGGGCGGGACGGCCCTCAACCTGTTCGTCTTCGATGTGCCCAGGCTGTCGGTGGACATTGACCTGAACTACGTGGGTGCCGACAGCCGCGACGGGATGCTCGAGGAACGTCCCGGGGTGGAAAGGGCGCTGACTGCCGTTTTCAGCAGGGAGAACCTGTCGGTCCGGAGAGCGCCGGAGGGGCATGCCGGAGGAAAATGGCGGCTTCGCTACCAGGATCCGTCGGGGCGCAGCGGAACGCTCGAGGTGGATGTCAACTACATGTACCGCGTGCCGCTGTGGCCCATCGGGACCATGGACTCCTGCCGCCTGGGGAGCTGGGGAGTCCGCCGCATTCCGGTCGTCGACTTTCACGAACTGGTGGCGGGGAAGCTCTGCGCGCTCCTGTCACGCAACCGGGCGAGGGACCTGTATGACAGTCGCCTGGCGCTGTCCCTGGGCATTCCAGGGGCACGTTTCGACGCTCCGGGTGAGGCCGTCAGTCATGATTCCTGTCGCGGGCTTCTGGACCCGGAGCTGCTGAGGATCGCCTTCGTCGTCCAGGGGGCGGCGGCCCGGAGGGACTGGCGGACTGTGTCGATCGAAGATGTGGAGTTCGAGGTGCGGGA
The DNA here is from genome assembly GCA_028873845.1 of Gemmatimonadota bacterium. Lineage (GTDB taxonomy): Bacteria > Gemmatimonadota > Gemmatimonadetes > Longimicrobiales > Gaopeijiaceae > Bin94. The sequence continues at coordinate 33,365 of JAPPNO010000015.1, read as the reverse complement.
ACTGGCCGGTCAGTTGCTGCCGGCGCTCCGGCGCCGCCCGGCCGCGGGGGTCGGAGTGGCGGAGTACGGCAGGAGACTGGTCGACGACTGCCGGAACCTGCTATCGGCCGTTCTTCCATTGAGAGAACGCGAGGTCACCTTTCTCGATTTGCTGCTCGATCGAGGAATAGTCGACGGTTCGATCCTGACCGGGGACGAGGGACTTGCGGGTCGCATCCGGGCGCAGCCGCTGCTGCGGTGGAAGGCACGGAACGTGCGGAGCCGCCGGGGACGTTCCTGAGAAGCGATGGCCGATTATCATGTCGATTGACAATCGGCAGCGACCGACAATCGATTGGAACCCGACCCGCCGTAGGAGCTTCCCCGCCATCCGCTCCAGAGCCGTGCGGAACCGGCCATCCCGGCCGAGTGTACTAACACAATAGTTTTGACGACCGGCGGGTGTCTCCCGATACCCGCGGTCCCGCACGCAGAAGAGATCACCATGCCGAAGCACGACTCCGTACTCCTCACGCTCATCGCCTGCGCCCTCGCCGCCTGCGCCGACGACACCACCGTCATCACCGTCAACCCCATCGAGAACTGGATCGCCGCGCCGGAATACGAATTCGGCGACCAGATGGAGGGCGACGCGCTCTTCGGCCGGATCCGCGACGTGCGCCCCGCCGCCGACGGATCCAGGGTCTACGTGCTTGACGCCCAGAGTACGGAGATGACCATGTGGACTCCCGATGGCTCCCTGGTCGGACGGGTGGGCGGCCGGGGCGAAGGCCCGGGGGAATTCGCGGATCCAGGTCCCCTCATCCTCTTCGGCGACCGATTCCAGGTTGGGGACAACACGCGATACACCACGTTCACCCTCGACGGCGAAGTCGTGAGAACGGATGGCTTCCCGCCCGGAGTCGGCCCGTTGAAGTCCGGGATGGATCCGGCCACGATGCGCCGGGTCTTCACGATGTTCCAGGTGATGGCGATGTTCGACGATGGCAGCGTTGGGGCACTCGGCCTGCCCGGGTGGGCCATGGACGGCGCCATCCCGGAGGGGGATGCCCCGGCCATCGCGGTGCTTCGTGCCTCACGGGACGGTGGTGAGTGGGGGCTGGACACGCTGGGCCAGCTGGGCTTCCAGGATGTGTTTGCGTCGGTCCAGCACCCGGAATACGGTGAAATCAGGGTCAGCCAGCCGTGGATCCCGCCCGATCACTATCAGATGGATCCCTGGAACGGGAGTGTGGTGATCAGCCGTCCGCTGAGGACGCAACCGGGCGTGCTGGAACTCATCGAGATCTCGACCGCGGGCGATACCCTGTGGACTCGCCAGGTCCAGTTGCCGCCCATCGCGGTCACGGACGACCACATCGAGAAAGCGGTGGATGATCACGCGCCGTTCTTCGGCGAGGATGCGGACGACGCCCGGGTGCCGCTGCTGTTCAGACGCACGATTCGCGACGCGTTCACGATTCCGGATCACTGGCCGGCGGCCCGCGAGATTCGCCTGATGTCGAACAACGAGATCTGGTTCCAGCCGGCCGGACACGACAACCCGGGCATGTGGTATTCGGTGCGAAAGGGGCAGGACGAAGGGCCGATCCGGAGCGTCGTCCTGCCTGAACGGTTCAGCCCGCTTGACGCCAACGCCACCCACGTCTGGGGGGTGCGGCGTGACGAGATGGAAGTGAATTACGTTGCGGGGTTGAGGTTGGTGCGCTCATCCTGAACCAATGAACAACCACTACGACGCAATCATCATCGGCGCCGGCGTGATCGGCGTCTGCACCGGCTTCGAACTCGCCAGGCGCGGCTACCGGACCCTCAACGTCGACAAGCGGCCTGCCGCCGGGTCCGGCTCGACGTGCAACACCTGCGCGATCATCCGGCTGCACTACTCCACCCCCGACGGCTGCGCGATGGCCCGCGAGAGCTACTTCCACTGGCTCGACTGGGGTCGCTACCTGGGCGTGCCCGACGAGATGGGGCTGGCGAAGTACGTGAACACCGGCTGCCTGGTTTTCAAGAACGACCGTAACCACGACCTCGTGAACGTGATGGCGGCCCTCGACGAGCTTCATGTCGCCTACGAGGACCTCACGATCGACGAGGTCGCCACCCGTTTCCCGTGGCTCGACACCCGTTGCTACGGTCCACCCGTCACCCTGAACAACGACCGCTTCGGAGAGCCCACCGGCGGGCACGTCCGCGGCGCCGTCTACATCCCCGAATCCGGCTACATCGACGACCCTACTCTGGCCTGTCACAACGTGCAGCGGGCGTGCGAGGCCCATGGGGGCGAGTTCCGGTTCAACACCGAGGTGGTGGAGATCCTGAAGGAGGGGGGACGGGCGGCCGGGGTGCGGCTGGCCGACGGCTCCACCCTGCGCTCCCCGGTCGTCGTCAATGTGGGCGGACCGCACTCCGCCATCATCAACGGGATGGCCGGCGTGCTCGACGGGATGAACATCACCACCCGTCCCCTCAAGCAGGAGGTCTGCTACGTTCCGGCCCCCGCCGACATGGACTACCACCAGATCGCCCCGCTCATCTCGGACGGCGACATCGGCTGCTACTCCCGCCCCACCACTGGCAATCACATCCTGATCGGCTCCGAGGACCCGCCCTGCGACGTGCTGGAGTGGGTCGACGACCCCGACGACTACAACACGAACTTCACCCACCAGTGGGAGACCCAGGTGATGCGCGAGGCGCAGCGGGTGAAGGGTCTCGGGATTCCCGGTCAGACGGGCGGGCTGGTGGACTTGTACGACGTGTCCGACGACTGGATCCCGATCTACGACCAGTCCGATCTGCCGGGCTTCTACATGGCCGTGGGGACGTCGGGGAACCAGTTCAAGAACGCGCCGGTGGCGGGCAAGCTGATGGCGGAGCTGATCGAGAAGGTCGAAGGAGGGCACGACCACGACGCCGAGCCGCTCACGATACCGCTCATGTACACGCGAAGGACGTGTGACATCGGGTTCTTCAGCCGGCGGCGGCCGCTGAATCCGGATTCGTCGTATTCGGTGATCGGATGACGGGGTGGCGCTGGCTTCAGCGGCAGTGAACTGGCTCAAGCTCCGCCGCCTCTGGCGCCCCTCCCCCCTCAAGCGCCGCTACGACACCGTCATCATCGGCGGCGGCGTCCACGGCCTCGCGACCGCGTACTACCTGGCGCGCAACCACGGCATCCGCGACGTGGCGGTGCTCGAATCCCACTACATCGGCTTCGGCGGATCCGGGCGCAACACCGCGATCGTGCGCGCGAACCAGCGCACCGCCGAGAACGTGCGCCTCTACGACGAGGGGCTGAAGCTGTGGCGCGTCCTCACCGACGAGCTGGACTTCAACCTCATGTTCTTCAACTGCGGGAGTCTCTTGCTGGGGCACAGCGAGGCCTCGACGGGCGCGTTCAGGATGGCGGCCAGCACGCACAACTTCATGGGAGTGCATTCCGAGCTTCTCGACCCGCAACAGTGCGCGGAGGTGATCCCCGGGCTCGACATCTCCGACCGTCCGCGGTTTCCGATTCAGGCCGGGCTGTACCACCCGCCGGGGGGCATCGTGCGGCACGACGCGGTGGTGTGGGGGCTGGCGAAGGGGGCGGCGGCGCGCGGGGTGCACATTCACCAGGGGTGCGACGTGCGCGGAATCAAGACGGACGCCGGCCGCGTGACCGGGGTCCGCACCAGCCTCGGCGACATCGGCTGCAACCGTCTCGGGATCATGGCCGGCGGATACAGCACGGCGATCGCCGCCATACTGGGGATCGAACTCCCCATCCACCCCCTCACGATCCAGGCGATGGTCACCCATCCCCTCAAGCCCTTCCTGCACCACGTCTTCAGCTCGACCGCCTACCACGTCTACGCCAACCAGACGCTCAAGGGGGAGATCGCGACCGGCGCGCACATGGACCCGCAGGTCAACTACACGACCGACGCGACCGCCTACTACCTGAAGCACCAGGCCGAGGCGCTCGTCGAGCTGATGCCTGCGCTGCGCGGAGTGCGGTTCATGCGCATCTGGGCAGGGCTCGCCGACATGACGCCGGACATGGCGCCGATCATGGAGGGGAATCTGGGGTGGGATGGGCTCTACCTGGATGCCGGATGGGGGTACTTCGGGTTCAAGTCGGGGCCGGTGGCGGGGAAGTACATGGCGGAGTACATGGCGACGGGCGAGCGGCCGGAGATGCTGAAGGCGTTTCAGCTGAAACGTTTTCTGGAGAATCGGTACTCGGGGGAGACGCCGGCGGTGATGAAATACGGGCATTGGGACTGATGGGAGGGCGACGATGACCTTCCGGCTGACCTGTCCGGTGTGCGGGAAGCGCGACGTGTACGAGTTCACCTTCGGAGGGCAGGAGCGCGGGCCTCGGCCGGCGCAGGAGGGCCTGAGCGCGGAGGAGCACTTTCGGTGGGTGCAGTTCCGGCTGATTCCGGGTGGATGCGAGACCCGGGAGGAGGGTGCATCGAGGGCGGACGTTCGGGAACCGTTGCAGGAGGAATGGTGGTATCACGGGCAGGGGTGCGGGGTGTGGTTCACGACGACGAGGGACCCCATGACGAACCGGGAGGTGGAGGGGGGCGGGGGTGGCTGACGCGGGCCGCCTGCCGGAGGGTCGCCTGCCCCCGGGACCCACCTGCCGGGTCGACTTCTCGCGGCCGCTGGCCTTCACCTTCCTCGGCCGGCCCATGACCGGATTCGCCGGCGACACGGTGGCGTCGGCGCTCTACGCAGCCGGCGTCCGGGTCTTCAGCCGCAGCCTGAAATACCATCGCCCCCGCGGCCTCTACAGCATGGACGGTGAGTCGTCGAACACCTTCATGGCCATCGACGGGGTGCCGAACGAATGCGCCGAAACGACCGCGCTGAGGGCCGGGATGTCGGTTGCGGCCCAGAACGTGCGGGGCGACCCGCGAACCGATCGTTTCGCCTTCATCGACCGTTTCGACCGCCTGATGCCGGCCGGGTTCTACTACCGGCTCTTTCACCGCCCGTACCGGCTCTGGCCGCTCTTCCAGAACGGGCTGAGACGCATGGCGGGGACCGGAGTGCTGGATCCCCGGCGGAACTACCACCGCGACGGCGTGCGCGCGGAGCGGCATCTGAACGCGGAGGTGGCGGTCGTCGGTGGCGGAGCGGCGGGCATGTCGGCGGCGCTGGCGGCGGCGGAGAGCGGGCTCAGGGTCTGCCTGTTCGAGCGGCGGCCCTGGCTGGGGGGACACCTGGCATGGCGGGTGCGCGACTTCGAGGGCGAACCGCTGCACCACAGGGCCGGGGCGCTGGCGGCCCGCGTGCGAGCGACAGGGAATGTGAGAGTTTTCACAAGCTCGCCGGTGACGGGAGTGTGGGGCGACAACCTTGTGACCGGTTTCACAATCGGCGCCAGGGATGATCCCTTCCGGGAGTGCCACTGGGAGTGTCGCGCCGGGACGGTCGTCGTCGCTTCGGGGTGCATGGACCGGCCGCTCGTCTTCAATCACAACGACCGGCCCGGCGTGATGCAGGCGGGGACGGCGTGGCGTCTGGCGCGCATGTACGCGGTGCGGCCGGGAGGGGCGGCGGTCTTCAGCGTCGGCGACGACATGAGTCTGGAGGCGGCGGTGGACCTGGCGGATCTGGGTGTCGAGGTGCGGGGGGTGGCTGACGCACGCGAAGCCGGGCGGCAGGATCCCGGGTTGGTCGCGTCCCTCGCGGAGCGGGACATTCCCGTGCTGTCCGGATGGGCGGCGTCCCGGGCGATGGGCCGCAGGAGGGTGAAGGCATGCGAACTGCGCCCGCTGCGCGGCGGCGGATCGCGTCGTTTCCGGTGCGACCTGCTCGTCGCGAACGGGGGGATGCAGCCTCGTATCGGAGTCCTCGCCACGGTCAAGGCCAAGCTCGCCTACTGCGCGGACACCCACAGCTACCAGCCGGAGGAACTGCCGGAGGGCGTCTTCGTGGCCGGGAGCATGACGGGCCTCCGCGACCCGCGATCGATCGAAGCATCGGGGAGGCTTGCGGGGCATCGCGCGGCCGTGTCTTGCCGTGGCGGAGCCGCGACGACGGCGGTCGACGCAGCCTCCGCCGTCCGGCGCGACGCCGGTTCCGCCGCCGACGGCCTTCCCGGCCCAGTCTCCGGGTGCGACATCCGCCACGGGCCCGCCCTCGGGCGCGGCGCCAAGGCCTTCGTGGACCTCGACGAGGACGGCACCTACAAGAATGTCGTCGAATCGGCAGCGCAGGGCTTCGACGTGCCGGAACTCGCCAAGCGCTTTGGCGGATTCGGCCTCGGGCCGGGCCAGTACCGGGTCACCGGACAGAACCTGGCGATGATCATGGCCGACCTGAGGGGCGACCCGGTCGAGACCGCGACGCCGACCACGGTGCGGCCCCCCCTGGTCCCTCCCAGCCTGGCCACCCTGGCGGGGCCGGGCCACGACGTGCACAAGCGCACGCCGCTGCATGGGGAGCTGGCGGGGTGGGGGGCCGTGTTTCGCCGCGCCGGAGAGTGGGAGCGCGCCCGCTACTTCAGCGAGGACCACAGCTGCCGGGACGAGATCCTCAACGTGCGCCGCAATGTGGGGATCCTGGACAGCTCGCCGCTCGGCAAGTTCCGCATCCACGGTCCCGACGCGCTGAAGGCGCTGCAGCGGGTCTATGTCTCCGACATGCGGGAGGCCCGCCCCGGACGTTGCAAGTACTCGGCGATGTGCAACGACATGGGGCAGCTCGTGGACGATGGCCTGGTCGTAGGCGAAGGCGACCACGACTACTACTTCACGACCAGTTCCGGCCGCGCCGGCTCGACGGTGGAGTGGTTCCGCTATCACACCCGCCACGACGGCTGGGACTACAACCTGGTGAACCTCACCGACGTGCTGGGCTCGGTGAACGTCGCCGGGCCAAACGCGCGGAGGGTGCTGGAGCGGGTCACGACCGACGACGTTTCGAACGAGGCGTTTCCGTATCTGGGATGCCGACACATCACCGTCGGGGACGGTGTGGGGGCCCGGTGCCTGCGGCTGGGGTTTGTCGGCGAGCTCTCCTTTGAGCTGCATGTCCCATCCAGCTATTGCCGGTACGTATGGGCTCTGCTGGTCGAGGCGGGTGCCGACTTCGGGATTCAACCCTTTGGGCTGGAGGCGCAGTACTGTCTGCGCGCCGAGAAGGGGCACGTGATCATCGGGGCGGAGTCGGAGGCGCGAGTGACGCTGACGGACATCGGGATGGGTTGGCTGTGGGACCGCGAGGACACGGTGTCGAAGAAGGTCGGGGCGCCGGCGCTGCGGGCCTGTGAGAACCAGCCGGGCCGCATGAAGCTGGTGGGGTTCCGGGTGGACGAGAGGTCGGGGTCTCTCCGCGATGGGGCGGTGGTGGTCGGCCGCGCTGAGCGTGGCGTCGGCGGGATGGCCGGCGACGGCGAGATCGCGGGCTACGTGTGTACGACGCGCCGCAGCGACGTGCTGGGGTGGCAGTATGGGATGGCGCTGGTGCATGAGGGGGTGGCCGTGCACGGCGGCAGGCTCCTCATCCGCCAGGAGGAACTGCCCGGCCGCCCGGAGTCCTGCACTGCCACGGTCGTCCCACCGCCCTTCTACGACCCCGAGGGAACGAAGCTGCGCTCGTGAGACTTCCCTTCCGCCGTTCCCCCGCCCCCTTCGACGGCGCGCCCGCCGAGACCGAACTGCGCGACGGATGGACCGTGGTCCTGCGCTACGAAGACGAGGATGACCACCCGGGTCCGTGGCTCGTCGATCTGAGCCACCGGCGGCGCTGGGACTTCCAGGACCGGCATCTCGCAGCCCAAACGCCCATGGACCTGCCCGTGCCCGAAGAGTACGGCCAGGTCGGTATTCACGGACCGCTCGTCATCAACCGCATGAACCGAACCCAGGTCGCGATCTGGCACCTGGGGGAAGAGCCACCACCTCCGACGCCGCAGGTCTCCGGCTGCACCGAAACCACCGACGGACATTGCATGCTGGCCTTCGCCGGTCCCGGAGTCCCACATGTCCTGGAACAGGTCACTGCCCTCGACCTCTTCGATCCGGCCCGCCCCACCCCCTTCCTCACCCAGGGACCGGTCCTGCGCGTGCCCTGTCAGATCGTCACCTTCGCGGCGCACCTGGTGGTGATGACCCTGGCTCGCGGCTACGGGCGGACCTTCGCCGACGCGGCCCTGACGTCCGGCGGACCGGTCGGCCTGAACCCCGGGGGCGAGCGGCGCTTCGTCGAGGCGATGGCCGCTCTCTGATCTCCCGCCCCCGGCGCGGCACAGAGGATGAGGATGCTCGACGGGAACGAACCCGTCGCAGAGGGCGTGGCCGTCGCCGGACCGACTTGGTCACTGCTCATGCTTCAACTTGGTCAGTGACCAGGTAGCTCTCCCGTCTCTCGCCGTCCCAACGGATCCAGCGGGCCCCACAGACCGACGGTCCGCCCCCTCGAAACCCCTTTCCGATCAAATAACCGTCAAGAAAACAAATCGTTGTGAATCAACGACTTACGAGATTTCAAGGATTTTCTTCAGGTTTCCGATCAAATAAAATCGGCACCGAACGGCGACGAGGGTGGCGCGGGCCCCGGATCACGCCTTGGCCCAGAACGGCAGGTAGCGCCGCGCTCGCGGGCCCGCCGCCGGATCCGCGATCACGATCAACCCCTCGTCCACGGCGTCGGCGAGGACGCGCGATGCCGTCGAGGCGTTCCTGTCCGCGATCCCGAAGCGCGTCCGCAGCGATGAGTTCGTCATGGGCTTCTGGGTCACGTGACGCAGGCAGGCGTGCATGTAGCAGGCGTGGAGCCGCTCGCCTCGGTCCATTTCGCGGAAGGGCTTGTGGGCGAACAGCAAGGCCCGGGTGAATCCCGGAGGCCTCTCGAACACGGGTGCCGGAAGGGCGAAGGTCTCCACCGCGTCAACCACCTTGTCGATCCCGGTGCCCCGCTCTTCGCAGATCTTCAGACGGCGCATGAGGTTCGCCAGCCTGTCGTTCCGGGAAAGGGGCTGCGAGTCCAGAAAGCGCTTGGTGTCGATCAGCGGCTCGCCGGGATTGCTGATCTCCAGGCGACGGTCAAATATCTCGATCATCGGCCCCGCGCCGGTCGTCGCGAAGTCCTGGTGGATCAGCGCGTTGGCGACGAGTTCGCGGATCGCAGCCGGCGGGAACATCGGTATCTCGCGACGGAACGCGGGGCCCAGCACCTCGTTGGACGGAGTCCAGGCGCGGACATGGCTCACCAGGCCGTGGAAGCCGCTCGCGTAGCCCTTGCCGCCTTCCTGCTCGCGCTCCGCGTCCATGCGCCCGGAGCCCCGATAGCGGATCAGACGCACGGCCTTCCGCCTGAGGCCGGGGAAGTCCGCCAGACGACGGGCGAAGAGAATGGCGCCCAGGTTGGTGACGTCATAGCCGCCGGCCTGGTTCCGCAGGATGAGCTGCTCGTGTGCCAAAGCCTCCAGGATGGCACTCCGTCCATCCGCCGCCGGCACCTCAAGCAGTTGGAAGTACGACGGGTAGTCCAATGCCTGCAGGACGTCCCGGCCGGAGAGATGCTCGGCCGCGATGCCGTCTTCGAAGGGTGCAGCCAGGAAGACACGCCAGAGCTGCTGTTGCTTGGGCGGGTGGCCCCGCAGCTTTCGAGTCGAGCTGCCGATGCGGATGAACTCGACACCCTTGAAGGCCACCGGCTGGCGCGTAGCTCGTCCGACCTCTAGCAGGACCACCCGCGATCCGTCCACATCGACTTGATGAAACTGGAAATCGACCTGCGGCTCGAGAAGCCGCGCTAGCCAGGGCTCGATGAGTTCGTTCCCCTTCTTTGCGGCAGCCGGAACGAAATCCGTCCCCACCAGTTCGTGGGTGCTGTTCCTCACCCCCCACAGGACGTAGCCGCGTGACTCGCCGTGCAGGGCGGCCGAGTTGGCGAGGGCCGAGACGTACTCGCCGACCTGCTCCGGATTCCGGTAGTTCTCCTTGAACTCCACCCACTCCGTCTCGTGGGGGAGGGAGCTGAGCCGACGGACCAGGTCGACGAGGTAGCGGGATGAGCGAGGAGGCGTCACCGGGCGGTCCGTTCGTCAAGGGGAATCCGAGTCGTCAAGGATGGACACATTCTAGCGAGGGACGGACTCGGTCGGCCACTTGGAACGGGTGTCGGCCGCCCCGGAACATCGCAAAATGGAAATAACCGTCAAATAAATAAATCGTTGTGAATCAATGATTTACGGGATTTCGAGAGCTTTCTTCAGGTTTCCGATCAAATAAAATCGGTGGAGAATCCGGCGGTTGCGGTGCCGGTACGGATCCACCCGACCCCTCGTCCCGGTCTGGCCGAGACCCCCCGCGCGGAGCCAGAATTCCACCCCACATCGGCCCGCCCAACCCCCTTCCTCACCCAGGGACCGGTCCTGCACGTCCCCTGCCAGGTGGTGACCTTCTCAACGGACCTTGTCGTGATGACCTTCGCCCGCGGCTACGGGCGGACCTTCGCGAATGCGGCACTGGCTTCCGGGCGACTCGGCGGCCTCGCTCCCGGTGGCGAACGGCGCTTCCAGGACTCCTGGTTGCGTGCCGGGGCAGGACCGGCAAGATTCCCGTCAGGCGCTCAATAGGCGGGTCTGCAATCCCGCTGAATCCGGGCCGCCTCTCAGAAAAGCACTGTACCCACCCATCCGATCCATGACCCGGTTTCCCTCCTCAGCAAGCCTCTTCGCCGCGGTTGTGGTCTTGCCGGCCGCCGCCTGCGAAAGCCCGGTGGAACCGCCCGACTCGGCTTTCGCGCAGCTGACGAAACTCGGGGGGGAGGAGCCCGTGTGGTCCCCGGACGGGACCAGGATCGTTTTCAGGTCCCACCGCCACTACCATAGTTCGATCTATGTGATGGACGCGGACGGAAGCGACGTTGAGCGCCTGACGAACTTCGGCCGCGGGTCGGCTGCGTCGCCCGCGTGGTCCCCGGACGGGACCAGGATCGCTTTCGCAATCAGCGGACTCGCTGGGGACCGCTACCATGAGATCTACGTGATGGACGCGGACGGAAGCGACGTTGAGCGCCTGACGCACCACGACGAGGGCAGCAACAGCCCTGCGTGGTCCCCGGACGGGACCAGGATCGCTTTCCACCGCGCCGACGTCATCGATGGGAAGTACACTTCCGAGATCTATGTGATGGACGCGGACGGAAGCGATGTTGAGCGCCTGACGAACTTCAGCGAAGCGTTTCTTATGCACCCCGCTTGGTCCCCGGACGGGACCAGGATCGCTTTCAACTTCCGCCACGACGACGGCCACGCCGAGATTTATGTGATGGACGCGGACGGAAGCGACGTTGAGCCCCTGGCGAACACGAACCTCTGGGAGGGGTGGCTTGGGCACCCCGCGTGGTCCCCGGACGGGACCAGAATCGCTTTCTCATCCAACAGCCACGACGGCAACGCCAAAGTCCATGTGATGAACGCGGACGGAAGCGGAGTGGAGCAGGTGACGAACCACAGTGGGCACGACCAGCACCCCGCGTGGTCCCCGGACGGGACCAGGATCGCTTTCGACTCCAACGGCGACCGCCCCATAGAACACCGGGAGATTTACGTCATTCGGATCAAGTAGATTCCACGATGCCCGGCCGCCCCGACAGGCCCGACACCCACGACCCCGAGGACCCCATGGCGCCCTTCCTTCGCCCACCTCAGTGGAAACTGACCGGACCTCCCCAGATCACTGCTCCGCTGTCACTCGCTCCGGGGGCCCGCGGCAGGAATCCCTCCGGCATCGCAGCCGCGATGCGTCCGGGATGGATCGCTTCGTTCTTCGCCGCCGCCCTCTTCCTGTCCCCCGCCCCCCCGGCCGCCGCCCAGCAGGTCACCGAACGCGACTACGCCCGCGCCGAACAGTTCCTGCCCTGGCACGCGGCCAAGCTGGTAGCGGGCAACGAAGTCACCCCCGAGTTCTTCGACGGCGACCGCTTCTGGTTCCGCAGCCGCACCGAGTCCGGTCACGAATTCATCGTCGTCGACCCGGCGGCCCCCTCGCGCGCCCTCGCCTTCGACCACGCCCGCCTCGCGGCCGCCCTCTCCCTGGCCGCCGACACCGCCTACGAGGGCAACAAGCTCCCCTTCAGCACCTTCGAGTTCGCCGACGGCGGCCGCGCCATCCGGTTCCACCTGGCCGACACGGTCGGATGGCACTGCGATATCACCGCCTACACCTGCTCCGGCCCCACGGCCGACCCCGCACCCTCCATTGCGGATCGCCCCTCCCCCGACGGCCGCTGGGTCGCCTTCACGCGTGACGAGAACCTCTGGGTGCGCGACGCCGAGAGCGGCGAGGAGGTCCAGCTCAGCCACGACGGCGAGGAGGACTACGGCTACGGCGCGATCCCCGAGGGCTGCTGCTCGGAGATCACCGTGCGCCGCGAGGGGCGCAAGCGCTCTCCCATGCTCCAGTGGTCGCCCGATTCGCGCCGCATCGCCACGCACCGCTACGACGAACGCGAGGTGGGCCGCTTCCACCTCCTCGAAGCCGCCGACGGCCGCCCAATACTTCACTCATGGGCCTACCCGCTCCCCGGCGACTCGATCTTCCCCACGAGCGAGCTGTGGATCTTCGACGTGGAGAGCCGCTCCGGTGTCCGCGCCGACGTCGACCCCAACCCGGGCGACTACACCCGCGGCGACACGACCTACGCCGCCGTGCAGTGGACCGCCGACGGCAGCCAGGTCTTCTACACCCACCGCGCCCGCGACTTCAAGACCTACCGGCTCTTCCGTGTCGACGCCGCCACTGGGGCCGCGACCCAGCTGCTGGAGGAAACCGGCCCCACCTACCTCGAACTCAACCAGTTCATGTCCTACCAGCCGGCATGGCGCGTGATCGGCGACGGCTCCGAGTTCCTGTGGTGGTCCGAACGGGACGGCTTCGGCCACCTCTACCTCTACGACGGCGAAGGGAACCTCAAGAACCGCGTCACCTCCGGTCCGTGGCTGGTCCTCGACGTCATGCATGTCGACGCGACGAACCGGGCTGTCTACTTCACCGGAGTCGGCCGCGAAGAGGGCCGCCACCCCTACCACGTCCACCTCTACCGGACGGCCCTCGACGGCGGAGAACCCCGCCTTCTCACCCCCGAGGACGCCGTCCACCAGATCACGCCCTCCCCCTCCGGCCGCTACTTCGTCGACCAGTACTCCACCCCCACGACGGCCCCTGTCGCCGTCGTCCGCGACCAGAACGGCCGGGCGGTCCAGACCGTCGAGACCTCCGACATCTCCCGCCTCCAGGAAGCCGGCTGGGTCCCCCCCGTCCCCTTCGAGGCCAAGGGCCGCGACGGCGTGACCAACGTCTACGGCCTCCTCTGGTTCCCCTCCAACTTCGACCCCGAAGCCACCTATCCGGTGGTCGACTACATCTACCCCGGCCCCCAGATCGGCGGCGTCACCCTGTACGATTTCTCGACCTCCGGGCGGGGCAATGGCCGTGCGCTCGCCGAACTCGGCTTCATCGTCTTCCAGGTCGACGCCTTCGGCTCGCCGTTCCGCTCCAAGGCCTTCCACGACGCCTACTACGGCAACATGGGCGACAACGGGCTGCCCGATCACATCTCGGCGCTCAAGGAGCTGGCCGGACGCCATCCGCAAATGGACCTCGGCCGCGTCGGCATCTTCGGCCACTCGGGAGGCGGCTTCTCGTCCACCGACGCGATCCTCCGCTACCCCGACTTCTTCAAGGTTGCCGTGTCGGGGGCCGGCAACCACGACAACCGCGGCTACTTCTACACCTGGGCCGAAAAGTACCAGGGCCAGCTGGTCGAGAACCCCGACGGCACCGACAACTATGCCAACCAGGCCAACCAGGACCTGGCCGCGAACCTGAAGGGCAAGCTGCTGCTCCACTACGGCACGCTCGACGACAACGTGCACCCCAACATGACGATCCGCGTCATCGACGAGCTCATCGCGCACAACAAGGACTTCGACATGTTCGTGCTGCCGAACCGCAATCACGGGTACTCGAACGAGCCGTATGCGGTGCGCAGGACGTGGGACTACTTCGTCGAGCACCTGCTGGGGGTGGAGCCGCCCAGCGAGTACAGGATTACGGGGCCGGAAGGGTAGGGGGCAGCCCGTCAGAAGGAATCGCAACCCGACATGAAACGTGCGGCCACGCGACCTTCGCCGACCCCCGCGATCCCGAATCGAACCACGTACTCCACCCCGAGATCGTCGGTGTCGATGGCGTAAAGGCTGTTCTCCGTGATCACCTGTACCCTCATCCTGCCCAGATCCACGGACACCGTCGGCTGGCCCAGAAACCGGCCGTCCGGCGCGAAGACATCGAACCCGATGAGACCCCCGGCAACCGTGCGTCGAACCCACACATCGCCGCCGACCGACACAAGGAAGCCCTCGAACGCGGGGTAGTATTGCGGGACCATCGTCCAGTCGAAGTCGGTGACCAGCTTGCTGCCACCTTGCGTATAGCGGTCAACGACCGAGTCCGCCGCGGCCTTCCGCACGGAATCCGGAATCGCGGCGGGCTCGTACCGATGGGTGATCGCCAGAAGGATATCCCCGGTTTCCAGACTTCTCCGCCGGATCTCGTAGCGATCCGTGGCGATCTGGAGAGCTTCCCAGCGGTCGAGGTCGGAGCCGAAAAAGCCGCGTACCCGGGGTGTAAACGGGATCCGTCCACCGGTGGATCCCGCGATGGGTCCGGCGGACTCGAATCTGAGTGACGCCGGGGTTTCGACGGGCTGCGCCAAACTGTCCCTGTTCGGCGGTGCGGCCTCGCGCCCGGTGTCCCTCAGCTCCCCTTCCACGCGCTCGAAGAATCTGACGGTTCGAGCCATTGGATCACGGACCACCAGCAAGCCCTGCCGCGTCCAGCTTCGTCGCGCGTTGCCCACGTTGGCCAGCGCAGTCGGATAGCCGCCGATCCTGATTCCCGCGGTGTCGAAGATCTCATACCGCCTGCCGACCTGGTCCTCGACCCAGATCTCCTGTTCCGGTCCCGGAAACACGTCCGCGATCCGCCTGAATTCCCCCGGCCCCTCCCCCCTCCTCCCCACGGTACGCACAAAGGAGCCGTCAGCCCCGAAGACCCTCATTTCCTCCGCCAGTTCGTCCACGACCCAGATCCTGTCCATCGGGTCGACCGCGAGGCATCGAACCTCCCCGAATGCAGCCGGCCTCTCACCAAGCATGTCCCCGATCCTCAAGCTCTCGGTCAGCTGCCACCTGCTCTCGGGATCGAGATCCCAAACGCCGCCCGCACCGGATGAGGGATCCCCGCCAGTGTCGGCGCAGCCGTTCAGCGCAAGCGCCAGCGCGAACCAGCCCATACCCTTGCCGAACCCACTCATCATCCGCCCCCTCCCCTCCGCCGAAACGTCCACCCTCCATAGAGCAAGCTCCTGTAGAACCGCTCCGGCTCCGCAAACCCCGCCGCAAGTGCCATTTCGATGCTCCGCGACGCCGGCGAAAAGTGAATCCCCTCGCGGATCCGGTCGTTGAAGTCGCGCATCTCGTCGGGGCTCATGTCACGAATCTTCCAGTAGCGCCGCCACGCCGAGAGGTACCGATCGTGCTCCTCCGGAGTGTCGCCGCCGTGCAGGTCGAAGAAGACGAAAACGCCGCGGGGCCGCAACCGCTGCGCGACATCCGCCAGCAGCGCGGCCTTCCCCCCGTCGTCGGGGACGAAATGGAGGACGTTGACCATTGTTGCGGCATCGAAGGGCGGGTCAATGGGCACGTCGGCCGCATAGCCCAACTGAAGCGTCACGCCGTCACCCACGCCCGCCTCGGCGACCCGCCGTTCGGCAAGCTGGAGCATATGTTCCGACGGATCGACCCCATGCACACGCAGATCCGGCCGCGCCCGCTTCAGGTGCACGATTTCGATACCGGTCCCAGCACCCACCACCAGCACTCGGCCGCGCCGCGGAAGCTCCGGCTCGATGAGCGCCGTGAACATCGGAAACAGCGTCCGGTATCCGGGGATCACGCGGCGGGCAAGCACCTCGTATCGCTCCCCGTAGTTGCCGTCGAAGTCGAAGATATCCTCGTGCAATGGTGTCGTTTTGCCTTATTCTGGAGGGTGCAGGTGGGAACGGCCCGGGGGCTCTTGCGATCACGCGGGCGGCATGTCCTCCGCGCGGCCGCCGATGGTCCGCACCCGGCCCCATGCCTTCACGACCGCCAGGATACGGCGAATGACCCTCGATGCGCTACTCGATTCCGGCCGCAATCATCCACGACGGGGCTTCCTCAAGGTTGCGGCGGCCCTCGCGGCCGCACTTCCGGCCCGGCTAGCCGCTGGATTGCCTGCCCATGACGGCTCGCGTCCCACCCCCGACGGCGCGCCCCGCCACCCCCAACCCCCCCGCGTCGACGGCCAGCGCCTCAATGCCATCCTCCGGGTCTTCCGCCAGTTCGGCGGCACCGACGACGGCGGCACGACCCGCCTCGCCTACAGCAGCGAGGACATCGCGGGTCGCCGCTACGCCACCCAGGCGATGCGCCAGGCCGGCCTCGAAGTCGCGGTCGACCTCGCGGGCAACCTGATCGGCCGCCGCCCCGGCACCGACGCGGATGCCCTCCCGATCATCATCGGCTCCCACATGGACACCGTCCCCGGCGGTGGCAGCTACGACGGACATGTGGGCGTCGCGGCGGCCCTCGAAATCGCCCTCACCCTGCACCACCATCGCATCGAACTCCGCCACCCCCTCGAGGTCGTCATCTTCCAGAACGAGGAAGGCGGCAAGACCGGCAGCCGCGCGCTCGTCGGCCGCGTCGAACCGCACGAACTCGACATCGTGACCGCGTCGGGCTTCACCATACGGGACGGCATCACCCGTCTCGGCGGCGATCCCGCGCGGCTGGAGGAGGCACAGCGCGAACCCGGCTCCATGGCCGGCTTCCTCGAACTGCACATCGAGCAGGGGGCCATACTGGAAGCGGCCGGCATCCAGATCGGCGTGGTCGAGGGCATCGTGGGCATCCGTCGCCGGAACGTGACCGTGCGCGGCGCCCAGAATCACGCCGGGACGACCCCCATGAACCAGCGCCGCGACGCCCTCGTCGCCGCCGCCGACTTCATCCGCGCCGTGAACGATGTCGCCACCGGCATGGACGGGCGTCAGGTCGCCACCGTCGGCCGGATCGAGGCCGTGCCGGGCGCGCCCAACGTCGTCCCGGGCGAAGTGCGCGCCACGCTTGAAATCCGCGACCTGGAGATGGACAGGATCGGGCGCGTCTTCGCCGAGATCGAGGGCCGCGCCCGCGCGATCGGGGCGGACCGCGAAGTCACCATCGAACTCGACCGCTTCTACGAGAGCCTCGCCGCGCCCACCGACCCGCGCTTCCGCGACATCATCGAGGCGTCGGCGGCCGAGCTCGGGTATTCCCATCTGCGCATGCCGTCCGGCGCCGGACACGACGCTCAGAGCATGGCCGAACTGGGTCCCGTCGGGATGATCTTCGTCCCGAGCCGGGATGGGATCAGTCACTCACCGCGGGAATACACCGCGCCGGAGGACATCACGCGCGGGGCGAACGTGCTGCTCGGGGCGGTGCTGGCGCTGGATGGGGTGGGGTAGGCCCCCTACAAATACGTGACCCACCCCCACGGATCCGGCCCCTCCCCCTTCGCCAGCTCCAGATACCGCCGCTGAATCGCCCCTGTCACCGGCCCCCGCCGCCCCTCTCCCACCTTGAGCGCGTCGACCGACCGGATCGGAGTGACCTCCGAAGCGGTTCCGGTGAAGAACATCTCGTCGGCGCCATAGAGCATTTCGCGCGAGACCAGTTGTTCCCGCAAGGTGTAGCCCAGCTCCTCCGCGATCTTGAGCACGGTGTGACGCGTGATCCCCGACAGCGAGGTCCCGTCCAGAATCGGCGTGACCACCTCGCCGTCCACGACCAGGAAGAGGTTCTGCCCGCTCCCCTCGCTGACCAGTCCTCCCGGCCCCAGTCCAATCGCCTCCGCGTATCCGTGCCTGGACGCCTCCGTGACCATCAGCGTCGACAGCATGTAGTTCCCCGACGACTTGGCGCCGCTCGGGATCGTGTTCGGGCGCGGCCGGTTCCACGACGACACGCACACGTCCACGCCCTGTGCGAGCGCCTCTTCACCCAGGTACGCGCCCCACGGCCACACCGGGATGTACGTCTCGATCGGGCTGTGCTCCGGATGCATGCTCGCGGACCCGTATCCACGGAGCACCATCGGCCGGATGTAGCACGAGGTGAGTTCGTTCCTGCGGATCGTCGCCAGCGTCGCGTCCACCAGCTCGTCGATCGTGTGGTCCGGCTGCATCCGGTAGGTGCGGCTCGACGTCATCAGGCGCCGCAGGTGGTCGTGCAGCCGGAAGACCGCCGGTCCCCTCGGCGTCTCGTAGCAGCGCACGCCCTCGAAGACCGAGGCCGCGAACTGCACCGCCAGGCTCAGGATGTGGACGTTCGCGTCCTCCCAGCGGATGAACTCGCCGTCCTTCCAGATCCAGGGGCTGCTCGCCAGTTTGCCGGCCATTCCCGCTATTCCTCCGCCCCGGCGTCACCGCCCCGCAGGTACGAATCCGTTCCGTCCAGCCAGTCCTGCCGGGGCGGCGTGAACACGTCCACGTCTACGGTGTCCTCGAGCGCCTCGGCCTCGTGGGGTACGTTGCTGGGCAGGTGCAGCACCTCGCCCGCCCGGACGATCAGGTCCTCCGGCCCCCCATCGCCGATCCGGAACTTGAGCGCCCCTTCGAGGACGTAGGTGATCTGCTCGTTGTCGTGCGAGTGCATCGGCACGACCGCGCCCTTCTTCAGGTACACGTGCGCGAGCATCGCCCGCTCGCCGGTGATCAGGCTGCGCGAAATCAGCGGGTTCAGCTCTTCGACCGGCTGGTCCTCGACGCGGTAGTGGGTGACCTTGGCGTTGCTCAACGGTGGGCTCCTGGGCGATTTGGTCGGCGGGGGACGGGATGCGGGATGCCTGAATTGCCCGCAAGGTGCGTTGGCGAGGCATCTATTCTGTACGACCCCGTGGGATTTGGGAAGCGGAAACTCCGGTCCAACCGGCGGAACCCGGATCCGGGGTCCAAGCGGGAAGCCCCTGGAGCGCGGGGCCGGGAGATCTCCGCGGATGCCGCTGGCGCGCTTCGAGGGCCAGTGCTCCGATGAACTCCCACTGCTGCCTGAACGTGCCGCCCGTTGCTCTCAAGCAGTGAATTGTGTAAACTTTACATGACATTATGTAATCCGCAGCTTACATTTGTAGGCCAGCGGTCATCGATTCTCCCTGCTTCCGGCCTTGCTGGCCTCATTTCCGTCCGGTTAGAATGGGCCTGCTCGGCGGCCCGCCACGCATCCCGCACCGCACCCCCGGCAGGTGTCGATGCCGCCCGGCCCACTATGGCACGTCCCGGAAGAACGAACTCCCACCGCTCACATGAACCGAATCCGAGGCAAGACCGCAATCGTCACCGGCGCCACGGCCGGAATCGGCGAGGCGTGTGCGCGGACGCTGGCCGAAGCGGGCGTCCACCTCGTGCTCATCGCGCGGCGGAGCGACAGGCTGAAGGCGCTTGCCGGCGAGCTCGCGGCGACCGGCGTCGACGTCCTGACACACACCGTCGACGTGAGGAACCGCGATGGCGTGACCAGGTTCGCGGACCGGCTCGACGACCAGGGCATGACGATCGACATCCTGCTCAACAACGCGGGACTGTCGCGCGGCCTCGACGACCTCCACGACGGGAGCCACGAGGACTGGGACGACATGATCGACACGAACATCAAGGGCCTCCTCAACGTGACCCGCGCGATCCTGCCCGGGATGATCGCCCGCGACAGTGGGCATGTGGTGAACATCGGGAGCATCGCGGGGCACATGGTCTACCCGAAGGGCAACGTCTACTGCGCGACGAAGTACGCCGTGCGGGCCCTGACCGATGCCGCGAACCTGGACCTGGTGGGGACGAGGGTGCGCATGTCCTCGGTGGATCCCGGACTCGTCGAGACGGAGTTTTCGCTGGTCCGCTTCAGGGGCGACGAGGACCGCGCCCGGACCGTCTACGAAGGAGTGGATTCGCTCATGCCTGAAGACATTGCCGACGCCGTGTACTATGTGCTGAACACGCGACCGCGGGTGAACGTGCTGAACATGCTGGTCATGCCGACGGTGCAGAGGTCGCCGTTCGTGATGGCGCGAGAGGAGGTGGCCCGATGACGTCGATGCGGATGACGGCGCTTGGGATGGCGTGCTTCCTGGCGTTGCTTCTCACCGGTTGGTCGGCTCCCGGCGACCCCGGGTCCAGGCCGCCATGGGGCTACGAGGGCCATCAAATGGCTGCACGGGCCGCCGCCGCCACCCTGCCCGGCGAGGTGCCCGCCTTCTTTCGCGCGGCGAGTTCCCAGCTGGTCTACCTCAACCCGGAACCGGACCGTTGGCGCGTGCGCGCGCGCCGCGAGATGGACCAGGCCTTCCAGTACGATCACTACATCGACCTGGAGAATGTGCCCGAAGGCGCCCTTGACGCGCCCGACCGGTTCTCCTATTTGAGGTTGCTTTACGAGGCGGGCCTGGAGCGGCCCGAGCGTGACGCCGGCTTCCTCCCGTACCGCATCATGGAACTGTACCAGCGCACGGTAAACGGATGGCGGATGTGGTCCGCCGAGACGGACCCCGAGCGGCGTCAGTGGATCGAGGAGCGGATAATCAACGACGCCGGCATCCTGGGCCACTACGTGACCGACGCCTCCCAGCCCCACCACACCACGATCCACTTCAACGGCTGGGACGAGGACACGCCGAACCCCGAAGGATACACCCGCGACGACGGGTTTCACTCGCGCTTCGAGCGCTACTTCGTGGAGGCGCACCTGACGGACGCCGACCTGGCCCGCCACATGCCTGTGGGAGAGCCGGCGTCGGTGGCCGGCGGAGTCCGGGAGGCCGTCCGCCGCCACATCCTCGAATCGCACGCCGAGGTGGAGACCCTGTACCGGTTGGACCGGGATGTGGGATTCGATCCGGAGACACCGGCGGATCCCGCGGCCCGTGAGTTCGCCGCGGAGCGGCTGGCCGCGGGGGCGCGCATGCTGGCGTCGCTGTGGTGGTCGGCGTGGGTGGAGAGCGCGTCGCCCCCGGGGCTGGGCGGGGCAGGGGGGTGAGGAACGGTGCGGGACAGCCGGAGGTGGCCGAGACGCCAGGCCGGCCGGTTGCGAATGCCACCCGCCGCATCGCGGCCGTGGTCCTCGCGGCGGGTGCGTCGAAGCGCATGGGGCGCAACAAGCTGCTGCTGGAGTTGAACGGCGAGACGGTGGTGCGTCGTGCGGCCCGCACGGCGATCGAAGCCGGGCTGGATTCGGTGATCGTGGTGACCGGGCATGCGCGTGAGGCGGTGGAGGGCGAATTGCACGGCTTGCGGTGCCGGAGCGTCTTCAATGGTGCGCACGCGCAGGGAACGCACACGTCGGTGGCGGCGGGGATCGGGGCGGTGGAGCCAACCGCCTGCGCGGCCGCCATCGTGATGCTGGCCGACATGCCGCTCGTCACTTCGTCCATGTTGTGCGCGCTGGTTGAGCGCTACCGCGAGTCCGGGGCCCCTCTCGTGGCATCCCGTTACGGCGCCGGGGTCAACGCTCCGCCCATCCTCTACGACCGCCGGCTCTTCGGCGAACTCAGGCACATGGACGCCCGGTGTGGCCGTCAGCTCTTACGGCGCCACCGCCATGAAGCAGCCGAAGTCGAGTGGCCCGCCGAAGCCGCCCGGGACCTGGACCGCCCCGCCGACTACGAGTGGATCCGCGGGACGCTCGCGAACCATGGATAGCGACCTGCTCCGCCTCGCCTCGCGCCTGCTGGACGAGGAGACGCCCTACGCGATCGCGACCGTCGTCCGGCGTGAGCGTCCCAGCTCGGCCGCGTCCGGCAACACGGCGGTGATCACGGCCGACGGGACGGTGCACGGCTGGATCGGGGGCAGTTGCACCCTGCCCGAGGTGACCCGCCACGCCATTGCGTCGCTCGCGGAGCGGCAGCCGCGTCTGCTCGCATTCGGCGGGTCGATGGAACCGCGCGGGGACGTGATCTCCGTACCGATGTCCTGTGGCAGCGAAGGGAAGGTCGAAGTGCATATCAATCCGGTGTATCCGGCTCCCCGTCTGGTGGTGGTCGGGGACTCGCCGATCGCGCGGGCCGTCGAGCGTATGGGCGAAGCAATGGGCTATCGGGTCGCGGTCGCGGGTGGGTCCGAGGAGGCCGCAGCGACGGAGGAGGGAGAGGGCCCCGCCGGAGAACGCGTCGCGACCCTCGACGGGCAGTTCGCCTCCGGGTACGCGTCGCGCCCCCGGGGCGCCGCGCTGTACGCCGTCGTGGCCACCATGGGACGGGGCGACGAAGACGCCGTCGAGCAGCTTCTGGCCGCACGCGCGGACTACCTCGGCGTAGTCGTTTCCCCGAAACGCATGGGCCAGGTGCGCGAGTATCTGGCCGCCCGGGGCGTTTGCGGCAGCCGTATCGAGAAGGTGCGCGGTCCGGCCGGGCTCGACATCGGGGCCGTGCGGCCGGAAGAGGTGGCGATCAGCATTCTGGCGGAGATCGTGGCGCTGGCGCGGGCTGGGGCGGGGGCGGGGGAGGGGGCCGCGGCCGCGGAGGCCACCGCAGAGGACTCGGCAACTCCCGCAGGCTCAACTGCGACCGCCACCGACCCGGTCTGCGGCATGACCGTCCCCGCCGATGGGTCGCGGCCCTCATCCACCTACAAGGGCCGGACCGTGCACTTCTGCTGCCCGGGGTGCCGCGCACGCTTCGAGGCGGATCCGGCGGCGTATGTGTAGCGTGGACGAGTCGGCGAGGTGGGCCGGGGCGGACGCGGCGGCGCAGTCGCTCCGGGGAGATTCCGTCGGCGGGCCACGGGCGTGATCGTCCGGCCATGAGACCCGAAATCGCCCGCCTTCAGGCTGCCATGCGCGAGTTCGACTACGTGGCCGAGCCGTCGATCGTCACTGCCGTGCACCTGGCCCGCGCAATGGAGAAACCGCTCCTGGTCGAGGGGGACGCCGGTGTCGGGAAGACCGAAATCGCGAAGGTCATGGCCGGAGTGATGGGGACCGAGCTGATTCGGCTGCAGTGCTACGAGGGGCTCGACGTGAACACCGCCCTGTACGAGTGGAACTACCAGAAGCAGCTGCTGAGGCTGCGGATCGCGGCAGAGGAGGGGCGCCACGACGACCTTGAGGACCTCATTTTCAGCCGCCGCTACCTGCTCGAACGCCCGCTGCTGCGCGCCATCACGGTGCCGGACCGATCGCCGGTCCTCCTCATCGACGAGATCGACCGCGCGGACGAAGGCTTCGAAGCGTTTCTGCTGGAAGTGCTGTCGGACTTTCAGGTTACCATCCCGGAGCTGGGAACGATTCGCGCCGCGCACCGTCCGCTGGTCATCCTGACCTCGAACCGAACCCGCGAGATCGGCGACGCGCTCAGGCGGCGCTGCCTCTACCTGTACATCGAGCATCCGCCCTTCGAGAAGGAGATCGAGATCATCCGCGCGAAGGTGCCGGGAATCGCGGAGCGCCTCGCCGCCGAGATCACGCGGTTCGTGCAGGAGCTGCGGGGGCGCCGGCTGATGAAGCCGCCCGGGGTCGCCGAAACGCTGGACTGGGCGCGCGCGCTGATCACGCTGCACAGGGATCGTCTGGACGTGGAGACGGCGCACGAGACCCTGGGGTGCCTGGTGAAGGACCGGCATGACATGGTGCAGTTGGATGAGGGGAAGGTGGGGAGGCTGGTGGAGGTGGCGGGGGGGGCGGGGGACTAGCCAGGCTGTCCCAATCCGACATGCTCGCGTCCCTGGTTTTGCCGCGGCGGCGGGCTGATCGGGCCTGTGTCCCAATCCGACATGCTCGCGTCCCTGGTTTTGCCGCGGCGGCGGGCTGATCGGGCCTGTGTCCCAATCCGACATGCTCGCGTCCCTGGTTTTGCCGCGGCGACGGGTGGGCGAGCCATCCCACTACCGCTTCTCGGGGTACGACTGAGTGAAGCTCCTCGCCGACACCCGCACACTGCTCTGGGCGATCGGAGCTCCGGACAGGCTGGGCAGCCGCGCGCGGAAGGCCCTTGCCGAACCCGGGAATCAGGTCTCGTTCAGCATCGTCAGCCTCTGGGAAATCGCGATCAAGATGAGTCTTGGGCGCCTCGAACTGAGCGCCGACTGGCGTGACCTCATCGATTCGGGCAGGAAGAGGCTTCACGCTCGATGGCTGTCGCTGGAACCGGAACACTGCCACGAAGTCGCAACCTTCCCGTGGCATCATCGCGATCCCTTCGACCGCATACTCGTCGCCCAGGCCATCACGGAGGGAATGACGCTCGTCAGCCGCGACCGCAGGATGAGAGCCTACGCGGCGGACGTGCTCTGGTAGAATCACCTTGATCCCCGCCCCCTCCCGCGCTAAGCTGTTTCGGCTCTTGTCCGAGCGGGTCTGATCTCACCCACCCGCCCCCAACCGGTCCACCCAACCCGCCACCCACGAGACGACCCCGCCACGATGGCTCACGCAACCACCCACGAACACGACGTGATCATCATCGGCGGCGGCGGGGCGGGGCTTCGCGCCTCGATCGCGATCGCAGAGGAGAACCCCGACTTCTCCGTGGCCTGCGTGTCGAAGGTCTACCCCATGCGCAGCCACACGGTGACCGCCGAGGGAGGCGCCGCGGCGAAGATCAAGCCGAACGACAGCCTGGAAGATCATATCTACGACACCATCAGCGGGGCCGACTGGCTCGCCGATCAGGACGCGGTCGAGTACTTCGTCCACGAGGCCCCGACCGAGATGATCCAACTGGAGCACTGGGGCTGTCCGTGGAGCCGCGAGCCCGACGGGTCCGTGGCGGTCCGTCCCTTCGGCGGGATGAAGATCGAGCGCACCTGGTTCGCGGCCGACAAGACCGGCTTCCACATGCTGCACTCGCTCTTCCAGACCACGCTCAAGTACGGCAACATCGTCCGCTACGACGAGCACTTCGCCACGCGGCTCCTCATCGACGGCAACGGGCGCTGCCGAGGGTGCGCGGCGATCGAGCTCCGCACCGGGAGCGTGAGGGCGATTCTGGGCAAGGCGGTGATCATCTGCACGGGCGGTGCCGGGCGCGTCTTCCCCTTCACGACCAACGGGTCGATCAAGACGGGGGACGGGATGGCAATGGCGTATCGGGCGGGCGTCGCGCTCAAGGACATGGAGTTCATCCAGTACCACCCGACCGGGCTCCCCGGCACCGGCATCCTCATCACCGAGGCCTCGCGCGGCGAGGGCGGCATCCTGGTCAACAAGGACGGGTACCGGTACCTGCAGGACTATGAGCTGGGCGAGGCCCTCGACGTGAACGATCCGCGCCACCCGCAGAAGCGCGCCATGGAGCTGGGCCCCCGCGACCGGCTCAGCCAGTGCTTCATCAAGGAGAAGTGGGCGGGCCGCACAATAGAGACGAAGGACGGGCACGTCGTCCATCTCGACCTGCGCCACCTCGGCGAGGCCAAGATCGACAAGAAGATCCCCTTCGTGCGCGAACTGTCCCGCAACTACGCCGGGATCGACCCGGTCTACAAGCCCATCCCCGTCCGCCCCGTCGTCCACTACGTCATGGGCGGCATCGACGTCGACAGCAACTCGGCCACCAGTGTGCCCGGGCTCTACGCCGCCGGTGAATGCGCCTGCGTCTCGATCAACGGCGCCAACCGGCTCGGGTCGAACTCGCTCACCGAGCTGCTGGTCTTCGGCGCCCAGGCCGGCAGGCACGCGGCCCGTTTCGCCATGGACAACCCCGACTACGACGTGTCCGAACTCGAGGCCCAGGCCGAGGACGAGGGCGCCCGCATCCGCCGCGCCTGGTTCGACACCTCGCGCAAGCAAGGCGAACGCATCGTCACGCTCCGCACCGAGCTGCACGACGCCATGGAGGGCGGCGCCGGCATCTACCGCAACGCGGACTCGCTCCAGTCCGCCTGCGAAACCGTCGCCGACCTGCGCGAACGCTACCGCAACGTCACCCTCGACGATCACACCAACAGCTTCAACACCGAACTCACCGCGGCCCTCGAACTGGGGTCCCTCATCGACGTGGCCGAGTCAATGGCGCATTCGGCCATCGAGCGCACCGAGTCGCGCGGTTCCCACCAGCGCCTCGACCACACCGAGCGCAACGACGACGATTTCCTCGCCCACTCCATGGCCTACCACCAGCCGGACGGATCGCCGCCGCGAATCGAATACAAGCCCGTGACCATCACCAAGTGGCCACCCGGCGCCCGCACCTACGGCGCCGGATCGGGACTCAAGGGCGAGGATCGATGATGTCCACCGAACTCACCATGACCCTCGAAGTCTTCCGGTACCACCCGGAGACCGACTCCGAGCCGCGCTTCCAGGCCTACGAGGTCCCCTACGACGAGGACTGGGTGGTTCTCGACGCGCTCAACTGGATCAAGGACCACGTCGACGGGTCGCTCACGCACCGCTGGAGCTGCCGCATGGGCGTGTGCGGAAGCTGCGGCATGATGGTCAACGGCGACCCGAAGCTCACCTGCGCGGTCTTCCTCAAGGACTACTACCCGCGTCCGATCAAGGTCGAGCCGCTCGTCAACTTCCCCGTCGAGAGGGACCTGGTGGTCTCGCTGGACGGCTTCATGGACAAGCTGGAGGCGGTCAAGCCGTACATCATCCGCGGCGACGTGAACGACACGTCCGGCGGCGAGTACCTGCAGTCCCCCGCCGAGTTGGCGCAGTACAAGCAGTACTCGATGTGCATCAACTGCATGCTCTGCTACGCGGCCTGTCCGGTGGCGGGCCACGAGGACGAGTTCCTGGGCCCCGCCGCGCTCGCGCTCGGCCACCGCTACAACAAGGACTCGCGCGACCAGGGCCAGGCCGAGCGGCTCGATGTCATGCTGGTGGGCGAGGCGATCTGGGGCTGCACCTTCGTGGGCGAGTGCACGGTGGTGTGTCCCAAGCATGTGGACCCGGCGGGGGCGATCCAGCAGGCGAAGGCGGTGGGGGCGCAGGAGTTCTTCAAGCGGTTCGTCGCGCCGAAGGGGGCCGGGGTGTGAGCGGCCGGTACCACCGCCCCCACGGCTGGGCCTGGTTCCTCGAGCGCCCCGGCTACATCCGCTTCATGGTGCGCGAGCTCACCAGCTTCTTCGTGGCGGGCTACCTGATCGTGCTCCTCGTCACGCTCGGCAGGCTCGGGGGGGGCGAGGCCGCCTTCGCCGAGTGGCTGAACGCCCTGAGCGGGCCGGGCTGGATGCTGGCGCACGTGGTCGCGCTGATCGCGGCCGTGTGGCACTCGATCACCTGGTTCGGCGCCGTGCCGCAGGCGATGCCGATGTACCTGGGCGAGAAGAAGCTGCCCGCGCCGCTGGCCGCGGTGGTCATGGGGTACGGGCCGTGGCTCACGGTGACGGCCGTGATCGTCTGGTGGGTGCTCCGATGAAGCGTTCCGACGAAGCCTTCTGGTGGGCCCTGTTTTCGGCCGGGGGCGTGATGGCGGCGCTCTTCGTGCCGGCCTTCGTGCTGGTGACGGGGTTTCTGCTGCCCGCCGGCGGTGACGCGGCGGTGGCCGCCGAAAGGACGGCGCGGTTCGCGGCGGCGGTGGGGTGGTGGCCGGTCAAGCTGGCGCTGCTCGGCGTGCTCGCGCTCTCCTTCGTCCACTGCGGACACCGCATCCGTCACACGCTGATGGATCTGGGGCTGAGGCGCTTTTCAGGGCTGCTCAAGGTGCCGTGCTACGGTGGCGCGCTGGCCGCGACCGTGTGGGCGGCGATGCTCCTCTGGAGGATTTAGCTCCAGCCCCGCCAACGCTTCGGGCCGCAACCCGTAGCACACCGCGTTGGACTCCGTAAGCCCGCAGAAGCAGCGCCTGATGTGGTCGGCCAGCGAGTCGCGGTCTTCGGTCGGGATGTCGGCTTCGTCCATCAGGCGGCGGATCGACTCGGGTCGGAACGCTCGCCAAACCAGGACACAGCGCCGGACCGCCGACCGGGTGAAGCGGCGGTATTCGAGTCCGCCCTTTGCTGGGTCGATGATCTCCGGCCTGAGGTACCGGTATCGTTCCGCCGACGCGACATAGCCGTTGACAAACGCCTCCCGCAGGAGCGAAACGTCGTTCATTTCGTAGACGCCCAGCAGTCCCCGGATGTAGTCGGCGTCGTCGATGGCCAGAAAGGACATCGGGGCCAGATCGGCTTTCAGGAGCGGGATGATGGACGCGATTCGCGAAGTGCGCTTGTTCACGTCGGCGAACGGTTGCAGGTACGGAATGTGAACGAGCAGGAAGAACGACTGTTCGAAGGGGTCTTCGATCCGGCCGGCCGTGTGGACGAGGGTGTCGAACTCGTCCCCGATGCTCAAGGGGTCGTCCGGTGGGGTGTAGGTGGACCTGCCGATCGCCACGGGCATTTGGCGCAGGCCGCCCAGCAGGGTCGGGTCGGTGATCAGCTCGTGTGCCAGCAGAGCGTGGATATTGCACAGGTCCGGCGCGGTGATCTCGATCCGATCCAGATTGCCGACTACATGGCGGATCGCGTCCTTGTGGTTAAGGAACAAAGGGAAAGCCCGGCGACGCCAGCCTTCAGCGCCGCCGGGCTTCCCGCCTTCTCGGTCGGGGACGGAGTCAGCCCTTCAGCCTGACCGTCACCCTGATCACCTGGCCCGTCTCGGGGTAGGTGAACATTTCGTCATCGAGCAGCCGGACCATCCCCATCTCGTCCATTCCCGTATTGGGTGCCAGCTGACGGGGGGCCTGGAACAGGCCGACGCCCGGCTTCTCATTCACCTCGGTGCCCGCGTCCCAGAGCATGACCATGCTCGTCACGTCGCCCTGCAGCGGCTGGCCGTCCGGGAAGAGCGAGATGCCCTCCGGCGGCGGAGCGAAGAAGAGGTCGTTGGTCTGGACCAGCATGGAGACGAAGGACAGGTATTCGCCGTGGACGGCGGTCACTTCGAATCCGTACGCCCCACCGGGGAAGAGCGGCCCCGGCATCATCTCTCCGATCGGAATCGCGAAAGCTCCGGCGCTCCGGAATCCCCCGGTCAGCAGCACCTCGGCGCCCAGAATCGCCGGGTTGCCGTCTTCGGCCATGGCCTCGACGCCGGGGCTCGCGGTCGTTCCCGGGTGGAACAGCAGACCCGGGTCGGCGTGGGAGGCGTAGATCCCCGGCGCGATCAGGTTGAACAGCCCGGTGCCCATCTGGACGGCGCCCGCCAGCATGGTGATGTTGCCGTCCTCGGCCAGGGCCTCCAGTCCGTGGGCGCCGACGGGGTGGGCGCTGATGGGCGCGCCGGGCGCGAAGAGCGGATTGGGACCGTGGTGCACGACGAAGACACCCGGGGCGAGCGGCACTTCCAGACACAGGCCCCTGACCGTGATCAGCGTATGATCGAGGCTGATGTTCTCGATGGTGACCCGGAAGGTCGTGGGTCCGGTGGATTCGAGCGTGACCCGGATCACGGAGTCCACGGCCGGCAGCGTCTCCCATTCGTCGTCGGCCAGCCGCACCAATGGGTTCGGATCGGCCTCCCCGGAATCGGGCCCGCCCTGCAACGGCTGGTTAGGCCCCTCTCCGGGCTCCTCGTTCATTTCGGTGCCGGCGTCCCACAGCATGATCTGGTCGGTGATGTCGCCGGTGATCTGCTCGTGGCCGTTCCAGAGGGGGATGCCCCCAGGGCCGGGTGCGTAGAACAGGTCGTTCGAATGCACCATCATCGTGGCGAAGGACAGGTAGTTCCCCGGCCCGGCCTCGAACTCGAAGGCGTAGGCGTTGCCCGGCAGAAGGGGCCCGGGTTCCATGGCGCCGACCGGAACCGCGAACAACCCGCTGGCGGAGTAGGGGTAGGGGACCGAGATGTTCTCGATCGCCACCTGGAAGGTGTACTCCCTCCGGGTCCCCATGAAATCGACCATCTTCTGCTCGCCGACGCTGACGGAGAACGATTCCGAGGTGTTCTCGAAGACGTATCGGTCCGGATCCCACCCCGACATCTCCACCGTGTACTCGCCCATCCGCAGGTTGCTGAACGAGAAGGCCCCGTCGTCACCGGTCGTCGCGGTCTGGGATTCCGTCCCGGTCAGAGCCACCATGATGCCGGCGAGTCCCATGCCTTCGACCATGACCGAGCCCGAGACGCTGGCCGTGCGGATGTACGTTCCGGCGAAGTCCGCCGTCGCGTTCCGCGAACCCGGGGTGATGCTGACCGAAGCCGTCGCGTCGAACTCGGTGTCCGACGGAAAGCCGCTGATCGTGACCGTGTACGATCCCTCGATCACGTTGGAGAAGCTGTAGCCGCCGTCCCCGCCCGTCGTCGCGGACATGTCACCGACGGTGCCGGAGAGCGTGACGTTGACGCCGCTGAGCGCCGCTCCCTCGAGCGTCACCGTGCCGCTGACGGAACCCTCGACGGGCGGCGTCGGATCCTCATCGCACGCGGTGGTGAGCGCGCCGATAAGTACGATTCCCGTCAGCGACAGGAAGCGCCCCACTCCAGGACGTCTCCGTGGGGAGTATCTTACCGATGTGCCGTGATGCATGATGCTTCCATCCTTTCCGGGTTGCCGTTGGTGAGCGACGCTCAATCGAAGCCACGATAAGGTAACATGA
This sequence comes from Gemmatimonadota bacterium, assembly GCA_028873845.1. GTDB lineage: Bacteria > Gemmatimonadota > Gemmatimonadetes > Longimicrobiales > Gaopeijiaceae > Bin94. Next base: position 2,750 of record JAPPNO010000015.1, on the reverse strand, counting down.
TCCCCAACGAGCTAATACACGGGACTACCGCCCCGCAAGGGGGCGATGGCGATCTGGTCGTCCATCTTGTCCGTTTCGCGGGCGAGCTGCGGGGAGCCGGTGTGCCCGTCACCCCCGGCGACGAAATCGATGGCACGGTGGCGCTCGGGCACGTCGACATCGGAGACCGCGAGGAGGTGCGGCTGGGACTGAGGGCCAGCCTGAAGATCGAGCGGCGGGCGTGGGGTGTCTTCGACGCGGTCTTCGAGCGGTGCTGGCGGCTGGGGAAGCCCCCGGAGCGACGCCGGCGGCCGAGCGGCCCGCGTCAGGCACCCCGAACCTGGCCCGGTGATCGCAACCCACTAGAATCGTTGGCCCGCAGACTGGAGCGGGAGCGGTCGGCGGGGGTTGAGCAGGCGGCTGAATCCGGCGGTGGGCGCCCCGGCTACAGTCCGCGCGCGGTGCTCCGCCGCAGGTCCTTCGAGTTGTGCACCGAGGAGGAGCTGGCCGAGATGGAGCGGCTTCTGTCGCAAGCGGTTAGACGGATCGCGACGCGCCGGAGCCGGCGGCTGGTGGCGTCGGCGCGGGGACGGGTGATCGACATCCGGCGGAGCTTCCGGCGCTCGTTGGCGCAGGGGGGGGAACTGGTGGATCTGGCGCGGCGCGAACGGGCGGTGGAACGCCCCCATCTGGTGGTGCTGTGCGACACCAGTGGGTCGATGGACCCCTATACGCGCTTTCTGTTGACTTTCGTCCTCTCGCTGGGGCATGTCGCGCCGAGGACCGAGGTTTTCGCGTTCAACACGTCACTCACCCGGCTGACTCCGTGGATCACCGCCGGGAACGTGGCCGCGACGCTGCGCCGATTTGCCCGGAATGTCGAGGACTGGTCGGGGGGGACGAGGATCGGCGAGTGCCTGCGCGAATTCGCCGATGATTACTTGCGCCAGGTGGTTGCGGGTGATACATCGGTCCTGATCTTCAGCGACGGCCTCGACCGGGGCGACACTGGTGCTCTGGAGGAGGCGCTGCTGCTGATCCGGCGGCGCGCCCGGCGCGTCATCTGGCTGAACCCGCTGATGGGCGATCCGCGGTACCGCCCCGAGGCCAGAGGCATGAGGGCCGCGCTGCCGCACATCGACGACCTTGTCCCGGCTCACAACCTGGAGTCTCTGGAGGCCCTTCTTCCCATGCTGCACCGCTCGTGAAGATCGAGGAGAAGTTCACCGTCAACGCCCCGGCCGACGAGGTCTGGGCGTTTCTGATTGATCCGGAACGGGTTGCGGCGGCGCTGCCCGGCGCGAAGATCACGGAGAAGGTGGACGAGAACACGTACAAGGGGGGGATGGGGGTGAGCGTGGGGCCGGTGTCGGCGGCGTATGACGGGACGGTGGAGTTCGATCTGGACGAGGAGAACCGGTCGGCATCGGTGCGGGCGAGGGGGCAGGGGAAGGCGGGGATGGGGAATGCGGACATGCGGATGACGAGCAGGGTGGTGGAGCTGGGGCCGGGGGAGACGGAGGTAACGGTGGAGGCGAGTGTGGCGGTGACGGGGATTTTGGCCCAGCTCGGGCGGGGGATGATGCAGCATGTGAGCAAGAAGATGTTCAAGCAGTTTACGGAGGTTGTGGAGAAGGAACTGGCTTCGTGAACGTGAAAATGTCAATCATGGATTACAAAATGTAATCTCCGCTTTACACATCAAGCACTTGAGCGCGGCGTCCGGCGCGGCTGCGGGCGCGCGCTGCCAGACCGCACCACCCAAGGAGGTCAGCCGATGATTCCCCCACCATTCGACTATCACGCACCCGGCAGCCTGGAGGAGGCGCTTTCGCTTCTGGGCGAGCTCGACGACGCCAAGGTCATGTCGGGCGGGCAGAGCCTGCTGCCGATGCTCAAGCTGCGGCTGGCGACGCCGGCGAACATCGTGGACATCGGGCGGGTGCCCGGGCTGGATTCGATCTCCGAGGAGGGCGGTCATCTGCGGATTGGGGCGCTGGTGACCGAGACGGCGTTGGAGGAGAGCGCGGTGGTGGCCGAACACCCGATCCTGCTCGATACGGCCAAGGTCATCGCCGACCCGCTGGTGCGGAACCGCGCCACGATCTGCGGGAATGTGGCGCATGGGGATCCGGCCAATGATCATCCGGCGACGATGATCGCGCTGAGGGCGCAGATGGTCGCGACCGGGCCGGACGGCGAGCGCAGCATTGGGGTGGACGACTTCTTCCACGGGTTGTTCATGACCGCGCTCGAGCCCGGCGAGATCCTGACCGAAATTCGCATTCCGGCGCCCGGTGGGGGTGATGGTTCCCACAGCGGCGGCGCCTACCTCAAGCTCGAACGCAAGGTCGGCGACTACGCGGTCGCGGGGGTGGCCGTGCAGCTCACCCTCGACGGGAACGGCAAGGTCAGCCAGGCCGGTGTCGGCCTCACCAACCTCGGCATGGCGCCCATCCGGGCCTCGGGCGCCGAGGAGGTGCTGACCGGCGCGACGCTCATGGACCCGGGCGGCCTGCGGGGCGCCTTCCGCCGCGTCCGCGACGCGATCACCCGCGCCCCCGACGCCGACGACGTCATCGCGGCCGCCTCCCAGGCCGCCGCCGACGCCACCGATCCCGTCGCCGACCGCCGCGGTTCGGTCGAATACAAGAGAAACATGGCCCGCGTGCTCACCGGACGGGCCATCCGCAAAGCGCTCTCGCGCGCCTCCGCCCACACGCCGGCGGGAGGGTAGGGACATGGCCAGACACAACATCACCGTCACCGTC